>CADBNW010000079.1 GCA_902796025.1 uncultured Eubacteriales bacterium
ACGGGCTGCGGCTCCGTCCGTTTAGAAGGCGGGCTGTGCAAGTCTTTTGATTTAGTGATTGCATCCCGGCTCCAAAACCTGTATAATATTCCCGTATCCAGGGCGGAAGGGCCCACAGCCTTGCATTCCTTACGAAACGGGTACAGAACAATATGAAATACGCTGTCGATTTGCATATGCACTCCTGCCTTAGTCCCTGTGGGGACATGGACATGACCCCCAACAACATCGTAAACATGTGCTATCTGAAGGGGCTGGAGCTGATCGCCGTGACCGATCACAACACGGCGGGGCAATTGCCTGCCATAAAACGGGTGGCGGACGCGGTGGGCGTGGGGCTATTGCCGGGCATGGAGCTGACCACCCGTGAGGAAGCGCACATGCTTGCGTATTTTCGCACGGTGGAGGAGGCGCTGGCCTTTTCAGACGAGATCTATACCCACGTGCCGCCGATCAAAAACAAGCCGCAGCTTTTCGGCGTGCAGGCCTATATGAACGACGACGACGAGATCACAAGCGAAGAACAAAGGCTTTTGATCTCCGCGCTGGATCTTTCCATAAACGACCTGTTCGACATGGTGACCCAAAGGGGCGGCCTTGCCATCCCCGCCCACATCAACCGGGGCTCAAACGGCATACTGCAGGCGCTCGGCTTTCTGCCACCGGATATCCCGTTCAAGGCCCTGGAGGTCTCCATCGGCCTGCCCCTGCCCCATAAGGGCATCCCGGATGTAAAGCAGCTGCACTCCTCCGACGCGCACTACCTTGAAAACATTTTTGAGCGCACGGAGTTTTTGGAGCTTTCCGCCCCCACGGCGGACGCGTTTTTCGACTATATTCTCGCGTGAGGTGAACCATGCGCCATACTGATGAAAGCTATGCCCTGATGCTGCTTACGCTGCCCATGAGCGCGTCCGGCAGCGAGACCCCGCGGCCCCTGGACGGCGAGGAGGCGGGCCGCGTGGCGGCGCAGCTGAGCCTTGCGGGCAACAGGGGGCTGGATTCCCTGATGGGGCTGGACGTGCCGGGCGTGATGCGCGCGCTGGATACCGGCGAGGACGCGGCGTACCGCATCTGCCTTTTGCTGGACCGGGACATGCGCCTGGGAAGGCTGATCGAGGAATGCGAGGGCGAGGATATCCAGATCGTGACGCCGCTGGACGCGGCCTATCCCGCCCTGATCCGCCGCCGCCTTGGCCAATACGTTAGCCCCGTGCTGTTTGCAAGGGGCAGCCTGTCCCTTGCGCAGGGCGATTCCATCGGCATCCTGGGCGTTTCCGGCGTAAAGACGGACGAGCGCGCCGCCGGGGGCGTAAGGGCGCTGTGCCTGAACGCCGCGGCCAACGGCTTTGGCCTTGTCACCTGCGAGGAACCCGGCGTGTGCCGCCTGGCGCTGAAAAGCGCGCTGGAGCACGGGGGACGGCTGATCTGCCCCCTCGCGGGCGGGCTTCATGGCTTTGGCGCGCAGCATGCGCGGGCGCTTGAGGAGGGCTCTATGCTGCTTTTGTCCAGGGTGCATCCCCGGCACGAAGCGCTGCCCGCAGACGAGCGGGAACGCACCGGGCTCATGCTGGCGCTGTCCCGCGCCGCCTTCATCGTGACCACCGACGGCAAAAGGGGCGAGATCGAGCTTGCCAAAAAGGCCGGCTGCGGCTACGTGTACGTCTATGCGGACGCCGCCTATCCGCAAAACCAGAGCCTGCTGGGCAGGGACTTTGTTCCGGTGGACGAGCTTGGCTATTTTGACGTTGCCACGAACGCCGCCCTCTGGACGCAGCCCGAGGTCCAGCAGCTCAGCTTTCTGTAGATCCTATATCTTGCCGCACTAAAGGAGGATCGGCTAATGGAAGAAAACAAAATACCGCTGTTGCATATCAGCGGGACCCTGACCGTTGATCAGTACAAGGCCGCCGCGCGGATCAGCGGCTTTCGGGCTTTCATCAGAACCACAGTATTGTCTCTGCTTTCCTTCAGCCTGCTCGTCATCGGCATCAACGTTATTCGCAATTTTTATGCCCTGAAAAACGGGATCTTTAGCTTTGGCGAGCTGCTTAGCTGGCAATGGAAGGGCATGATCACAGATCACGTCCTCCTTGCAGCCGTTTTTGCCTTTCTGATCGTGTACTTCCCGCTGTTTTGCCTGATAAGGCCTAACAGGCTTACAAAGCGGATGCGTGAGCTGTCCCCGCAGGGAAGTCAAATAAGCTATGATTTTTACGAGGAGGAGCTCATCATAAGCGCCGAAAACGCATCCGGCGCCGAGACCCTGCACCTTCGCTATGCCGACATGAAGCCAAGGCGCAGAGAGACCAGGGCCTATATCAGCGTAAGGACCCGCCAGAAAAACGGGGTCAGCCTCTTTAAGGCCATCATGACGCCGGAGCAGATCGAAAGCGCCCGCGCGATCCTGAACGCCCGCTGCAAAAAGTAAGACGGTAGATGAAATGAATGAAGTGAGCATTTGATATTACGAAAGCAGCTAAACTTAAATCCCCCGATAGGGCTGTTGCACAAGTGCAAAAGCCCTGGGGTAGTTTGGAGGGGCCGCAGCCCCTCCAATTCTAATCCGCAGGGGCAGCTTTGCCGCCCCGAGGACAGCGATTTTTGCGTAAGGAGCGCAGCGAAGCGGAGACGACCGAAGCAAATAATCGCTACCTTACAGTTTTTGCGCCCGGAAATTTCCCGCAGGAAATTTCAGCAAAAACTGCTATCCTATCGCCTAAGCGATCAATCCTTGGCGTTTCGACCAAAAAGCAACCTAAGGATAGCCCAACCCCCCGCTTGAAATGAATCAAAGATTCATTTCAAGCGCCAAAAATCTCAACCCTCCCCATCTTGTCAAATCTGCGCCGGGGCGTTATAATGATGCATTATGACATGGGTAGACCCTGAAAGAGATGATGGAACTTGGCTATTCGCAATTCTGCGAAAGCTCTCATTTTGCATAACGGCAAGCTGCTGCTGAACAAATGCGTTTCGCGCCTGGGGGTGTACTATGCCCTGCCCGGGGGAGGACAGCACGAGGGCGAGCTGCTGACCGAGACCGTGCGGCGCGAAGTAATGGAAGAAACGGGGCTCACGGTGGAGCCCATGCGCTTAAGCGCCATTTTCGAGCGGGTCACCCCGGGGCGCGAGGGCAGCGTGAATGCGCACAAGATGTACTTTGTGTTTTTGTGCAGGTACCTTGACGAGGTGCCGCCCCGCGAGCCCGTGGAGCGGGACGCCTACCAGGTGGGCATGGAGTGGATCGGCGCCGATGAAGCGGCCCAGGTAAGCCTCTTTCCCCGCGTGGTCAGGGACAACCTGCCCGCGCTGCTGGAATACGGCGAGACCCTGTATCTCGGCAGCGAGCGGCGCGGAGGCTGAAAACAGATGATCATACTTGGCATCGATCCGGGCCTTGCGCTGATGGGCTACGGGGTGATCGAATTTGACCGGGGCAGGTACCGCCCGCTGACCTACGGCGTGATCTCCACCGCGGCGCGCGCGCCCATGCCGCAGCGCCTGCGCACGATCTACACGGGCCTTAAGGAACTGATCTCCATCTATAAGCCCGACGACATCGCCTTTGAGGAGCTGTTTTTTTACCACAACGTCACCACGGGCATCGCCGTCGCCCAGGCAAGAGGCGCGGCGCTGGTTGCGTCTGCGGAGTACACGGAAAACCTGTACGAGTATACGCCCATGCAGATCAAGCAGGCGATCACCGGCTGGGGACGGGCGGAAAAGCCGCAAATGCAAAACATGGTAAAGCTGCTTTTGAAGATGGACGAGATCGTCCGCCCGGACGACGCGGCGGACGCGCTTGCGGTCGCCATCACCCACGCAAACTGCCTGCACGCAAAGGAAATGTATAAAATCAAGTGAGGAAGCAAGCGGATGCTTCCGTCTTTAAGGGGTATTTATGATAGCGCACATCGACGGGATCCTTTCCGAGAAAAACGCGGACAGCGTGGTGATCGACTGCCAGGGCGTGGGGTACGAGCTGAGCGTCAGCATGAGCACGCTGGCGGCCTGTCCCGCCTCGGGCAAGAGCGTAAAGCTTTACACCTACCTTGCGGTGCGCGAGGACGGCGTGGAGCTGTTCGGCTTTTTGTCCCGCGAGGAAAAAAACATGTTCCTGCGCCTGATCGGCGTAAGTGGCGTGGGGCCCAAAAGCGCCCTGGGACTGCTTGGGGTTTTAAGCGTGCACGACTTGAGCGTGGCGCTTGTGACCGGGGACGTGGCGGCGCTTTCCCGCGCGCCCGGCATCGGCAAAAAGACCGCGCAGCGCCTGGTGCTGGAATTAAAGGACAAGGTCTCAAACGATGAACTGACCAGCGCCTCTCCCGCCTACGTGCCCGCCGCGCACAGCGCGGAGGCGGAGGCGATCGAGGCCCTGATGGCCCTGGGCTACGCCTCCAGCGAGGCCGCCCGCGCCGTATCCCAGGTGAGCGGCACCTCCGACAAGGCAAACGACCTGATCTTTCAGGCGCTCAAAAAGCTTGGGGGAGGGCTGTGATGATCCCCGTCTACGTATCGAATGGCGCTTTTCTCACCCGCTATAACGGCCGCGACTACCACCTGATCGCCAAATACATGCCCCTGCTGAACGCGGACGGCATGGAATTTTTGATGTACTTTTGCTGGGCGGACGAGGTGGACGAGGTGCGCCGGGTGCTTACGGGGCTGAAGCTGAACATCCCCGTGATGCATCTTGACAAAAACATTGGCGAGGCGCTGTCGGAGCATGGCGCCGAGGGCCGAAGCGAGGCCTTCCGCCTGCTAAAGCGCGATCTGGACACCGCCTGCCTGATCGGCACAAAAAAGCTTGTCCTGCACCTTTGGAACGGCCCCTGCTCGGACCGAAACTTCGATTCTTCTTTGGAGATGTACGGGGACATGGCCGCCCTTGCCCAAAAGCGCGGCCTCTGCCTCACGGTGGAAAACGTGACCTGCCGCGAAAACCTGAGCCTTGACCACCTTGCGGCCCTGGCCCGCAAATACCCCTTTGCCCGCTTCACCTACGATACCAAAATGGCCCATCTGCACGGCGAAAACGCGCTTTTGGCCGCGGATAAGTACCGCTTTTTGCTGAGCGACGGCTTTATCAGCCATCTGCACGTAAACGACAGCGTGTTTCCCACGCCCGAAATGGACCGCCTGCCCATCATGCACATCGGCGACGGCGAGGTGGACTTTGACGCCTTTTTTGCCCTGATCCACGCCTGCAAGTACGGCGGCACCGCCACGGTGGAGAGCACCAGCGTGGGCACCGACGGCAGCGTGAACGTGGACAAGCTGAACCGCAGCCTTGCCCGCGTGCGCCAGGGGCTGAACGGCTGACACAAAACCAACGCCAAAGGAGGAACGTCCCGTGTTCAGACCCATGCAGCGTCAAAAGCAAAGCCTTGACAGGGAGGAATGTCTTTTGCTGCTTACAACCCAAAAGCGCGGCGTCCTGGCCGTGCAGGGGGACGACGGCTATCCCTACGCCCTGCCGATCGATCACTATTACTGCCCCGAGGACGGAAAGCTCTACTTCCACAGCGGCAAAAAGGGCCACAAGGTGGACGCGCTTAGAAAAGATCAGAAGGTCAGCTTCTGCGTGTACGACGAGGGCATCAAAAAGCCGGGCTCCTGGGCGCTGAACATCAAAAGCGTGATCGTGTTCGGGCGCGTGGAGTTTATCGAGGACCGTGATACGATCTACGAAATGGCCCGCCGCCTGAGCTATAAATTCACAGACGACGAAAATTATATCGCCCATGAGCTCGAACATTCCGGCCCCGGCACGCTGATGTTCGCGCTGGTGCCCGAGCACATCAGCGGAAAGCTTGTAAACGAGGCGTAATTGCTTTTATGGGCGCGGAAAACGGCTTTGTCTATCTAAGGGGCATCCGCATAAACGGCGCGCCGCAGCCCGGCTCCTGTTTAAGCGATCTGCCCATGGTAAAGCAGCTCGTTCAAAGGGGCGAAATTGCATTCTCCTCGCCCGTTACCTTTCTGGTGGGCGAAAACGGCAGCGGCAAATTTGCCCCTGCGGATTGAAGCTTGGAGGGGCTGCGGCCCCTCCAAACTGCCCCGGGCTTTTGCGCTTGTGCAACACCTGCTTTTTCGTGCAAATCACGCCCTTGCGAACTTGCTTTTTCGTGCAGGATCAGCTCTTTATAAGTTGCGATTTCGTGCAGATTGCGCCAGACGCAACCTGCTTTTTCGTGCAAATCACGCCGCTTCAAACTTGCTTTTTCGTGCAAAATCCGCGTTTTCCAACTTGCTTTTTCGTGCAGGGCGGGGTATAATGTATGCAGCATGAGGATTTGGAGGCGGACGGAATGCTGAAACGCAAGCTATACGACCAGCTGCTTTCATGGAAGGCAAAAAGCCGTGGGCAGACGGCGCTTTTGATCGACGGCGCGCGCCGCGTCGGCAAAAGCTATATGGCGGAGCTCTTTGCGCGGCAGGAGTATAAAAGCCATATCATTATCGATTTTGGCAACGCGGCGCGCGAGATAATGGATCTTTTTCTGAACGAAAGCGCCGATCTCGATCTTTTCTTTGCAAAGCTCAGCGCCTTTTATTCCACGGTGCTTTACGAGCGGGAATCCATCATCGTCTTTGATGAGGTGCAGCAGTTTCCGCGCGCACGGCAGCTTGTAAAGTATCTCGTACAGGACGGACGCTTCGATTATCTGGAAACGGGGTCGCTGATCCGCCTGAAGAAAAACACCGAGCAAATCATCATCCCTTCGGAGGAGGAGCATATAGAGCTTTTCCCGATGGATTTTGAGGAATTTCTCTGGGCGATGGGGGACGAGGCGACCGTTCCCCTGATCAGGACCTGTTTTGAAGCAAAAAAGCCGCTGGGGCAGGCGCTGCACCGCAAGGTGATGAACGATTTTCGACAGTATGTTTTGGTGGGCGGCATGCCGCAGGCGGTACTGGCTTACCTGGACGGCAAAAATTTTGCGGCGGCGGACGAGGCCAAGCGCCGCATCCTGCGCCTGTATCGGGAGGACGTGACCAAATTCGCCGCCGGCTACGAGGAAAAGGTGTATGCCGTTTTTGACGGCATCCCCGCGCAGCTGTCGAGAAAAGAAAAAAAATACAGGCTGTCTTCCATAAATGAAAACGCCCGCTTTCGCTCCTACGAGGATTCCTTTATTTGGCTGAGCGAGGCGATGGTCGTCAACGCCTGCTTTAACGCCACCGACCCCGCTGTAGGCCTGGCGCTAAGCGCGGATTACGCCACGCAAAAATGCTACATGGCGGACACCGGGCTGCTGGTCACGCATACCTTCATGGATCGCGCCTTCACAGATAACGAATTGTATAAAGCGATCCTGTTTGACAGGCTGGACGTAAACGAAGGCATGATCATGGAAAACATCGTCGCCCAGATGCTGAGAAGAAATGGGCACAGGCTGTATTTCTATTCCCGAAATGACAGCGTAAACCGGGAAAACCAAATGGAGATCGACTTTTTGATCGTGCAAAACAAAAAGATCTCTCCGCTTGAGGTAAAATCCGCAAACTACCGTTCCCATTCCTCCCTCGACAAATTCAGAAAAAAGTTTGCGGCGAAAACGGGCGAGAGCTACATTCTCTATCCCAAGGACGTGATGCAAAAGGACGGCATCTGGCATCTGCCGCTGTACATGGCGATGTTCCTCTGAGCTGCCTTTGTCAAGACATTTAACTTGACACGCTGCGCCGGGTGCGGTACAATACTTGAGTATTGTGGGAAGGAGGCGCGCGGGTGGAAAAGCGTGTAAGGCTGAACCTGCTGCTGGATTTTTACGGCGCGCTGCTTACGCCCCACGCCCGGGAGCTGATGCGCATGTACCTGGAGGAGGATCTCTCCCTGCAGGAGATCGCGGAGGCGTCCGGGGTCAGCCGTCAGGCCGTGCACGACAGCGTGAGCCGCGGCGAAAAGCAGCTGATGGAGTACGAGGAGCGGCTGGGGCTGCTAAAGCGCTTCGACGCCCTGCGGCTTCAGACCGAGGCCTGCAAAAAGGAGCTTGTCAGCGCGCGGGAGGCGCTTTTGCGCGCGGAGGCGCTGCTTGCGGCCATGAAGGACGTTTAAGAACGATTGCAGGATGCTGCTTGTAAAGTCTTATACATTGACAGGAGGTGACCAAGGTGGCGTTTGAAAGTCTTGCCGAAAAAATCCAGGGCGCGTTTAAAAAGCTGACCAATCGCGGCAAGCTCACGGAGAGCGACGTTAAGGAAGCGATGCGCGACGTGCGCATGGCGCTGCTGGAGGCCGATGTCAACTATTCCCTGGTAAAGGATTTCATCAAAAAGGTTACCGAGCGCGCCGTGGGCAGCGAGATCCTCTCGTCCCTGACCCCCGCGCAGCAGGTCATAAAGATCGTGGACGAGGAGCTCACCCTTTTGATGGGCGGGCAAAACGTCAAGCTCACCCACTCGCCCTCCGTGCCCACCATCTACATGATGTGCGGCCTGCAGGGCGCGGGCAAAACCACCATGTGCGCAAAGCTTGGCAAGCTCATCTCCAAGGAGGGCAAGCGCCCGCTGCTGGTGGCCTGCGACGTGTACCGACCCGCGGCCATACGCCAGCTGCAGATCGTTGGTGGCCAGGCCGGGGTAGAGGTCTTTGAGCAGGGACAGGGCAACCCCGTCGAGATCGCAAAGGCCGCTGTGGAGCACGCGCGCTACTACGGGCGCGACCCGGTCATCATCGATACCGCAGGCCGCCTGCACATCGACGATAAGCTGATGCAGGAGCTGCGCGACATAAAGGCCGCCGTAAAGCCGCAGGAGATTTTGCTGGTGGTGGACGCCATGACCGGCCAGGACGCGGTGACCGTCGCCGATACCTTCAATAAAGAATTGGGCGTTGACGGCGTCATCCTGACCAAGCTCGACGGCGACACCCGCGGCGGCGCGGCCATCTCCGTAAAGGCCGTAACCGGCAAGCCCATCAAGTTCTCCGGCACGGGCGAAAAGCTTACCGACATCGAGCCCTTCCATCCCGACCGCATGGCCCGGCGCATCCTGGGCATGGGCGACGTGCTGAGCCTCATCGAAAAGGCGCAGGACATCGTGGACGAAAAGGCCGCCGAGGAGCTTGAAAAAAATCTGAAGCGCCAGCAGTTCACCCTGGAGGATTACCTCACCCAGTTAAAGCAGCTCAAAAAGATCGGCTCCGTGGGCGACCTGCTCAAAATGGTGCCGGGGCTTGGCTCAAAGCTGCAGGGCGTCAATATCGACGAGGACAAGGTGGCCCGGGAGCAGGCCAAAAACGAGGCGATCATCCTGTCCATGACCCGCGCCGAGCGCCGCCATCCAGACATCCTCAACGCCTCCCGCCGCCGCAGGATCGCTTCCGGCGCCGGCGTAACGGTGCAGGAGGTCAACCTTCTCATCAAGCAGTACGAGTCCACCCGCGACATGATGAAGCAGGTCATGAGCGGCAAGGGCAAGGGTCTGCGCCGCATGATGAAGGGCTTTAAGGGCTGATGCCCCAAGGGAACATCCGGACAACCGGTTTCCATAGATCAAGACCAAGACACAATTTCTAAGGAGGAATACCATGGTCAAAATTCGTCTTAAGAGAATGGGCATGAAGAAGGAGCCCTTCTATCGCGTCATCGTAT
>CADBNW010000080.1 GCA_902796025.1 uncultured Eubacteriales bacterium
CCAGACGCTGCCTGAGTTCAAGGGCGAGCTCAACGTGAAGACCGTCAAGGACAGCCAGTTCAAAAAGCCCCTGTTCGAGTTCAGCGGCGCTTGCGCGGGCTGCGGCGAAACGCCTTACGTCAAGCTCGTTACCCAGCTCTTCGGCGACAGGATGCTGATCGCCAACGCCACCGGCTGCTCCTCCATCTACGGCGGCAGCGCTCCGACCTGCCCCTACACCGTGAACGAGGAAGGCCACGGCCCCGCCTGGGCAAACAGCCTGTTCGAGGACAACGCCGAGTTCGGTTACGGCATGTTCCTTGCTACCGCCCAGCGCCGCGAGAAGCTCGCCGAGACCCTTTGCAAGGTAAAGGAAGCTCACGCGGACAACGAGGCGCTTTGCAAGGCCATCGACAAGTGGTTCGAAGTAAAGGAAGAGGGCGAAGCCTCCAAGGCCGCGTCCAAGGCGCTCCTCGAGGTTCTGCCGGACGGCTGCGAGCTGTGCGACGCAGTGCGCGCTGACAAGGACCTGCTGGTCAAGAAGAGCCAGTGGATCTTCGGCGGCGACGGCTGGGCCTACGACATCGGCTACGGCGGAGTCGACCACGTGCTGGCGCAGAACCAGGATGTCAACATTCTGGTGCTCGACACCGAGGTGTACTCCAACACCGGCGGACAGGCCTCCAAGTCCTCCCCGACCGGCGCGGTCGCAAAGTTCGCCGCGGCGGGCAAGCGCACCAAGAAGAAGGATCTGGGCATGATGGCCATGTCCTACGGCTACGTGTACGTGGCTCAGGTCGCCATGGGCGCCGATCCCGCGCAGCTGCTCAAGGCCGTCACCGAGGCCGAAGCCTATCACGGCCCGTCCCTGATCATCGCCTACGCTCCCTGCATCAACCACGGCATCAAGATGAACAATGCTCAGGCCGAGATCAAGAAGGCCGTGCAGGCTGGCTACTGGCAGCTGTATCGCTACAATCCCGACAACGAGAACCCGATGACCGTAGACAGCAAGGCGCCCACCGCCAGCTATCAGGAGTTCATCAAGGGTGAAAACCGCTACGCTTCCCTGATGCGTCAGTTCCCCGCCGAGGCGGAGAAGCTGTTCAGCGAGGCCGAAGAGGAGGCCGCAAAGCGCCTCGAAAGCTACAAGAAGCTGGCTGGCGAATAAAAAACCGCAAACAAAACGGAGCCGCGAGAGATCGCGGCTCCAATTTCATAGGCCAGAAATCCTTAACGCAGAATCAAGGCGCTGACCTTCCGCGCAGCAGCGGGCGTCAGCGCCTTTAGTGTGTTTGAAGGCCGCTTGGCTTATCTTGCGATCAGCGCGCCCTTTTCGTCGCAGTCGAAATCGCCGTTGTCGGTGTATGCGCCGTTCCAGGTTTTGTCGCCGCTGGTGCTGAAGCGGAAGGCGGGGGAGGCGGTATCGCGGGCGCGGCAATTGACGAAGCTCAGACCGTCCGAGAGGTCGGACTGGAACGCCGGGCCGCCGCAGGCGCTGAAGCTTAGGCCGTTTGCGCGGAAGGTAGCGCACATCGACAGCGCGATGCCGGTTTTGACGTTTGCGATCTCGCAGTCGTAGAAGCCGATGTCGTAGCACGCGTCAAAGCGCAGCGCGTCCGTTTCGCCGCCCGCTTGCTCGGCGTCAAAGCGCAGGCCGATGAACGTAAGCAGCTCGCAGTCTTTGAAGGAGAGGATCGCATCCTGCTGCCCGCCGGAGGTGAAACGAGCATTCTCCTGCGCGCCCTTGATCGTAAGCCCGCTGATGCCGTAAATGGACAGGCCGCGCTGATTTTGCGAAAAGTATTCGCCTGCCCGATTGCCCAACGTAGAAATGTCGTAGACGCCGTCCTCAAGAACGATGGTGCGCCGGGGTCCAATGGCGCGCAGGAATTCCTCCATGCTGCGCACGAGCACTTCTCCGCCGTCCGGGACCTCCAGCGCGCCGGGTGCTTCTGATAGGGATCCGGTAAGGCCGCTTTGCCCTTTTGCCTCGTCGGGCGAGATCTTACGGTAGCGCATGCCGTCGAGCTCCGACGGGCTCAAAGGCTGGCCGTACAAGGTGACCGGCGCCATCGAGTCGGGGGAGAACCAGCCCTCTTCCATAGCGCAATTGCTAAAGCTGCAGCCGTCTATTTTCAGCGCGGTATTCACACACAAAAACGTGGGGCCGGAGAAGGAACAGTTTTCCACGGTATTGGAAAGGAAGCTGGCGTTTGTTACGGCCTCCGCCTGAAGGAGGGTCTCTGCGCTGTTGTCGCTTATGCGGCAGTTGCTGATCATAAAGCCGTCGCCATAGCGCGCGCTAAACAGCGCAGCGGCGGGCATGCCTTCTCTGCGCAGGCTGTAGATATTGCACTGCTCTACAGACACCTCGCGGCAGGAGTAGGTATCCAGCGCCGAAATGCTGCACTCGTAGATGTTCGTTTGGTATAGAGCAATCCTTGTGGAATCGGCGGCCTGCAGACCGACCGTGCCGCAGCCAAACAGCGCGCAGCCCTCTATAGTAAAGTCCCGGCAGGCCTCAAGGTGCAAAACGCCGCCGCTGCACTCGCCGGGCTGCTTTGTGTGGCCGACGGTAAGGCCGCTGAGCGTGACGCCTTCACAGGAGGTGAAGCTCAGCACGTTTGCAAATCGGGGCTCTGTAAGCAGCTGGACGTCCGCGCCCTTTTCGGCCTTTAAGCTCAGGTTTTTCACGCCGTGGATCCGAAGCTCCGCACCGGAGAGCACCTCCCACGCTTCGCCCCAGTCGTAGAGATTGAACCAGCTGTAGGAGGCGCTGCCGGAGTCCTTGCAATAATCGCTTGCGGAGGTAAGATTGTACGTGCCTGCTGCAAGCGTTATTTCGGTATCGCTTGCAAGGGCGCTTAGCAATTCGTCGACGCTGCCCACCGTGACGCGGTGGATGGGCGCGCTCTGATCGGCCCGGCCTGCCGCCGCGGGGCCGACAAAAATGCCAAGTCCCAGGATCAACAGCAGGGCAAGGACGGCATACAGGGGATTCAGTTTCTTTTTGAAATGCATGATTTGCTCCAATCTGCTTTTCAGCTCGTTCTTTGCGGAATAAAAGGGCGCATACGCCCCGGCCCCGGGCAGGGCTGCAGAGGCTGTGCGCAAAAGCGTCCTTCCGTAGGCTTTCCGCTTGCTTTTGTTCATGCGCTTAAGCAGGCTTTCGTCGCAGCTCAATTCGCAGGCGCGGCTGATCTCCCACAGCGCGGCATAGGCCAGAGGATTGAACCACTGAAAGGACAAAGCGAGGGCGGCCGTCAGCTTGTACAGCGCGTCCCTGCGCCGGTAATGCGTAAGCTCGTGCGCGAGGATGAAGCTAAGCTCCTCTTCATCCATCTGCCCCTCTGGCAGCACGATCATGGGGAAAAGGATGCCGTAGGTCAGGGGCGTGCCCACACAAGCGCTTGTGTGCAGCGGCGGCTTTTTGCCGGGCATCGCCGCGTACAGCCTTCTTGCAAGCGGGGAGGGCGCGGCAAGATGGGCGCAAAGCTTTTTGCGAAGCCTGAAATAGCTGCCTATGCGCCAGCCCGCGATCAACGCGCCGCCGCCTGCCCAGACGATCAGCGCCGCTGTCTCAAGGGACAGTCCGGAAGGAGCAGGGGCCGCGCCGGAGACTGTGGGAGCAGGCTCCGCTTCCCGGGGCGCAGCTTCGGAGGTCTCCAAGGGCGGCAAGAGTTCTTCGTTTGCAGTCCCGGCGCTTTTGTTGTACGCGGGCGCGGGTTCCGGATAGACGCTTTCCGCGCGGGGCGCGTCCGCGAAATCCGGCACGAGGCCCGGCAGGGGCAGACAAAAGCGCACAAGCACCAGGATCCACAGGTAGTAATAGACGCTGCTTGAAAAGCGCCGGCCCAGCAGCCTTCGCAAAAGGAGGAGCGCGGCGCTTAAGATGCTGCCGCCAAGGCTCATCCACAGAAGCGTTTTCATTGCGCATCCTCCTTATCCAGCATGCGGCTGAGCTCTTGAATGTCCTCCCGCGTAAGGCCCTTTGCCGTGACCAGGGCGGAGACGAGCGCCCTTGCGCTGCCGTTATACAGGCGCTGGATGAGGTCGCGCGTGGCCCAGGCGTCGTATTCGGCGCGCGAGATCAAGGGGGAATAGTAAAAC
>CADBNW010000081.1 GCA_902796025.1 uncultured Eubacteriales bacterium
CACATAGGCGTTAAAGTTGAACGGCTTTTTGAGCGCGGCGTCCGTGTACCAGCCGATCAGCTCGTATTCGTCGCGGAGGGCGTCGATCTGCTGGCCGTTGGCGATCTTTTCGCCGATGCTCACGCGGAAGTTGGTCTGCTGATTGGCGTCGCCCCACACCAGAGATTCGTCTATGCTGCCATCCAGATTGTAGTCGTTGGGATGCAGGAACACGCGGTACTGGATCTGCCGCCACTTTGCGTAGACGGTGATGCCGCCCTTGGGCATGGTGGTAAAGGTATACGGCTGCGTGCAGGCGTCGTCGAGGTACCAGCCCTCAAAGACATAGCCGGCCCTTTCGGGCGCATAGTAGTTTTGTCCGCCCTTGTTATAGGTAGAGATATCGGCCTGATAGAGGATGTCTTCCGAGGTGCCCCAGGATGCCTGGGAGGTTTCGTTCAAGGTTACGTTATCGCCATTTTTATAGATTCCATCCAAATAGACGATTGGATACTTGTCACGCGTATAGTAAAAATACAGATGGTTATTTTCTCCGCCGTAGTTGTTATTGAGCGTCGTCCATTGGATATTTCCACCTGGTGTGAGATTGACCGACTGGTTATTGCTCTTGGTAATAGCCTGCCTTGTAAAGCCGTCCAACAACCAAAAGTCATCATTATAGAAAACTATGTTGAAATCGTTTGGCAGATCCACATACAGGATGTATTGCCTTCCATTGTAGGTTCTGGTGTTGTCTGCGCCGGGCAGCGCTTCTACATAGTAGTGGAAATACCTAGTCGTGTTAGCAGTTGTCGTGTGATGGAAGGTGATACTCTCATCCGGCATCGTTTCCAGACGTGTTATACGCGCCGTATAGGTAGCAGAGTCGATTGGTGTCCAGGACGTCGCCGGATTGGTCTGGGGATAGCTTACGCCATTGGAGCCAACAAAGGACCATTCGTTGCTTATATCCTGCTGGTATTTGGCTGTAATAGTATGGATAGTCACCCAGCCATCAGTATACTTATATCTCGTCCCGGTATATGTTACTGCACTGGAGTTTCTGGTATAGCGAGTTCCCGTATATCTGGTGTAGTTCCCATAGTACCAGCCGTACCAATTAGAATACGAGAGTTGGACATATTCTCCATTAACCAAGCCAAACTGTGTTCCGTTGTTCGAGGTTGTAGGCGTGTAGGTATAGACGTTATAGCTCCAAGTGTAATTTGGGTTTCTCCCCCCTCGTGTTAGCTGAACATATTCGCCATTGATCAAAGCATACTGTGTGCCACTGACGTCTGTGGTGGGTGTATACCCACCATGAACTTGGAAGGTGAGCATGTATTCATTGCGGTCGTAATAAACGTTGACAGCTTTGTTGCCTTCAGGTGCAATCACAACATTCTGATCGAATTCTTTCAGGTGAAAGCCAGGATAGTGAAGGTCTTGACCCTTTGGTCTTCCCACAATGCGGGCATAAGCACTGTTGCCACTGCCATGGCTGCTGATGCTGGATACATTTTGTCCTACGCTGCCGGACAGCGTGATCGACTCTGCAAAATCGTAGCCCGTGCCGTCCACGTTCTGTTTCCAGATGATCACGGTATAGTTGGCCGTCGCATTCTCCGTCCATTTGGCGTAGAGGGTCGTGTGCTGGGTCAGCTCGTTTCCGAAGGTAAACGCCTGGGTGCAGGCCTGATCGGTGTACCAGCCGCCAAAGCTGTAGCCGAAGCGCTGCGGCGCAGCGGGCTCGACGGTGGTATTTCCGCGCTTGACAAACTGCGGGGCGGTGTAGCTTGCGCCTTTTCCGTTTTCCGCGAAGCTCAGCCAGTAGCCGTAGGGAACCTCGGGCATAAACATGACGTTTCCGGAAAAGGTGACTGTCGTGCCCACTTGATAGGGCGGCTGGCCGGGCGCAGTGACGTTGGCGGAGGTGGCTTGCGTAGGACGCCAGCCCTGGAATTCCGCATCCTGACTCTTGGGGGTATAAGAGACGGTGATGGTGTAAGTGCCGCTGTCTTCGCTTTCGAGGAAGATCATCGCGTCGCTGTGAATGGTCGTCATGTCCTCATCCACAAATCGGACTTCGTAGGTTTTATAGATCAGGGCATAGATATTGACAATTTCACCCTCTGTGATCTGCTTTGCCTCCGCCCAGGCGCGAACCTGCTCGATGTCCCTGGCGTTTTGCGCGTCCGCGGCGGTATAAACGTAATCCGCAGGATCGCCCGTGGGGTTTTCCACGACGAGCCAGCCTTTGAACATTTCGCCCTCGGCAATGGCGCCGGCGCCGGGATCGTAGATCAGGGTTTCGAGCGCCTCGGCGGAATCGCTGTTTTTAACGATCATGCTGGCGATCAGCGGATTGTGGCCGCCCTCGGTGTTGGCCCGGCTGGTATTGTAGAAGCGGATCGTCATGCGCGCGTTTTCGCCGCTGTCTCCGACAGGAGCGACCGCGTATACGGAGAAGGATTCCGTGGTAAAGCTGAACTCTTTCCTGTCCCCCTCCCCGCGCGTTTTTACCGTTTCAGGCTCGCCCGAATAGACGATCTCGGTATTGCCGTCGTCTTTGATGTGTACGACGGATATGCGCTTTGCGTCCGCAAGACCGCCAAGGGAAACGCTGACGGTCACGGGCTTTAGGGGATGGATCTCCTGGTCATTTTCGTCCACGAAGGCCATGTCTACGGCGATGATGCCGGAAGCCTCCTGGCCGATCGCCTTTTCGACCTTGCCTCTTACGCCCTCGGCGTCCACCGCGAGCATGCGGAAGCGGGCGCTTTGGGGAAGTGCGCCCTGCGGGACCTCCACATGAACGGTCACGCTGCCGCTTTGGGCGTCGGCGGTGGTTGCGGGATAGAGCTCTAAGTATACAGGAGCAAGGACAAGATTGTGCTCCACGATGGTTTCAGAAGTAACGGTGCGGCCGTCCTGATCCCGCCAGGCGACAAAGCTATAGCCTTCCCGGTCGGGGGCGTTAACAAGCTCGCCTAAAGCCTCCCCTTTATTGATGGTGCGTGCTTCAAGCGCATTCCCCTCTGCATCGAGGAAGGTAACGGCATGCTGCGTGGGCTCCTGCGTAGGAGTGTAGACGCCTATAAGCGCGTAAGCGCCAAACTGCGCGGCGGGAAGGGTGATGCCCTCGATGGTGTCGTAGCCCTGCATAAAGCGGGCGTTTATGGGCTGGGGATTTTCTTGATCCAGAGCGCGGGCGTCGTATACGTAGAGCTGCTCCTCAGGATGCAATTCGATTGGGGTCTTAAGGGAAACGGTCATACGCAGGCTGCCCTCGAGCGTCCAATACAGATCGGACACGCCAAGGTCCAATATGCCAAGCACGCGAGCCGCCATGCCTTCTGGAACGTTCACAGCGGCAAGGGCTTTATCCGCGATGGAAGCGTTTTCGATAAAGGCCGCGGTGGCGCTTGCCCCCTCCGGAAGGGAGGGATTTCCCATGGAAAAATAGGTGACAGAGCCGATGGCGGTTTCGCTGTAAAGGGATTGTACGGCGTTGGCGTTGGAGCGATAGAAGGCGGTGACGGTCGTGCTATTTTGGGGCACGAAGCCGGCCTTGATGCACTCATCCCCTATGTACCAGCCCTCAAAATGCGCTCCTTTGACGGTCGGCGCTTCCGGCAGGCTGTCAAGCGCCGTGCCGGCCAGCACTGCGATGCTTTGCACTGTTTCCCCTGAGGCGACGAAGGCAAGGGTGTACCAGCTGCCCTGAACGATGTCAGAAACAGCCTCGTTCCACTCCCCCGCTTCCTCCGCCGGGGCAGGCAGCGCCTGCAAAAGCATAAGCAGCGCCAATAGGATCGAAAGCGCGCGCCTGGTTTTTCCTGTCATGAATTTGCCTCCGGGTATATACGATCCATCTGCGGCCTTGTGCCGCAATGCCCTCCCGCAAGCCGGGAAGGCCGTTTAAGACGTTTTATTGATTATTTATAGAGTACCCTGAGCCGCCAGGCCCAGCTGAGGCTTTCTGCCGTGGCAATGTAGCTGGTGGTGAGGGAGGTCGCTCCCTCGACCGGGAGAAAGCCGCTGCCCTTGTTGCACTCCCACTGGTACATCAGTTCGCCGCAATCCTCAAAGCCCTCAAGGCGGGCAGTCAGGTAAATGGTGTCGCCGAGCTGGACGCTGCTGCCAAGGGAGGTGTATACGGTCACCTTGCGAACGGGTGCGCTTGGTGCGGGAGCACTGTCTTCGTTTACAAAGATGTCGTCCGTTTCAGGCGCGTCTTGGCCCTCCTCGCCCGCGCCCTGGGGAACCGGAGCGTCGTCAATCTCAGTAAGCTCCTGTTCGTCCTGGGGTGGCAAAGCATCTTCTTCGGTGGCAGCTTCTGCCTCGTCAGGTTCCAAAGCTTTCACAGTTTCGTCCTGTGTTTCCTGCGTGGGTTCTTCTGCGTTTAGCGCAGCGCTTTCGTCAGCTGCGTCCTTGCTTTCGTCTGCAGGTACCGTCGTTTCAGCAGCGGGCTGCCGGATGCTGGAGGCCGGGATGTAGCCTGCGCTCTGGCTGTCCAGAAGGATCTTGACCCAAGCGCTCTCCTTGAGCTTTTCCAGCACCGCTACGCGCGTTTCGCCCTTAAGGGTCTTTAGGACCTTGCTTTCGAGATCCGGCTGCTCGCGGACCTCTGTTTCGCCGTTTAAGATCGCGTATTCGAGGATGATCCATTCGCCCTCGGTCGTTGCGGCCTCCGTCTGGGCGTCTTCCCCCTCGATTTCTTCAGCGGGTTGATCTGCGCTGTCCTCGGCAGCTTCCCCGGCTGTTTCTTCCGGCAGTTCCTCAGCGGGTCGTTCGGCAGGTTCCTCTGTAAGTTCCCCGATGGGTTCCACAGTGGGTTCTTCTGCGGTTTCCTCGCTGGGCTCTTCGCTTACTTCTTCAGTTGTTGCCTCAGCGGAAACTTCGGCGGGTTCTCCAGTTACTTCTTCGGTAGGTTCTGAGGTGATTTCCCCGCTGGGTTCTTCTGTTGCTTCCCCGGCAGGTTCTGCGCTTATTTCTTTCGTGGGTTCCTCGGCGATCTCTATAGCCGCTTCCCCGGTCTGTTCCCCGGCGGCTTCTGCGGCAGGTTCCTCTGCAGGAGCTTCGACTGCTTCCAGGACAGGTGCTTCGGTCGTTTCCTGAACGGGTTTCTGAGGGACAACAGGCTCTTGGGTAATTTCTTCGTATATTTCGGGGGCTGCCTCCTCGGCGGGCTGTACGGCGATCTCCTGAGCCGATCCTTCGGGCGTCGCCGCAGCGGGCTCCTCTTTCTTTTCTTCGGGGATCTCAACAGGGGTGCTTTCCGTATTTTCTGCGGCGGTTTGCTGCGCTGGTTCCCCTGCCGCTTCGCTTGCGGGTTCTTCGGTGGTCGGTGCAGCGGGCGTAGCCGCCGCGCCCTGCGATCCCCCTTCTGAGGCTTCCGCGTCAAGGAGCAGTTGGGTTTCGGGCGCGCTGGCATCGGACGACAGGGTCGTAGCTGCAGGCCTTTCCACAACGGGAATGGTTTGGATAAGCGCCGGCTGGGCCCCGGTCAAAACAGCCTGCTCCATTACGAGCGCGGCGGAAGGGGCGTTTTCGCCAAGTGCCATAAAGAGGCTTACGAGGCTAAGCAGCATAGCAAGCACGCAAATGATGATCTTTTTCATTTTGTCTCCTTTCCCGGCTTTAAGCTGAGCGTCTTTTTGTCTTCATGCACGTATGATAGCACAAGGCGATAACGTCAGCGGTAATTTGCCGCAGGATCGCAAAAAATCTTTCGAAGATTCGTTAATATTTTGTTACCTCTCCCATGCTGCCTCCCAGCGGGCTGATGCGAGAGTGGAAGGCGATGTTGCCTGCCGGGAATTCCCTCTTGAACAGGTCTTCGAGCCTTTGCATGACCATCGGTCCCGTGGAGTAGTTGACAGTGGGCAGCAGCATGGCAAAGACGTTTTCGGAAAAGCGCGTAACGATGTCGCCCCGGCGCAGGTTGTTTTTCAGGATCTCCTGCAGGCCCGCCATGCCGCTTTCCCTGCTGACAGGGCTGAGACTGCCGTCCGGCTGCCCCAGCATGATGATGCCGAGGAACATGGTGGATCCTAGGCGCTCGAGGTTTCGCATCTGGATGTTGTAGATCTCCTTAAAGGCGCGGTAATCGCAAAAGAACGGGCCTTTGCTGTCTGCGTCCTGCTGGGAGAGAGCGTTGCGGATGACATCCAGGTTAAAGACGATCTGCTTGCCTTCCTCGGCAAGGGTACGGTATTTTGCCACCAGGTCTTCGCTGGGCTCCGCGTCCAAATGGACGCGCTGGGCGCGAACGAGCTTTCGGTATTCCGCTTCGGCGTCGCCCGTGCGGTTTAGGTTTACCATCGCCTGCATAAGCTCTATGCGCAGCTGCTCGTCCACTTCGTCGATGACGAGCGCCTTTTGACAGATGTCGCAGATCTGGTTGTAGCGCTCCGCCTTCTTGAGCGCGTTTATGCAGCGCAGCACAGCCTCGATGTATTCGCGGTGCAGATGGCTTAGAGCCGCCTGGCCGTTCAGCATGTCTCCGGTCAAGTACAGATCAGCCATATACAGCGACTGCATGCGGGAAAGCAGGGTGAGTGTTTCCGGATCGCTCTTACCGTGCTTAAGCTTTTCAAAGATGTCCATCAGCTCCAGAACGTCCACGTGAACGTCCGGCAGACTTTTCCAGCAGTAGCCGCCCTGTTCAAAGCCGATGGCCTGGCCAAGCCCCTCGTGCACTTCGTTTAGCAGGGTACGAAGGCGGCTGACCATGGTTTTCAACGCGTTTTCAGGCCCATCCAAACGGCGTCCGCTCCACAATTCGCGGATGAGGCGCTGGGGAGAGACGACACGGCCGCGCTCCAATATGAGGTATTGCATAAGGCTTACGCCCCGGCGCGAACGCCGAAGCAGGGAGTCGTGGACCTTGCCGTCCACCTCCAGCCAAACGCCCCCCATCATATGGATGCTGATAAATGCCATAAGTCCTCCGCCTGCAAATAGTCGCACTGAATCAAACATCATGCCAAGATTATTATAACATAAACACAAGAAAAAATCATCCCTTTACGGAATGATTTTTTCTGAAGATTTTTTGGGGTTCCTTTGTCAGAATAGCTAAAAGTTTATTCCAATTTCAAAAGTAGATTGGAAAGTCTTACGGTTTTTCCGGCTGGCTGAACACATACGCGCCCGAAAGCCCGGCGACGTCTGCGGGGCCGGTAAGAGTGCGGGCGTTCAGGGCTTTGCAGAATTGCTCCGCAGTGGAAATCGGAAAAGCGCAGGCGCTGTTTCTATAGTGCATGGCGACCGCGGCCCTGGGCTTACACGCATCGATGATTCTAAGCGCCTCGTCGGTGTCGATGGTAAAGTAACCACCGATCGGGATCAAAAGCACGTCCGCGTTTTTGATAAAGCGCCTTTGGGCGTCGTCAGGGCTGTGGCCAAGGTCCCCCAGGTGCACGACGCTATAGCCGTCCGCCTCCAGGCGGAAGATCAGGTTTTTGCCGCGCTTTTGCCCGCCAAAGGGATCATGAAAGCTTTCGATAGCGGAGATGGAAACGTCCCGGAAGCGCTGTTCCTGGGCGCTGTCGAAGACCTTTTCATATCCCTCGACGGCGGCGGTATAGTTGTGGTCGTGGTGGCCGTGCGAGACGGTCACGGCGTCCGCCTTTACGTGAAGGCTTCCGTAGCCCACGGAATCGTCGTAGGGGTCGGTGACGATGCGGGTGCCCTGCGCGGTGGTCAGCAAAAAGCATGCGTGTCCAAGCCATTCAAGTGTCATACTCTTCCTCCAGTTCTTTTAGCCGCTCCTGCCAGAAGCTTGCTTCCTTTAGCAAATGCTTTCGAAGCGCCAGGGCCAGCTGCTTACGGGCGATCACGTCCCGCTGCGCGAGGCTTGCCTTGAGATACGCAGTGATCAGCGCCTGCGCGTCCGGGGGCGCGTCCTCATATACAGGGGTGATGTACATAAGGCCGTTTGCATAGGCGCAGAGGAAGCGCTCGTCCTTTAAGCAAAAGCCCGCTTCGCGCCTTGGCGCGTCAGTTACAAACAGCGCCGCGTTTCTGTCTTCGCGCAAAAAGGCTTTGGACGGCAGAAGCGGGATGAGCAGCTGCCGCCAGCTTTCTACACTGCGCATTTTTCAAAGGCTTTGCCGATACAGGCGACGAGATCCGTGGCCAGCATGGAGCGCTCGCCGTTTCGCGCCTGCGCCTCTTCCCCGGCAAGGCCGTGCAGCTGGCTTGCCGCCCACAGCGCGCGCGTGGGCGCAAGGCCCTGCGCAAGCAGCGCGCCGGTGATGCCGGTCAGCGCGTCTCCGCTACCGCCCTTGGCCATGCCGGGACAGCCGGAGGCGCTGAGATACAGCCCATCCCCGCAAATGACGCTGGATGCGCCCTTTACAAGCGCCGCGCAGCCAAGGGCGTGCAGGCGCTTTGCCATCTCCGCCTGGTCAAAGGACGCCCCGCCCAGCAGGCGCTTTCCTTCACCGGGATGAGGCGTAATGGCATGGATCTCACGAAGCAGCGCCTTCAGGCTCTCGTCCTTTGCTATGAGGTTCAGGGCGTCTGCGTCGATCACCGCCGGGATCCCGCTTTCCAGCACCGCCCGGACGCACAAAGGGTCTGCCCGCAGGCTAAGGCCCGGACCGATCGCCGCGGCGCTTTTGTTTTGCAGCGCGCGCGCGATCTCGGGCGCGGCCTCAGCGCTCAGCGCGCCGTCCTTTTCCGGAAGGCCGATGCACATCGCGCAGGGCTCTAAGACCTGCAGGATGCTTACGATGGATCTGGGGCAGGCGACGGTCACAAGCCCCGCTCCGCTTCTCAGCGCCGCGCCCGCGCACAGCGCAGCCGCGCCCGCCATGCCAAAGGAGCCGGCTATGATCAGCAGATGTCCGTGCTCGTTTTTGTGCGCGCTGCGGCGGCGTAAAGGCAAAGCGCCTGCGACGTCCGCGTTTTCCACAAGCAGCATGTCGTCCTTTGGAAGGTCTTCTTCCTTAAGGCCGATATCTGCGCATTTCAATTCGCCGCATACGTCCATGCCCCGCCCGATCAGGTGGCCGCGCTTTAAAAAGCCGAGGCTCAGGGTCGTATCCGCCTTCACGCACTGACCTGGCATCTCCCCCGTATCCGCTGAAAGGCCGGAGGGGATATCGCAGGCAAAGACGCGCGCGCCCTTTTGTCCATCCTCGTTCATGCGGCGGATCAGGGCAAGGCTTGCCCCCTCCGGAGCGCGGTTCAGGCCGATGCCATAAATGCAATCCGCCCACGCATCCGGCGTGGGCAGGGTTTGAAGCCTGCTTACATCGACGCAGGCGAAGACACTTTTCTTTGCAAGCTCAAAATTGACAATGGCGTCCGGATGCTTTGGTTCACCCGCGCTTACCACGATGGCCCGGCCGCCCTTTTTGGCAAACAGGCGCGCGGCGGCATAGCCGTCTCCCCCGTTGCCGCCCGTGCCGCAGGCAAAGGCACAGGTCTTGCCGTCCGGGCCCAGCGCGTTCCAGATCTCGTCTGCAAGGCGCTCGGCCGCAGTTTCCATAAGCGAAAGGGAGCTTAAGCCCGCCTGGAAGGCGCGCTGCTCCGTTTTTCGCATCTGTTCGGCGGTGAGCACGTGTTTCAAGCTTCGTCCTCCTCCAAAACGCTGTAGCCGCCAAGGAGCTCGGGCTTATACTGCATGCTGTCCTGCTGGGTGATCTGCCGTATCACGCGGCAGGGCACGCCCGCGGCCAGGGAATCGTCCGGGATGTCGCGGGTCACGACACTGCCCGCGCCTATCACGCAGCGGTTTCCGATGGTGACGCCTGGGCACACGACCACGTTTGCGCCAAACCAGCAGTCATTGCCGATGGTGACGGGCTTTGCGTAGCAGGCGTGGCGCTTTTCCCCATTTTGGTCCAGCATCGTCTTTCGCTCCGAGGCGATCAGCGGATGCACGGGCGTGACGATGGTCACGTTTGGGCCAAAGTTGCAGTCGTCGCCGATGGTGACGGGCGCATCGTCCTGGACGGTCAGATTGAAGTTTCCAAAAAAGCGCTTGCCGATGTGGGTGTGCACGCCGTAATGGAAGGCGATGGGGCCCTGGATAAAGCTGCCCTCGCCAAAGCTGCCAAGGAGCTGGCTAAGGATCTGTGCCCTCTTTTCGGTTTCGTATTCGTAGGTGGAATTGTAGTCCGTGTTCAGATCGTGCGCGCGAAGCTTGATTGCGCGAAGCTCCTGCGCGCCGGGTGCAAACAGCACGCCGTCAAAAATGCGTTGTTCCTCGCTCATGGCGCTTTCCCCCTTCACAGGCCGTACTCGATTCTCGCGGCGGCCTCTTTGTAATAGGAGCGGCACAGCTCGACTTTTTTGAGCTCGTTGCCGTCTTTATCCTTGTATACCCGGTAGGCGATGGCGTGATAGCCCTTGCGCGCTTCGCTGACCACGACCTCCTCGCCCTTGGCAAGGGAGGGGTTGTAGGTGCGCACAGGCTCCGGCGCTTCGATCTTGCGGGTGACCTTCTGGGTGATCTCGATATAGTTTCCGTCCGGGAAGAGCTTGCCGTAGATCTCCACGATCACGCGCTTGTTTTCGTTCAAATAGGCCACGATGTACAGCGGGCTGTCGGAGGTGTTTTTGAACTTCATGTCCTGACTGCCCCAGGAGACGGTGGCGTCCTTGCCCTTATCCACATAGGACACCGGGCGGGAATGCTCGTGGCGCTCTACGATCTCGCAGTCCGCCTTCATGGCGGCGTTCCAAAGGGTGGTCGATACCTGGCACACGCCGCCGCCGATGTCCTCGCTGATCTCGCCGCTTTGGTAGACGGTGGCAAGCTTGTAGCCCTTGTCCTTGGTGCGCTTGCCCACGGTGTCGTTAAAGGAGAAGGTCTCCCCCGGCTGGACGACGCTGCCGTAGATCGCCATGCAGGCAAGGTTCAGGTTGTTAAGGCGCGCCTTGCTCGAGGAGGAGGCGTTTGTGACGGCCTGCGTGATCATACCCACCTGGTTTTTGAGCTGATCCAGGGTGACCTCGGGCTCTATGATCTCGACGTCCACCTTGAGCGGGCCTTCAAGCTCCTCCGACAGGGCGGTGACGGCCTGCTCGTAGAGCTTGTCCGCGTCCACATAGGTGCCCGCGACCTCGCTTTGGAAGACGAAGGCTTTTTGGTCGAAGCTGAAATCGGTGATGGCGGCGTCCTGCTTCTCCCTTGTGCATTTGGCGGCGATGCTGTCTGTCACCTCGCGCAGCTTTTTGGGATCAAAGAGCTGGCGGGTCACGGTGAAGCTTTCGTTGCGCTCGCGCTTTACGCCGATCTGCCGCGCCCGCGCTTCCAATGATCCGCTGCGGCCGGAGTTATAGGCGTTCATGATGGCGCTTTCGTAATCGCTTTTATAGCCCAGCTCCTCTGCGCTCACGCAGAAGCTTTGCCCCTCCACCTCGAACACGACGCTGCGCTCCCGGTAGGGCTTTTCGATGCTGCGCTCCCAAAAGCTCATGACCTCGTTTAGGGGATGGCCGGACACGTCGTAGTCGTCGATGATCACGCCGTCGTAAAACACGTCGCTCATGACCATCGCCTTCATCTGGCGAAAGGCGCTGTAGTTCTGGTTTTCGCGCACGGCCAAAAGCACAGCGATCGCCACAAGCGCCATGCAAAAGGTGGCAAGCGGCATCGACCACCAGCTGGCGCTTACTGGCTGCGCGTGCCTGAGGGCAGTTTTTTTGTGCGATCTGCTGTTTTTTACCGCTTTGTCCTTTTTGCTGTGCTTTGCTTTTTTTCTTTTCACAGCTTCGCTTTGGGTAAGCGGGCTTGCTTCAAAAAGGTCTGTTCCGTTCATGTGATTTCCGTCCGTTTTGTTTTGGTTTTGTCCGGCAGGCAGGAGTACGCCGTTACTGTAAGCAGCACCAGCGCGCAGCCCGCAAGCCCGATAAGGTCCGGCCTTTCGCCAAGAAAGAGAAAGACCCAGATGGGGTTTAACACCGGCTCCAGATTTTCCAGGATCGCGGCGGCGGTGGGCGACGCGCTTTTGAGCCCCAGTGCAAGCAGCAGGTAGCCAAGCCCCAGCGATACGCCCATGACCGCTACCAGCAGCCAGCTACTGATCGCCCCGCGCGTAAAGCTTATGTTTTCGTCAAAGGGCACGAACGCGCACCATAAAAGCGTCAGAAGGTTTCCAAGGTAGGTATACTCCACGGGGCTTGCGCCCTTCATGCGGCTTGCAAGAAAGACGAGCGAAAACGTAAGCCCCGACAGCAGCCCCAGCGCGTTTCCAAGCGCCTGATGGGGAAGCTGCGCGCCCTGCCCCTTACCCATGCAGCAAAGCGCCACACCAGTTAGAAGCAGCGGCATGGTGATTAGTTCCTTAAGCTGCGGCCTGATCTTGAAAATAACAAAGCCGAGCAGTACCACGTACAGGGGCATCGAGTACTGAAGCACGATGGCGTTTGCCGAGGTGGTGAAGGACAGCGCCAGCATGTACAGCGTGCTTGTGAGCGCTACGCCAAGGGCTCCGATGATGGTCGAGCGACTGAGCTTCAGCTTGAAGCTTTTTCGGTACAGCGCGTAGATGAGCACTGCTACGATCGAGCGCACGCCGGCCTTTGAAAAGCCGCTCCAAGCCACGTTTTTCCCAAGCACCCCGGAAAAGCTCCAGCAAAGCGCCGAAGCGAACACCAGCAAAAGCCCCTTCAGTCTGTCCCGCCGCATGCTTAAAAACGCTTACGCTCCCTTTGAATATTCTGCCAATATGATTGTATCCCCAAAGTGTTTCCCTGTCAATCATTTTTTTGTGTCAAAGGGCATTATAAACAGTTGGAGCTTTTGCACAGCTGCAAAAGCTCCGAGAGGTTTGGAGGGGCCGCAGCCTCTCCAACTTATAATCCGCAGGGGCAGCTTTGCCGCCCCGAGGACAGCGATTTTTGTGTATGGGCGCGAACACGGTAGTGAATGAAAGCCCAGTGGGCTTTCAGAGCCGTGGCGCGTTACGTAAAAGCGAAGCGGAGACGACCGGAACAAATAATC
>CADBNW010000082.1 GCA_902796025.1 uncultured Eubacteriales bacterium
AGGCGGCAACACCTCCATGAAGGAAAACGGCGTGATGTACGTAAAGGGCTCCGGCACGGCGCTCAAGGACGCGGTGACCGAGACCTTCGTCGGCATGGACATGAAAAAGCTGCTGGGCATGCTGGATGAGGAGTATCCCAGCGACGACGCGGCGCGGGAGAGCAAGTTCGTAAGCGACTGCATGGCCGCAAAGCTTCCGGGCGAAGAAGGAAAGCGCCCAAGCGTAGAGGCGCTTTTGCACGCGCTGTTCCCGCAGAGATTCGTGCTGCATCTGCACCCGGCGCTGGTAAACGGGCTGACCTGCTCGCAAAACGGCGCAAGCGAGTGCAAGCGGCTTTTTGGCGACAGCGTGGTGTGGGTGCCCGCCTGCAGGCCCGGCTATACCCTTGCCAAGATCATGCAGGGCGTGTTTGCAAAGGCGACGCATCCCATCAAGACCGTGCTGCTTGAAAACCACGGCGTGTTTTTTGGCGCGGACACGGTGGAGGATCTGGGCGTGCACCTAAGCGGCATGCTTAACGCCTTAAAGGCCTGCGTAAGCGAGATCCCGAGCGTGGAATACGAGGGCGAAGACGCGCAGTACACCGAGCTCATCCGCAAAAACAGCGGAAAGCAGTTTGTGAACTTTAACGCAAGCCCCACTGCCCTGAAGTTTGCCGCCAGCCCCGAGGCGGCCCAGGCCATCTTGAAGCCCTTCAATCCCGACCAGATCGTCTACTGCGGCCCGAGGGTAAAGCTCGCGCGCTGCGAGGGCTGCCTTAAGAGCATCGACGCAAACGTGATCGTGATGCTGGACAAGGGCATTTACACCCTTGGCGATACGCAAAAGGCCGCGGACAACTGCATGACGCTGGTAAAGGACGCCATGAAGATCGCCACCTACGCCCAGGCCTTCGGCGGCCCCAAGCCCATGGATCAGGAGCTTGTGGACTTTATCGTGGGCTGGGAAGTGGAGAGCTATCGCAAAAGTGTTACTTCCAAAAACTAACAACGGAGGAAATGGGACATGACTTTTGAAGAGGCAAAGGCGCTCGCCGCCAAAAATGTGTGTGTGCGTCCCGAAACCTGCGGCCGCCTGGCAGGCAAGATCGCCATCGTCACCGGCGCTGCGCAGGGCTTTGGCTATGGGATCGCAAAGGAGATGCTGAAGGAGGGCGCGTCCATCGTCGTTGCGGACCTGAACGACGCGCTTGCAAAGCAGGTCGCCGAGGAATTTGGCGAGCACGCCACCTGGGCCAAGGTGGACGTAAGCGACCCCGAGAGCGTGGAGCAGATGGTGATAAAGACCGTGGAGGTCTTTGGCGGACTGGACATTTTGGTTGCCAACGCCGGTGTCGCCATCGCGGGCAGCCTGGACGAAATGCTTCCCGCCAAATTCGAATTTGTGACCAGAATAAACTATAACGGCTACTTCCTCTGCGCCAAATACGCCTCCGCCATCATGAAGGCGCAGCACGAGGCCGCGCCGGAGAAGTTCTTCGACATCATCCAGATCAACAGCAAAAGCGGTCTGGAGGGCAGCAAGAACAATTTCGCCTACGCGGGCGGAAAGTTTGGCGGCATCGGCCTGACCCAGAGCTTCGCGCTGGAGCTTGCGCCCTTCAACATCAAGGTAAACTCCATCTGCCCCGGCAACTATTACGACGGGCCGCTGTGGAGCGATCCGGTAAAGGGCCTGTTTGTGCAGTATCTGAACGCGGGCAAGGTCCCGGGCGCAAAGACTGTGGAGGACGTAAAGGCCTACTACCTGTCCAAGAGCCTCATCAAGCGCGGCTGCCTGCCCAGCGACGTGGCGCTGGCCCTTACCTACTGCGTGGAGCAGAAGTACGAAACCGGTCAGGCCATCCCCGTGACGGGCGGACAGGTGATGCTGAACTAAGAGGGGACTGCGCTGATGGACAAACACGAAATTCTGGCGCTGCTGAACGCACCCACGGCTGAGGAGCGGCTTGAAAACCTGAAGCGCGTGATCGCTTCGGCGAGCGAAAAGCCCGCGCCCCGCCCC
>CADBNW010000083.1 GCA_902796025.1 uncultured Eubacteriales bacterium
CAACACCGGCTGGAACGGCACCGGCAAGCGCATCTCCATCAAGGATACCCGCGGCATCATCGACGCGATCCTGAACGGCGACATCCTCAACGCGCCCACCAAGAAGATCCCCTACTTCGATTTCGAGGTTCCCACAAAGCTCAACGGCGTGGACACCAAGATCCTCGATCCCAGGGACACCTACGCTGATCCCAGCGAGTGGGACAAGAAGGCCCAGGATCTGGCCGGCCGCTTCATCAAGAACTTCGTCAAGTACGAAAGCAACGAAGCCGGCAAGGCGCTGGTCAAGGCTGGCCCGCAGCTGTAATAAAAAACAAGTGCCCGGGAGCATGGCTCCCGGGTGCTTCTTTTGGAAAATACCGAATGAAAAAGCTAAAACTTCTGATCCCAGCGCTGCCCGCGTTGCTGTCTGCGGCGTATTTGCTCTATATACTTGAAACCTACACCGCGCACAGCGACGCGGACTTTGGCGCGTGCCTGGGCACGGGAGTATTTGCCTTTATAAGCTTTTTGATCCTTCTTCGATCCGAAGCGAAAAGGCCTTCTCGCGCCTACCGGATCGCCTGCATTACGGGCCTTGTCGTGTGCGAGCTTTTGCTGCTTACCGCAAGTACTGTACCCCACTGTCCCATGTGCGACGGCTGGCAGGAGGGGGAATTTCATCTCCTCTCCCATTGGATCAAAATGCAATAAGGAAACCGATCTTAAAAGAAATCGGAATATCGCCTGGTGGCAGAGCGGATATTCCGATTTCAGCTTTTTTGGCCTGTGTATCAGCGGTTTGTTAGTTTGTTTATTAGCTCGTCCAGCCGCCGCTCCAGCGGGGGCAGGCGCATGTCCGTCCAGTGCTGGCGGGAGAGGTAGTATTCAAAGGCGGGGCCCATTTCCTCCTCGTCCAGCTTCAGGGGGAAGAACTGCACGCCGCGATTGAGCTCCTTGAAGGCCAGGTCGATTTCATTTAGCACGTGGTTGGAGGCAAGGGAGTTTTTGCTGATCAGGGTAATAAAGTGCGTGCAGCTGCGGATGGCGGTGACGATGGCGCTTGCGTAGTCGTTTGCGCGGATGTCGCGGGGCGCGTACCACACACCGATGCCCGCGGCCTCGAGCTTATTGCACAGGTTGTCGGCGACGTTTTTATCCTTTGAAGAGTAACTGATAAAAGCCAGGGCGCGCTGCTTTCGGTTTTCCTGCCGGCTGCTTTTGTCCATCTGCTCGCTGTGCGCGGCGTAGGATTCGTCCAGCACTCTCGCAAAGTCCTGCGCCTGGCGCTCGTCGTAGGTGATGATGGAGATCTTTCGCGCGTAGGGGTTGCGCTTTAAAAAAGCAAAGCATTCGTTCAGCATCGGGATGGCGGTAAAGGCGCTGTCCACGTGCTGGTGTCCGCCGCCGGGCACCGGCATGCCGATGCGCGCCATGCTGAGCCCGCTAATGGAGGCGATATCCAGCATGTGGAAGTACGCGCTGATGGAGTTCAGGATCTGCTGCTGCACCTGGCGCCAGGCGTCCCGGGTATCGGCATAGGGGCTTAGCTCCATGCAGCCGATGCGGTTGATGGGCAGCCCGGCTCCGGAGAGCTTGCGGCTGAGCCAGATGTTGCAGATGCTCCGAAGGTCTATCTTTGGATCCCTTGAAAGCTCTGAAACGGAGATGCCCTTTTCGCTTAGCGCCCCAAGCAGCGTGCCCCGGCTGGGCGCGTAGTTTCGGTAGAAGGCGGAAATGGTCATAACGTCCAGCGGCTCGTCCAGGGCGCGGATGTCCTGCTGATACACCGCGATGCTTTTTTCGCCGTAGGGGGTGCCGATGCGCTTTTGATTGAGTGCGTCCATAGCGATTCCTTTCCCTTTTCAGGCCTCGCTTGCGCCAAGCAGGGGCAGGTCGTAGTGGAACAGGGCGCTGTTGATCTCGTAAATGTCAAAGCGTCCCTGGCCGATGAAGTATTCCAAAATGATGTCCGTTTTGCTGCTGGGCGACAGGGCGTAGCCCGCTGTGCGAAGCAGCTCCCGCGTTTTAGGCAGACTCAGGCGCAGCGCCACCGCAAACGCGAACACCGTCAGCTTGCCGGGGCGGTAGTCGGGATTGGAGCGGATCTTGCTGAAGTGCCTGCGGTCGATGTTGGCCCTTTTATAGCATTCCGAATCGCTCAGCCCGCTTTCGTCGATCAGGCGCATAAGCGCCTGGGAAAAGTTCTCCTGCCGCCGGGTAAGCAGCCGGTCAAGCTCCGATCGGTCGCCCGGCGCGCATGCCTCGCATTCGCTTACGCCGCTTCGGGATACAGACAGACTGCTGCTTTCGCCCGCCACCGCCATCCGCGGCCTGGACTGCGCTGCGGGCGCCGAGCTTTGGCTTTTTAAGGCGGGACCGCGGTACCGCACATCGCCTGGCCGGGCGGCTTCCTCCAGACGCCAGCTCAGCGCAGCGTCTACCTCGGGCGGCAGAGGCACGTCCACGCCGTAAAACAGCACCAGGCGCACCTCCATGTCGCTGTTTTCCAAAAACCGCCGGATGGCGCCTGTAGCGACCGCAAGCGCCGCGTCCAGGGGATAGCCGTACACCCCGGCGGAGATCAGCGGAAAGGCGACGGATCCGCAGCCAAGCTCCTGCGCAAGGTGCAGGGAGTTTTCGTAGCAGGCAGTGAGCAGGGCTTCCTCGCCCCGCGCTCCGCCGTACCACACGGGGCCAACGGTGTGGATGACGTATCTGGCCTGTAGCTCATAGGCCCCGGTCGCCTTGGCTTCCCCAGTCCTGCAGCCGCCAAGCAGCCGGCACTCCTCCAGAAGCTTTGGCCCCGCCGCGCGGTGGATCGCGCCGTCTACGCCCCCGCCGCCGAGCAGGCTGGAGTTTGCCGCGTTTACGATGGCGTCCACGCGCTGCCGGGTGATGTCTCCCCGAAGGATCTGAAATGGCATTTTCTCTTTCCTTTCCCGTTTTTACGGTGCAAACTGGCTGTTGTAAAGCTGGCTGTAGAAGCCGTTTTGCTTAAGCAGCGACGCGTGGGTGCCCTGCTCCACGATGTGGCCGTCGCGCATCACGAGAATGATGTCCGCTTCCCGGATCGTGCTTAAGCGGTGCGCAACGACAAAGCTGGTCCGCCCCTCCATCAACAGGTCAAAGGCCTGCTGCACGCGCATTTCGGTGCGGGTGTCGATGGAGGAGGTGGCTTCGTCCAAGATCAGCATGGGCGGGCGGCTCAGCATCACGCGCGCGATGCACAATAGCTGCTTTTGTCCCTGCGACAGCTGGCCGCCGTCCTCGCCGATCGCGGTATCGTAGCCCTGCGGCAGGCGCATGATGAAATTGTGCGCATGGGCAAGGCGGCAGGCCTCCTCGATTTCCTCCTGTGTGGCCTGGGGCCGTCCAAGCGTCAGGTTTTCGCGGATCGTGCCCCGGCGAAGCCAGGTCTCCTGCAGCACCATGCCGTAGCTTTGGCGCAGACTTTTGCGGGTGATGCTTCGAATGTCTGTGCCCTCAAGGCGGATCGCACCCCTGTTTACGTCGTAAAAGCGCATAAGAAGGTTGATAAGCGTCGTCTTTCCGCAGCCCGTGGGGCCCACGATCGCAACCCGCTGGCCAGGCTTTACGCAAAGATTCAGATTATCGATCAGCGGGCGCTCGGGCGTATAGGAAAACGCCACGTCCTTTAGCTCCACCTCTCCCTTCGCCCCGGAAAGCGCGCGGGCATCAGGGCTGTCCGGCGTTTCGCAGGGCTCGCCGATCAATTCAAACACCCGAGATGCGCAGGCCAGGGCGTTCTGCAGCTCGGTCACCACGCCGCTGATTTCGTTGAAGGGCTTGGTGTACTGATTTGCGTAGGAGAGCAGCGCAGACAGGCTGCCCACGCTGAAGGCCGCGGCGCTGCCCGCGGTGCTGATGCAGCTGAGCGCGCCCGCAAGCGCCACCAGCGCGTAGACCACACTGTTTACAAAGCGCGTGCAGGGGTTTGCGAGGGAGGAATAGAAGATGGCCTTGAGCGAGCTGTCCTTCAGCTTTTCGTCCAGACGCTCAAAGTCCTCGCAGGCGCGCTTTTCCCGGCCGAAGGCCTTTACGGTCTTGAGCTCGCCCAGCATTTCGTTGATGTAGGCCGTTTCCTTTCCCCGCGCGGCGCTTTGCGCCTGAAAGTAGGTGTAGCTGTGGGTCGCGATAAAGCGGGACACCACGATGCTCAGCGGCGTCACCACCACGACCAATAGGGCGATGGCGGGGCGGATGGTCAGCATGAAGATAAGCGTGCCAAAAATCGTGACGACGCCGGTGAACAACTGGGTAAAGCCCATCAGCAAACCGTCTGAAAACTGGTCCACGTCGCTTATGATGCGGCTTACGATGTCGCCTGCGGGATGCGCGTCAAGATAACTTAGGGGCAGGTGCTGCAAACGGTGAAAGGCCTCGTTTCGCACGTCCTTTACCACCTGAAAGCTGATGCGGTTGTTGATGGCGCTGGCGGCCCACTGGGTAAGCGCTCCCGCGCCCACGACTGCGCCCACCCGGACAAGCAGGCGCATGATCTCATTTAGCCGGACCTGCCCGGGGCCAACGATACAGTCTATGGCCCTGCCAAGCAGCACCGGCACGTACAGCGAAAGCGCTACGGTCATCGCGCTCAAGGCGATGGAAAGCGCGACCAGCCAGCTGTAGGGCTTTATGTATTTCAGCACGCGCCGCACGGTGCCCCGGGGCGCCCTGGTTTTTGCCTGCTTCATGGCTGCGCGTCCTCCTGCCTGAACTGGGTGTTGTAGATCTCGCGGTAGACTGCGTTGCCTGCCAAAAGCTCCTCGTGCGTGCCCTGGCCGCACACGCGCCCGTCGTCCAGCACAAGGATCCTGTCCGCGCCGCGCACGGTGGAGGCGCGCTGGGACACGATGAACACCGTGGGATCGTAATCGAGCTCGCGAAGACTTTTGCGTAGCGCGGCGTCGGTCGCAAAGTCCAGCGCGGAGGCGCTGTCGTCCAAAATCAATATCTGCGGCCTTCGCACCAGCGCGCGGGCGATGGTCAGGCGCTGGCGCTGCCCGCCGGAGAAGTTGCGCCCCGCCTGCTCCACCTGGGCGTCCAGCCCGCCCTTGGCGGAAACGACCTCGCTGGCCTGGGCAAGGCGCGCGGCCTCCCAAAGCTCCTCGTCGGTGGCGTCCGGATTTCCCCACAATAGGTTATCCCGAAGCGTGCCGCCAAAAAGCACCGCCTTTTGGGGAACGATGCCGATGAGGCCGCGAAGGGACTGGGGCTCCAGGCAGCGCACGTCGGTGCCGTTTATCAATACCTGCCCCTGCGTTGCGGTGTAGAAGCGGGGGATCAGGTTGATAAGCGTGCTTTTGCCGGAGCCCGTGCCGCCGATGATGCCGATGACCTCGCCCGGGCGCGCCTGAAAGCTCACGTCCTCCAGCGCTTCCCGGCCCGCCTCGGCGTAGCGAAGGGAGGCGTTTTTGAATTCCACCCTGTAAGCGCTGTCGCCCTTGGGCGCGTCTTTAAGCACCTCTTCGCCGGCAGGCATGTCCATTACCGCCTGGGCGCGCTTTAAGCACGCGACAGAGCGGGTGATCGTGATAATGAGGTTTGCAAGCTTTACAAGCTCCACCAGGATCTGGCTCATGTAGTTGTACAGCGCCACCACCTGTCCCTGGGTGAGCGCCCCGGCCTGCACGCGCAGCGCGCCCTGGCGAATGAGCAGCACGATCGCAAGGTTTATGATGACGTAGGTGATCGGGTTCATAAGGGCAGAAACGCGCCCAACGAGGCGCTGGATGCGGTTAAGCTCGTCGTTTTTCTGGCGGAAGGCCTGCTCCTCGCTTTCCTCCCGGCCAAAGGCGCGCAGCACCCTGACGCCGATCAGGTTTTCGCGGGATGCGCCCAGCACGCCGTCCAGCTTTTCCTGCACGCGCCGGTACATCGGCATGGTGAGAAGCATGATGCCAAACACCACGACGCTCAGCGCGGGGATCACCAGCGCAAACCACAGCGCGGCCTTTGTGTCGATGGTGAAGGCCATGATCATCGCCCCGAACACCACGAAGGGGGAACGCAAAAGCAGCCGAAGCGCGAGGTTCAGCCCCGTCTGCACCTGATTGAGGTCGGAGGTCATGCGGGTGATCAGCGTGCTTACGCCAAGCCTGTCAAGCGCAGTGTAGTCAAAGCTTTGGATGTGCCCAAACAGCGCCCGCCGAAAGCCGGAGGCAAAGCCCACCGCCGCCCGGGCCGCGAAGTACTGGGCGGTCACCGAGCACAAAAGCCCGGCAAGCCCCAGCCCCACAAGCAGCAGGCACATTTTGACGATGTAGCCCTGATTTGCGCCGTTTATGCCGGTATCGATCATGCCCGCCACGACCAGCGGCACGAACAATTCAAACAGCGCCTCGGTCAGCTTGAACAGGGGACCCAAAACGCTTTGCAGGGCATAGCCCCGAAGGTAGATCAGATATTTTTTCATAAGTCCTGTGCTTTCGCGGTTTTATTTTCCGATACCAGGAATGCTTGCTTTAGCTGCCTTCGCTCAATTGATGACGACCGTCGCCTCAGCGCCGCCCGCGGCCTTGGTGACCCGGATCTGCCTATCGATGCGCTCGCCAAGCTCGCTTACGTGGGAGATCACGCCGATCAGGCGCTTGCCGTCTGCAAGGGAGGAAAGCACGTTCAGCGACTGGCGAAGCGCGCTGTCGTCCAGGGTGCCAAAGCCCTCGTCTATGAACATGGAGTCGATGCGCACCTGCCCGCTTTGCGCCTGCACGGTGTCGCTGAGGCCCAGCGCCAGGGCAAGGCTCGCCAGAAAGCTTTCGCCGCCGGAGAGGGTGGATACGTCGCGCCACAGCCCGGTGTTTGCGTCCAGCACCTCCAGATCCAGTCCGCTTTGGCGCACGCGGTCCCTGGCGTCGTCCATGACCCGCAGGGTGAACATGCCCTGGGTCAGGGTATTCAGGCGCAGGTTTGCGCAGGCGACCACGCGCTTAAAGTAATATTGCTGCACGTAGGCTTCAAAGGTGAACTTGCCCCGCTGGTTTTTGCCGGCCTTGCCCGCGCAGCAGTCGTACAGATCCCTTGCGATCGCCCATTCGTCCGCGCTTTTGCGCTGCTTTTCGCGGGCGCTGAGGATCTCGCGGTACGCGTCGCTGTTTGTGGACAGGCGGCTGGTCAGTGTAAGGATGGCATCGTGCGCCTGCTTCATCTGGCGCGCTACGTCCCTTTGCTGGGACAAAAGCGCTTCCACGTCCGCGTAGGAGGCGTTTGCAAGCTTTTTCTCGTTTTCCTTCAGCTGCCCGTTTACAAGGGCGCACTGGTCGTCGTACTTTCGAAGGCCTTGCGCAAGGGCCTCTGTTCTTGAAAGGCTGAGCTTTGCTTTAGCGTAGGCCGCTTCGTCCTCAAAGCCTGCGCGCTCGAGCGCCTCGGCAAAGCGGGCGGAAAAGTCGCTTGCTTCGCCGTTTAAGCGCGCAAGCTGCTTTTCGCTTTCCTCGCAGGACGCTTTGGCCTTTTCTGCCTTTACGTTCAGCGCCTCCAGATCCTTTTGCGCCTGGGAAAGCGCGGCGCGAAGGGCGTCTGCCCTTTGCCTTAAGGCAAGGGCCTGGTCCCTTAACTCCTTTTCGCTGCTTTCCGGGCTTATCCCGCGCTTTTCGAGGACTGCCTTTTGCGCCGCGATGCGGGCGTTCAGCGCTGCGACCTGGGAGGATGCGTCGCTGAAGCCTTGCTGGCACTTGCTTCTTTCCTGCTCCGCCGCGTCCAGCGCCTCCTCCGTGGGCGCCTGATCGGGCAAAAGCGCGGGCGCGGGGTGTGTCGTGGAGCCGCACACGGGGCAGGGCAGGCCGTCCTGCAGTTGGCTTGCAAGCAAGCCCGCCTGCGCCATGTAGTAGGCTTCCTTTACGGCGGTAAAGCGCGCGTCCGCGGCGCGGCTAAGCAATAGCGCGTCCTCCATCTGCCGCTTTGCGGGGATAAGGCGCTTTGCGCTTTGCGCGATGTCCCGAAGGGGCTCCAGGCAGCTTTCGAGGGAGGAGGCCTTGCTGATCAGTGCGTCCGCTTCAAGCGCGGCCCGGGCTGCCTCGCTTACGCGCGCCTGCGCATCGGGCAGGGCGGCAAGGGACGCGTCAAGGGCTACCTGCGCGTCCTTATGCAGGCGCGTTTGGCGCTCAAGATCCCTTCGGCACTGCTCAAGCCGGGCTTCGTCCGGGGCGACGGCCTGCGCAAGGCGCGCGCGCTCAAGGGCGCTGCGCTGGGCCTTGATTTCGTCGGCCCTTGCGTCCAGCGCCGCTTTTTCCTGCCGTTGGCGCTTTAGCACGTCCAGCTGGGCGTTCAAGGCGCTGCCCTGCTCGATGGCCTTCGTCAAAAGCGTGTGCTGCTGCTGAAGGGCTTCGTATTGCTTTTCGCTTTCGCTTTGGGCGCTTCGCTCAAGCTGCGTCAGGTCCTTTAGCAGCTGGGCGCAATCGTCTGCCCGCGCGGGGTCCTTGAGCGCTTCAAGCAATTCCTCGCGCCGCTCAAAATCCGGGTCGGGATCTACGCGGCTTTGCGCCAGGGCGATCTGCTGCTGGAGCAATTGCATTTTTGCGCTTAAGCGGGCGTCCTCCTGCTGCAAAAACTTTCTGAGCTCCTCGTAGACCGCGGTGCCGAAGAGCTTTTGAAACAGCTCCTTGCGCTCGTCCGAGGAGGCGTTCAGGATCTTCAAAAAGTCACCCTGCGCGATCATGGCGGTCTGGGTGAACTGGTTTTGGGTAAGGCCGATCAGCTCGTACAGCTTTTGGTTTACCCCGGTAAGGCCGTAGATCTCAGCGCCGTCCGATTCGCGCTTCAAATACGCGTCCGCCGCCTGTATCGTGGTGCCCTCGCCGTGGAGCTTTGGACGGGTGTATTCGGGGTTTCGTTTTACCGTCCAGGTCTCCCCGCGATGGGAAAAGCGCATCTCCACATACGTCTGCGCGTCCGCCCGCGCGTAATCGGAGCGGAAGGAGCGGCTTTTACGCCTCTCCCTGCCGCCCGAGGCTTCGCCGTAGAGGGCAAAGCAGATGGCGTCGAAGATCGTGGTTTTGCCTGAACCCGTGTCGCCGCTGATCAAAAACAGGCCGCTGCCGTCAAAGGCGGAAAAGTCGATCGTGGTTTTGCCCGCGTAGGGGCCAAAGGCGCTCATGGTAAGCTTGATCGGCGTCATTGGGCATCCTCCAGCTTCGCCATAATTTTTTTGAGGTAGGCCGTCTGCGCTTCGTCCAGGGGGCGGTCGTTGTTTTGCAGGCGGTAAAAATCGTTGAACAGCTCCAGCATGCTGCGCTCCTCAAGCGCCTGCATCCCGGTGACGCTGAGATCGTACTTGCTGTGGGAGTTCTCGACCGATTGCTTCAGCATGTTGGGAAACGCGGTGCGAAGGGTATAGGAGGCGTCCGGCATCACGCGTTCGTCCGTCAGGGTGATCCACACGTAGTCCTCGCTGTAGGGCATGCGCATGATGTCGCTCATCTTGCCCTTTATAAGCCTAAGGTCGTGCAGGGGATAGAGGGGCTGAAGGCTGATCTCCACCTTACCCTTTTTGCCCAGCTCCACCACGCAGGCGCTTTTTTTGTGGGCGGCCTCTGAAAAGGAGTATTTGAGGGGCGAGCCCGCGTAGCGCATCGTCTCCCGCCCGACCCGCTGGGGCTTGTGGATGTGCCCGAGCGCCACGTAGTCGAAGGCATCGAACACGCTGGCATCGATGTTGTCGAGGCCGCCGATCGCCAATTCCTCGCTGTCGGAAAGCTCCGCGCCGGTGATGTACTGGTGGCACAAAAGGACGTTTCGCTGCCTTTCGTCCACCGCGGCCTGCCTGAGCGCCGCCTTTACCGCGTCCTGATAGCTGACGATGCCGTTTTCGCCCAGCGCCCGGCGCACCTGTCCGGGCTTCAGATAGGGCATGAGCCACAGGGTGAGGGGGCCGTATTCGTCCGTCAAGTGGATGCTTTTCAGCGTGCCGTCGTAGACCTCGGACAGGTACACGCCGCTTTTCTGGAGCAGCCCCGCAAAGTAGCCAAGGCGCAGCGCGGAATCGTGGTTGCCGCTGATGATGAAAACCTGCATCCCGCTGGCGACCAGATCGCTTACAAAGGCGTCGAAGGCGGCCATGGCCTCGGCCTGGGGCGCCTGGCGCTGGTAGACGTCGCCGCTGATCAAAACCGCGTCCGCGCGCTGCTGGCGGGCGATTTCCTTTAGCTGCGAAAGGATGTAGACCTGATCATCCAAAAGCGAAACGTTCCCAAGCTGCCTGCCAAGGTGGAGATCGGCGATGTGCAAAAATCTCATGGATGTTGTTCCTTTCCGGAAGCTGCGTTAATTGAAGCGGCGGGCGCGCTCCCGCCCGGACGCGCGCTGCGGGCGTTTGATAAAGGGAAACAGCGGCGAGAGCGAAAGAAGGCAGGGAATGCTGATGAGCGCAAAAGCCGCAAGGGCAGAGCCTGCCCTAAGGGGGATAAGGCCAAGCAGATGGATAAGCATTAGCGCCCCAAGCACCGCCCTTTGCAAAGACAGCGGCAGGTCGCTATCCCGCAGGCGGCGGCCAAAATGGATCGCCTCGGCGATAAGAAGCGTCAAAAGCATGAAAAGCGCCTCGATATGCACGCCCAAAATGCGCAACTGCGTGCAGTCACGAAGAGCCTCAAAGGGCAAAATCAGCGAAAGGCCCATTAGGCTGAGCGGCGCAAGCCCTATGCGGAATCTGTCCTTCAGGGCCTTTGAGAGCAAAAAAGCCGCAAGCATCAAAATGCAAAGAGCGATCCCCTGCAAAAGGCTCACGTTCCAGCGCGCAAGCTCATATACGTCCTTGCGGGTCAGAAGCCCCCCTGCTTCGCTTACGCGCCCCATGGACTGGCCGCAAAACAGGTACAGCGCCGCGGTCAGGGCGCAAAGCGCCGGGCCAAGCGCATTTGTCACGCGCCTTAATGCCTTGGGGGAGGAGCGGTACGTAAGCCTTATCGCCCCGAACCAGCCAAGCAGCGCCGCAAAGCCCATTTCGCCCCCGGCAAAGGGCGCAAGGCGCGCGCTTTTGTCAAACAGAAGATAAAAAAGCCTTCCCAAAAGCCACATCCCGGCAAAGCCGGCGGCAAGCGTTTTTGCGACGCGCCGGGGCTTTATCCCCTGGCGCTTTGCAAGGAAAAAGCAGCAGGCGGCAAACGCCGCAAGGATCGCAAGGCGCATAAGCCCCGCTGCGCTTATGTAGACAAAGCCGACCTGCGCGATGATCTTGCCGTTCATGTCAGTCCCTCCCCGGCTGCGGCAGGGCAGCAAAGTATAGGATGCTGGACGCGGGGGCGTCCTTTGCGTAGGAATCCCGCGTAAGCTCGCCAAAGCAGGTGTAGAGGCCGCCCTCAGCGATCAGGGCGGCGTTGTGGCAGCCGTGATCGAAGAGGATCTCCGCCATATCCTGCGGGCTGATCGCGCCTGAAAGGATCCAGTACGCGCCGTCCGACTGGCCGAAGGCCACGCTTTGCGCGCCGTCCCGGGTGGACAAGGCGTTTTGCACGATGCCGTTTATGATGAGCGCGGTCTGGGCGCTGAAGGCCTGATAGACGTCCTCGCCCAGCTCCGCAAGCCCGCTTTGCGCGCCCTGGGCGCTGAACACGCGCACCTCGCCCCGGCTGTCCACGGTGACGAGGGGCTTGCTTCCGCCAAGGCGGCCGTTCAGCGTGATGCCCTGCAAAAGCTGGTAAGTGCCCGGATGCATGGCGTAATCCGGCAGCGCAAAGCCAGCCACCGCGTTGTTCACCTCGCACAGGGTCTGAAGGTCCAGATGGAGGGCGCGCTCGTAGCTGCCGGCCAGGGCCGTGCGCAGCTGGGAGGGATTTTTTACGTTTATGCGCAAAAGCAGCACGCCCTTGTCCCTTTGCAGCTCCGCGCGGATGGTGCCGTCGTCGTAGTTCGTGCCGCCAAAGAGCTGGGCGTTCAGCTCCCCGCCGGCAGAAAAGCCGTACATCTCAAGCGTGGGCGGCGCGGGCGTGGGGGTGGGCGTGGGCGCGCGGGTCACCTCCACAAAGGGCACGTGCACGCGGCCCGTGGAGTCGATCAGGTTTTCGCCCTCAAACAGCAGCCTCTGGGTGTCCGCTCCGGCAAGGCCGTCCGATTTCAGGCCGTTTGCGCGCTGGAAGGCCACCACCGCCAAAAAGGTGGAATCGCCGTACAGGCCGTCCGTTTCGCCGCCGTAGTAGCCAAGCTCCCGAAGCTTTGCCTGGATGGCCACCACCGCGTCCAGGCGGTCGTTTTGATTTTTCTTGCTGATCAAAACGTACTCGCTGGGGATCGGGATGGGCGTAGGCGTGGGCGTGGGGATGGGGGTGGGCGTGGGCGTCGCGGTTACGGCGGGGGTCGGCGTTATACGAAGCGGCTGCCTGCACACCGACACGGAGGCGGGCGTAAGCAGCGCGTACAGCACAAGCGCCAGCGCCATAAGAAGATAGGGGATCAGATGTTTGCTTTTCATTTTCTTCGTTGCAGGCTCCCTGGTTTATTTCAGCAGCTCCAGCAGCTCCTCTGTGGACATGTGCATCAGGCCGCCGTCGGAGTTTTCGCTGACGACCTGGGCGAGGTCCAGCTTTTTGTACTGCAGGCGCACGATGTTTTCCTCGATGGTGTCGGAGGCGATCAGCTTGTACACCTGCACCGAGCGGCTTTGGCCGATGCGGTAGCAGCGGTCGGTGGCCTGGTTCTGCGCCGCCAGGTTCCACCAGGGGTCGTAGTGGATCACGGTGTCCGCGCCGGTCAGGTTGAGTCCCGTGCCGCCGGCCTTTAAGGAAATGAGGAACACCGGACACTGTCCCGCGTTGAAGGCGTTTACAAGGCGCGCCCGTTCGGCGACCGGGGTATCCCCCTGCAGGGTAAAGCTTGCGATCCCCTGGGCGCTCAGGCGGGCTTCGATCCGGGCAAGCATCGAGGTGAACTGGGAAAAGATCAGCACCCGGTGCTCGTTTTCGATCAGCTCCGCCACCATCCGCTCGCATTCGTCCAGCTTGCAGCTGTCCTCCTCGTACCCCTCCACGCACAGGGCGGGGTCGCAGCAGATCTGCCGAAGGCGGGTGAGCATGCTGAGAACTTTTATTTTGTCCTGGGGGCGCGCGCTTTCCAGCAGGCGCTGCGTTTCGGCGGCGTAGGCCGCGTAGAGCTTTCGCTGCCGGTCGCCCATTTGGATGTAGCAGTTGGTCTCGGTCTTTGGGGGAAGCTCGTTTAGTACGTCCTTCTTCATCCGGCGCAGGATGAAGGGGTGCACCAGCGTCGTAAGCGCCTTTTTGGCCTGGGGGTCGTTTCGGTCGGTGATGGGGGTCTCGTAGCGCTCGCGAAAACGCGCAAGGCTGCCGAGGTATCCCGGCATGATGAAGTCGAAGATGTTGTATAATTCGCTCAAGCGGTTTTCGACCGGCGTGCCGGTCAGCGCCAGGCGCGTTCTGGCGTTTAGCTGCTTTACGCTTTTATAGAGCTTGGTTTCCCGGTTTTTGATGTACTGGGCCTCGTCCAGCACGCACACCCGGTACAGGTTTTTGCTGTGCAGGTCGATGTCGTTCCTGAGCGTATCGTAGGAGGTCACGACGATGTCGTACTCCCACGCGCCCGCGATCTTCAGCGCGCGCTCCTGGCTGTTGCCGATAAGCAGCAGGCTCTTTAATTCCGGCACCCATTTTTGGATCTCTCCGCCCCAGCTGATCAGTACGGACGCCGGGCAGGCGATCAGCGCGGGGCCGCTTGCGCCCTCCTCGTGCAGGCCCTTCAAAAACGCCAGCACCTGCAGGGTCTTGCCAAGGCCCATGTCGTCTGCCAATATGCCGCCAAAGCCGTATTTGTCAAGCGTCCTGAGCCAGCGGTAGCCGGTTTTCTGGTATTCGCGCAAAATGGATTCCAGCCCCTCCGGGATCGGAAAATCGCTTTCCTCCACGGTCTTGAAGTCGCGCAGGAGCCTGCGGTAGTCCGTGTCCTTTTCAAGCTGGACGCCGTCGTCCTGCTTTAGCGCCTCGTCCAGAAACAGCGCCTTGTACAGGGGCACCAGCGCGCCGCGCTTGGCCATTTCGGAGGGGCTCACGCCCAGATTTTCGCTGGCCTGGGCAAAGGCGGTAAAGCGCCCGTCGGAAAGATCCATAAAGGAGCCGTCCTTCAAGCGGTAGTAGCGGCGCTTTTCCCGCACGCAGCGCATCAGCTCGTCCAACTCGTCCTGGGGGAATTCGTCCGTGTCCAGGCTGAGATCCAGCATGCCGTTTTTGACCCGCGCGCGCACGATGGGCTTGGGTGTGCGGCCGCTGATGATGTTTCGAAGCCGGTCGGATATGAACACTTCGCCCCAGGGCGCAAGTTGCTGCCCGCCGTCCTTAAGCAGCTCGTACATCCTGCCCTCGTCTGTAAGGGTATAGAGCATTTCGCCGGGCTCCGGGGGATCGAACCATTCCTCAAGGGCGCGTAAGGCCTCCTCCTCCGCGGGCATGTTTCTGCGGATGTCGGGATAGGTGCCCTCCGGCGCGCCGCACTCCACGTACCTTCCCTCGTAAGTAAAGTTGGGGGCGCAGGTCATGACGCCGCGCTCCGGCATGTCCAGCAAAAAGCGCACGGTGAGGGCGCCCGGCATGTAGGGTTCAAGCGCGGTGAGCTCGGATTGGTTTGCGTACTCACCAATTTTGGGCAGCACCCTCTGGCAGAACTGCTCTGCAAGGCGCGGGGTGAATCTCAGCTCGCCCGTCCCCTGAGAAAGGCTTCTGAGAACCGGCAGCATCGCCCCTGCGGCCTCGTCCGGAAGGCGCTGAAGCGTGCCAAGCTCCGGCATGTAGAGGTAAGTATACCTGCCGGATTCGTAGAGCTGGATGGGGGTAGGCGTTTTCACGCTCAGCGCGCCGCCCTCCTGCGAAAAGGAAAGCAGCTGCGTCGGCTCCGCTTCCACGAGCAGGACGCTGCCGCCCGTCCGGCAGGGCAGCTTTTCGCCAACGAACAGGTCGAAGATCGCGTCGAAGCTTTCGCCGCTTAGGGGGATCTCCCTGACGTCGCCAAAGACCTCCTGAACGAGCGAGCGCTTTTTGCTGAGCAATTCGTAAAAGCCGTCGGCGTACTGGCAGATCATAAGGCACAGCCGCTGGCTGCGCGCGTCCAGCCTGGAGGGATCGTGATCGTAGACGAAGCGCTCGCCGTAGCGGTAGGTCTCTTTCTCCTGCATGCGGCGGGCAAAATCGATGATGCCCTTTATCAGATACGCGTGCTCGCGCCCGATGCGAAAGGCCGCAAGGGGCTGCGCGGAGGTAAGGTTCAGTACCGGCGTTATTTTGACCGGTTCCTCGTCCTCGGCGTTTTTTGCAGGGGTATAGGCGGCGATCAGCGCCTGCGCCCGGTCCTGGTCGGCGTTTTCCAGGATCGAGGCGTCCTGCTTTACCGCGTACTGGATCAAAAGCGCCGCGATGTGGGCGCAGGCGTAGGCGCGCTGCCAGTCCGAACACTCGCAATAGCATTGCATGCGGCCGTTGCCAAAGAGGTTTGCGTTGCAGCTATAGCCGTCCGCGCTTCCGCGTATGCTGATCCAGTCGGAAAACAGGCGGCTTTTCCGGCTGTCCAGGCGCACGTTTCCCGCGCGGTACAGCTCCATGCCGCCCGCAAAACAGCGGTGCCCGACCATGGAAGTGATCGAACGCAGATCCAGCTTCGTCATAGGATGGTAAGCTCCCTGTCAAGGTGGTTCAGCGTTTTTCCGCCCTCTGGGGTGACCGCCACAAGATCCTCTATGCGCACGCCGAAGCGCCCGGGCAGGTAGATGCCCGGCTCGATCGAAAACACCATGCCGGGCTGACAGACCTCGCCGGAGCTTTGGCTGACGTCCGGGTATTCGTGCACCTCCAGACCGATGTTGTGGCCGGTGCGGTGGATAAAGTACTTGCCGTAGCCCGCGCTTTCGATGACGCTGCGCGCCGCCCTGTCCACGTCCTTTAAGGCCATGCCTGGCTTTACCGCGGCGCGGCCAGCCTCGTTTGCGGCCTTTACCAGAGCGTAGACCTTGCGCATTTCGTCCGTGGGCTTTCCCAAAAACACGGTGCGCGTCATATCGGAGCAGTAGCCGCCATGCAGAAGGCCCACGTCCAGGATCACGCTGTCGCCGCTTTGCAAAAGGTCCTTTGAGGTGTCGTGATGCGGCTCGGCGCAGTTTGGGCCGCGGCAGATGAGGGAGGGGAAGCTTTCGCCCGGGGAGCCGAGGCTTAGGGCCTTGTGCCGGTAGATGCCTGCAACGTCCTCCTCGCTTTGCCCTGCGCGAAGTGTCTTGATGGTTTCCGAAAGCGCAAGGTCGTTCAGGCGCGAACTTTCCGCCATCAGGGACAGCTCCTCCCCAGTTTTGATCATGCGCGCCCGGTCCACGCACAGGGAGCCAAGCACCGGGCGGATGTCGAGGCGCAGATCAATAAGCGGCAGAAGGAAGCGGCTTTTGAGCTCCTTGTCAACGCCCAGCACGCCGCCCTTCAGCAGGGAGGACAAAAGCTTTGCCGTGTCGTCGGTGTCGTCGTATTCGATAAGGCGCGCGCCGTCCATCGATCCCACAGCAAACAGGCTGTTTGCGACGAGGGTGCAGTCGCCTTCGTCCGTCACAAGCAGCGCAAGCAGCCTTTCGCCGGGGCCGATCAGGCGGCCGGTGATGTATTTGATGCTCATGGGCGAGGTGATCAAAAGCTGCTTTAAGCCCATTTCGTGCATGTTTGTAAGCACTTTTTGCAGTTGCGCGTTATTCATCGCTTTGTCCTCCGGCGCGTATTATCCAAAATCCCTTGTGCTTGCCGATCACGCTGGTGCCATATTCGGCCAGGTGCTTTAAGGCGCTTTCCGCCCCCTGCTGCTTTCGGATCACGATGTACAGGCAGCCGCCGGGCTTAAGGCGCGAAAGCGCGTCGTCAAACAGGCGGTAGATCACCTGCTTCCCGGCGCGGATGGGCGGGTTTGTGACGATGGCGTCAAAGCTGCCCGCAACTTCTGAAAAGCCGTCTGAGAGCAGCACGGACGCGTTCGTCACGCCGTTTAGCTGAAGGCTTTTACGGCTCAGCTCCACCGCGCGGGGGTTTACGTCGCACATCACGATCTCAAGGGCCCTGTTTTGACGGCCAAGGATCGTGCCCACCGGCCCCCAGCCGCAGCCAAGATCCAATACGCGGCCTGTCAGGGGCGGAAGGCTTTCCAGCAGGAAGCGGGTGCCCTCGTCCAGCTCGCCCACCGAGAACACGCCCCTGTCGCAGGCAAAAACGTAGCTTTCGCCCGCAAACTCCACGCTGAAGCGGCTGGGGCGGCTTTCGCTTTGCGGCGAAGCACTGAAATACTGCTCGCTCATTCCATCTCCAATCCCGCGGCCGCATACAGGCGCGCGGCTTCGTCGTTTGTCAGCAGGCGGCACTGCCCCTCTTCAAGCGCTTCATCCAGAAAGACGCCGGCGATGGCCACGCGCTTAAGGCGGATGATCGGATGGCCGATCTTTTCAAACATCCGCTTCACCTGATGAAACTTGCCCTCGCTGATCTCCACCAGGCAGCGCGTTGCGCCGTCCAGTTCTTCCGTGATCGTTAGCACGGCGGGCTTTGCCGTAAAATCGCCAAGCTCCATGCCTTCTGCAAAGCGCAAAACGCAGTTTTCGTCCAGCTTTCCTTCGCACACGGCCTCGTAGCGCTTTACGTGCCCGTGGCGGGGGGAGATCAGCCGGTGGGCAAGCTGCCCGTCCGTAGTCAGCAGCATAAGGCCCGTAACGTCCCTGTCCAGCCGCCCGACGGGGCCAAGGGGCAGGCGCGAAAGCGCCTCGGGCAAAAGCTCCGTGATCACGGGCAGGCCGTGGGCGTCCTGCGTTGCGCTTACGTACCCGGCGGGCTTATTGAGCATCACGTGGGTGTGAAGGCGCAAAATCAGCGTTTCGCCGTCCAGCGCCACGCGCGAAGCGCTGCTTAGCTGCAGCCCGGGATCGCGCGCAGGTCTATCGTCCACCGTCACGCGCCCGGCGGCGATCAGGCGCTTTGCGTCCTTGCGGCTGATCCCCGCGGCGGTCACTGCCTTATCGAGCCTCATGGCCTTGCCCCGTTTATGAAAGTCACTTTTTTGCGTCCTCCAGCGATTTCAGTTCGTCCGAAAAGCGCTCCCACGCGCCGCGAAGGGGCGGCAGGCTTTTGAACGTGAGTACCTCCGGGCGCGTCGGATGGTTTATCGTAAGGCTGTGCGACCACAGCGCGATCTGCTGGCCGGGGCGGCCGTGGCCGTAGCGGTTGTCGCCCCAAAGCGGCAGGCCGATCGAAGCGTGCTGCACCCGGATCTGGTGCTTGCGCCCGGTCTCCAGCTCCACAAGGCTCAGGGTCAGGCCATCCCGCACGCAAAGGGGCGTGCTGGTGAGGGCGGCGTACTTTGCGCCGGGCGCGTCCTTGGCCGCCACGTGGGCGCTTTGCCCCTGCCGCTGGGTGAGGTAGCACTCCAGATGGCGGGGCGCGTCCATCTCGCCCTCCAAAATGGCAAGGTAGCGCTTGCGGGCCAAGTGACCTGCAAACTGCTCGCTAAGGCGCGCGGCGGCCTTGGAGGTCCTTGCAAACACCATCGTGCCGCCCACGGGCCTGTCCAGCCGGTGCACAAGGCCGAGATAGGCTTCGCCCGGCTTATGGTACTTTTGGGCGATATAGCGCTTTAGCAGCGACAGCATGTCCTCGTCCCCGCTGATGTCACTTTGAGAGGGCAGGTTGCAGGGCTTTACGGCGATCAGCAGCTGGTTGTCCTCGTAAAGCACGTTTATGCTTCCGTAGCGCGTTTCGATCACGTCCGGCATGCGCCTTCTCCCTTCAGGATCTGATGCATGAAGATCCACTTGTTCATAAGGCTGGGATCCTCAAAATAGAACAGGTGGCTCATGCCCCCGGCGTTTAGGCGCAGGGTGTTTAAGTCGTCCGAAATGAGGAACTGGAAATCGTTAATTTCAAAATGCAGGCTGTGGCCGTTTTGGCCATCGAAATCCAGGCCGCCGCGGCTTAGGCGCATCTCGCCGCTATCCACGTTTGTCGCCTGCAAAGCGCCCTCTGGCTGGGTCATATAGCGCACGCCGTTTTGACTTAGCGTGTAGCTCGGATCTTCCAGGCTTCTGCGCAGGGCCGTAAGCTCCATGTCCGTCCATTCGTCCATGCGGCTTGGACAGGCGCCGTTTCCCTTTTCCCGATGGAAAAAGCCGTATTCGTCCCGCAATGCGCTGAAATGGCACTTTTCACAGTATAAAGTGCCCTTTCCCTGCTTTATCGCGCCCTCCTGGCCGCATTCGGGGCAATAGTACAGCTGCCGCCACACGCCGTCCATTTTCTGTATGCCCTTAAAGGGCACCCTGTTTTTCTCCTGCCAGTCCCAGTCGTTAAAGCGCAGGGCTTCGTTTACGCGCGCCTGGATCTCGTCTGCTGACAGTTTGGCTGCTTCCTCTGCGCTCAAAAGCCGCTTTACCGTGATCTCCACCCTTCCGCGCAGGCTGCCCTTGAGATAGCGCGGGGCGCTCAGAAAGCCGCCGTTTACGATCGCCGTGTATACGCCAGTGCGCAAAAGCTTTGGAAGCTGTCCCGTGCCGGGCAGGGCGTTACCGGCCTGCCGCCCGTCAAAGGAGGTCATGCCGGCGGGGTAGAGCACCACCCAGCCGCCCTCCTTCGAGGCGCGCATCATTTCCCTTACGCTTTGCAGGTCGCTTGCGCCCTGCTGCTTGCGGATGATGCCAAGGTGCCCAAACGCCCAGGTGAAAAATCTGGATTTGTCAAACTGCACGCTGGTTGCCACGAAGCGCTCGTCGGCCCGCTGCTTAAGGGCGTACAGCAAAAAGCCAAAGTCCCATATGCAGGTGTGGTTGCCAAGGATCAGCGCGCCCGGCTCCGGCATGTCCACGACTGTGGCGCGCACGCGAAACTTGATTTTTACCAGCAGACTTATCACAAACACCGCAAGGTGCCGAAAGGATCTGTCAAAGCCGCGCCTCAGCGCTTTTTTCAAGGAGCTCACCTCGTTTTCCTTGCCGCGCGAATGCAGGGAAGAAGCGGCCGCGGCAGGCCGAACCCTCCTCCACATTATATTGTACTTGTTTTTTCAAATTTGTAAAGTCTTATTCGCATGCAAAATAGAAAAACTGAAGTATTTTGCCGGGCAAATGCGGGCATTTGCTTGCGTGGACGGGGAAATTCAGGTATAATCTGCGTGAAATGGCGGCGCAAAAGCGCATCGCCCAAAGCGGAGGTCTTTTATGGCAAAGATCCGGGATACGTATCTTGCCCTTTTAAGGGAATGGATGGGGGAGCTGCTTAGCCTTATGGTGCATGACCCGGCCCACAGGACCCTGGACGGCGCGATCCTTTGCCCCGCCTGCTCGGTGGTGCACGGGCGCTGCGCCGACGCGATCTATCCCTTTTTGTGCCTGTACGCCATCGACCGAAAGCCCGAGTACCTTGAGGCCGCAAGGAAGCTGTTTGCCTGGTCCGAATACATGCTGTGCGACGACGGCAGCATGTACAACGATTCCCAAAGCCAATGGCAGGGGACCACGGTCTTCAGCGCCCTGGGCCTTTACCACGCGCTGCGCTATCACGGAAATCTGCTGGAGGGGCAGGAAAGGCTTCTTTGGGAGGAGAGGCTTAAGACCCTGGCCGGGTGGCTCAAGGGCGGCATCCGCGCGGAGGGCAAAACAAACGTAAACTACATCGCCGCAAACGCGGCTGCGATGGAGCTGATCGGCGCGTACTTTCAAAATGGTGAGATGCGCGCCCTTGCCCGGGAGCTGGCGCTTACTGCGCTATCGCGGGTGGGAAAGGGCGGCCTGCTTTTTGGCGAGGGCAGCCCGCTTGAGCGCGCCACACCCCGGGGCATGAGCGCCGTAGACGCCGGCTACAACGCGGAGGAGACCCTGCCCTGCCTGTACGAATACGCCGAAAGCTGTGGTGACGCGGAAATCATGGAGCGGGTCTTGAAGCTTGCAAGAGCGCATCTTGCGCTCATGCTGCCGGACGGCGCCTGGGACAACAGCTTTGGCAGCCGCAACTTCAAATGGACCTACTGGGGCAGCCGCACCGCCGACGGCTGTCAGGCGATGTTCAACGCCCTTGGCCGCAGTAAGCCCGCCTTTGCGGAGGCGGCGCTTCGCAACCTGCTTTTGTACCGGCGCTGCACGAAGGGCCTGCTCTACGGCGGCGTCGACTATCTGCATCACGGCGAGCAGCCCTGCGCGCACCACGCGTTTTGCCGCGCAAAGGCGCTTGCGCAGGCGCTGGACGAGGGCGTTACGGAGTTTGAGCGCTGCGCCATCCCCTCGGACGCGCCAGAAGCCGTCATGCACTACCCCGAGGCCGGCGCGTACCGGCTGAGCGCGGGGGCGTGGCGCATGAGCGTGTGCTACGGGGACTTTCCCTACATGAAGGGCGGGCATGCTTCCGGCGGCGCGATCACCCTTCTGTGGCGCGAGGAGTACGGCCCCGTTTTTGCCGCCGCAAACACGGATTATTCGCTGCACGAGGCGCACAATATGCAGCTTACCCGCAAAAAAAGCCTGCAGGGCTCGCTCTGTCCCCGGCTGGAGATAGAAAGGGACGGGACGATCCTGTCGCAGGTGTACGACTTTGGCTCCGAGGTCTGCGTCCATCCCCAGCAGGAGGGGACGCTTGTTGAAGTTAAGGGGCGGCTGTGCGACATCGAGCACGCGCCAAAGGGCGGCGCGTATAGGGCCAGCTACCGTTTAAGCGCAAGGGGGCTGGATATTTTGCTGGACTGCGAAAAAGGCGCTCGTCTCATCCTTCCCCTGATCAGCCGGGAGGACGCAAAGGTGGAGGGCGTTAGCAGCCTCGGCTTTGCGGGACGCCTGCGGGTAAAGGCGCAGGGCAGGCTGATTGCAAACAGGCGCGTTTTCAACCTGGCCCCGGGCTTTGAGGCCGCAGAGCTGGTCGCCCCCGCAGACGAAAAGGGACACATCGGCCTAACGCTTTCCTTTTGCTGAAGATTTCCGCCCGGCCGCTTTACAACGCCCTCGGGCGGGTTTATAATGAACGGGCGAAACAAACGCATCCCGCATCAAATTTTGGAGGGACAACATGGAACTTGACCGAAAGCTCATTTGCGACAGCTGGCTGTTTGCCAAAACCGAAGACCCGGCCGCGGTAAAGCCCGGCTTTGACGAGACTGGCTTTGCTGAGATCACCCTGCCGCACGACTGGCAGATCCACAACAACATGAGCCCGGACGCCAACGGCAGCGGCGCGCAGGGCTATTTTCCCCGCGAGGAAGTGGGCGTGTATCGCTATCACTTTACCGCCCCCAGGGAGTGGAAGGGAAAGCTCGTGCGCGTGCTGTTTGACGGCGTGCAGCGCTTTTATGAGATTTATCTGAACGGCAAAAAAATCGGCGGCAGAAAGTACGGCTATGTGCCCACGCTCGTGGAGTTGAAGGGCCTTAAATACGGCGCGGACAACCTGCTTTCCCTGCGGGTGGACAACAGCGTGGGCAAGGACATGGTCTGCGGCGGCGGCGACCGCTGGTACAGCGGCGCGGGCATTTACCGCAACGTCTTTTTGCTGGTGGACGAGCAAAGCCACATCCGCCACGACGGCGTGTGGGTGCGCTGTGCGCCCCTGAACATCGCCCCCGTGGGCCGCGTATCGGAAAGCGATGCCCAGATCGAGGTCGAGGTCGAAAACGAGGGCGCGCTGGAGGGGCTGGAGCTGAGCGTGTCGGTGCTGCTTGATGGGAAGGCCGTCTTTACGAATCGCGTCCCAGCGGAAAAGCGAAATTGCATAAGCGCCTGCGTGAAGGCCATGCGCCTTTGGACGCCGGACGCCCCGGTCCTTTACAGCCTTAAGGCGGAGCTCATGCAGGGCGAAACGGTGCTCGATGCGCAGTGCGTGCGCTTTGGCGTTCGCAGCGCGGTGTTCGACGGCGAGCAGGGCTTTTTGCTAAACGGCGTTCCCACGAAGCTTTGGGGCGTAAACTATCACCACGACTGGGCCCCCGTGGGCGCGGCGGTGCCGCTGGATCTTTGGCGGCACAGGCTAAAAAAGGCAAAGACCCTCGGCATCAACGCCGTGCGCACCTCCCACAATCCCATGGCGGAGGAGTTTTACGACCTGTGCGACGAAATGGGCCTGGTGGTGATCGACGAATACTGCGACAAGTGGGAGCACAGCGGCCTGTATTTTGACCTGATCAGCGACGAGGAGCGCTTAGAGGAGATCGAGATCCTGCTTCGGCGCGACCGCAACCACCCCTGCGTGATCTTATGGAGCGTGGGCAACGAGATCGTGGGCCAGTACAGCGAGCACTTCTTTACCACCTTTAAGCTGCTTGCGGGCAGGGTGCGCGCCTTAGACCCCACAAGGGGCGTAAGCTGCGCGCTGAACGGCTTTGTGATGCAGGGCTATAACGACGCTGCGCCGCTTAGCAAAAAGCTGGACGCGGTCATGCGCTACGCAAAGATCGCGGACGTGTTCATGGGCAACTACATGGAGCAGATGTACGTCAAAATGCGCGAGTACGGCCTGCGCATCCCGATCATCGGCAGCGAGGTGTTCAACTATTACCGCTTTGACGAGCGCAGCCTGAACACCGTGGACGTCGGCGGCGAAAACCCCTTCGCCATCGTAAAGCGCCATCCCTGGGTGTGCGGCGCGTTCGTGTGGGCGGGCTGCGATTACCTGGGCGAAAGCATGGGCTGGCCCTGCCGGGGCTGGACGGGCGCGCTGATGGATTCTACGGGCGAGCCAAAGATCCGCGGCTGGTTTGCGGCGTCCCACTTCAAAACCCAGCCGGTTTTGAAGCTTGCGGTCTACGACGAGGCGGAGCCCTGGGACATGGCGCGGGGCATGTGGGGCTTTCCCCAGATGCGCGCCCACTGGAAGTACAGCCAGTACCAAAAGATCATGCACGTGGTCGCGATGACCAACTGCGACACGGTAAAGCTGTATCAGGGCCAGCAGACCGTGCGCACCGGGTATCTCAAGGACTTTAAGGACGGCATGATCCACTTCTACGTGCCCTACTCCGGCGGGACGCTGAAGGCCGAGGGCTTTATGATGGACAATCTCGTGGCCACGGACGCGCTTTCAAGCGATCACGAGGCGGTGGAATTGCGCCTGACTTCCGAAAACGCGAGCCTGCCCGCGGACGGCAGAAGCGTGGCGCTCGTGGAGGCGTGGCTGCTTGACGCAAAGCAAAGGCCCTACGAGATGGAGGATCCCCTTGCAAAGATCCGGCTGGATGGGGCGGAGCTATTGGCCGTGGATAACGGCGACCCCCTGGGCGCGCGGGATTACAACGATTCAAGCGCCCTCAAAATGTACAACGGCCACATGCTGATCGCCGTGCGCGCGCCAAAGCAGCCCGGCAAGGCCAGCCTGCGCGTGAGCGTAAAGGGCGTAAAGCCCCAGCGCATCACCCTCAAATTTGAATAAAGCTTTCACGGCGCGGCGCGGGATATCCGATCCCCGCCGCGTACGTTTTTGAATTTCATAAGGAGAATGCAGTATGAACAAAATCGCAGTGCAGACCGGCGGCCCGGAGGAGCGTCTGGGCATAGACGAAACCTATCGCATGGTGAAGGAATGGGGCTTTGACGCGGTGGACGCAAACATCGACCACCTGCTTTCCGGCCGCTCGATCGTGGAGGGAAACATCCCGCAGGCGCTGATCGCGGGCGGGGAGGATTGCATGGCGCTGTTCAAGCCCTGGGCCGAGGCCGCGAAAAAGTACGGGGTGGACAACTACCAGGCGCACGCGCCGTTTCCGAGCCTTGTGCATCCCGTGGGCAGCGACATCAACCTTCGCATGCTGGAGGTGCTCAAAAACATGCTGCGGGGCTGCGATCTGATGGACTGCCGCAATCTGATCATCCATCCCTTCTTTCTGGGCTACGACAAGCAGCTGAGCCCTGAGGACGAATGGAACGTGAACATCGAAAGCTATGCAAAGCTGATCCCCACGGCAAGGGAGTACGGCGTTACGGTCTGCCTTGAAAACATGTTTACCGGATACAGGGGCAAGATTTACGCGGCGTGCTGCTCCGACATCGATCAGGCCTGCCGCATGGTGGACGAATTGAACGCCCTGGCCGGGCAGCGGTGCTTCGGCTTTTGCCTGGACACCGGGCACATGCTTTTATGCGGACTGGATGCGTACAAAACCATTACCCAGCTTGGATCGCGCATCAGCGCCTTCCACATCCACGATAACGACGGCAGGAACGACCAGCACCTGGCCCCCTACATGGGCATACTGGACTGGGAGCGCTTCATTGCGGGCGTGCGGGACATCGGCTTTGACAGGACCCTGTCCTTTGAGACCTTTAACGTGTGGAACAGCGTGCACGGCGAAGTGATGAATGAAATGATGCGCTTTATCGCCGCCTGCGGCAGGATGTTCGCCCGCCGCATCGCGGAAAGCTGAGGCGCGGATACAAAGCGCGTCAGCAAAGGATCTGGAAGTTTGCGTGGCCGTAAAAGATCCGCTTTGGGTGATGCGCCTTGAGCAGATCCCAATCGGCCTTCAGCTGTTCGTTG
>CADBNW010000084.1 GCA_902796025.1 uncultured Eubacteriales bacterium
ATGCTTTCCGAGGAATAAAATGAAGTACAAGCGAAAAAGGATGAAAAAAGCGATGGAAGATAAGCAAAAAACGCCTGAAACGCAAGCCGCTGAAGGCGTAAGCCCCGACACCCAGGCCGAGCAAAAGCCCGCGCAGGCTGCAGAAGCGGAGCCTGAGGTGGAGGTCACCTCCCCCGATCCGTCTCAGCCCTCGCAGGAGGAATGGGCCGCGGCGCTCAAAAAGACGGTGGAGGAGCGGGACTCCTACAAGGACAGCTACCTGCGCGCGCAAAGCGAGTTTCAAAACTTCAAGCGCCGCAACGCCACCGCCCGCGCGGACGCGTATGAGGACGGCTCAAGAGAGGCCATCGCGGCCTGTCTTCCCGCCATCGACAATCTGGAGCTGGCGCTGAAGCACGCGGAGGAGTCCGGCGACAAGGGCCCGATGTACGAGGGCGTCAAGATGACGCTGAAGCTCATGCTTGAGTCCCTGGGCAAGCTGGGACTCGAAGAGGTGCCTGCCCTTGGCGAGACCTTCGACCCCGAAAAGCACAACGCCGTCATGCGTCAGCCCGGGGGAGAGGAAAACGTCATCTGCGAGGTCTTTCAAAAGGGTTACAAGGTTCACGACCGCATGATACGCTACGCAATGGTCAAAGTATACAGCGGTCAGGAATAAACACACATTTGCAAACACAGTTACAGGAGGCTGAATATTATGTCTAAAATCATAGGTATTGATCTTGGTACTACCAACAGCTGCGTCGCCGTTATGGAAGGCGGCGAGCCCACCGTTATCGCAAACGCAGAAGGCAGCCGCACCACGCCTTCCGTAGTCGCTTTCGCCAAGAACGGCGAGCGTCTGGTCGGCCAGGTGGCAAAGCGCCAGGCCGTCACCAACCCCGACCGCACCGTTATTTCCATCAAGCGCGACATGGGCACTGCCCGCAAAATCTCCATCGACGGCAAGGACTATACGCCCCCGGAGATCAGCGCCATGATCCTGAAAAAGCTCAAGGACGACGCGGAAGCCTACATCGGCAGCCCCGTGACCGAGGCCGTCATCACCGTTCCCGCCTACTTCTCCGACGCCCAGCGTCAGGCCACAAAGGACGCCGGCCGCATCGCGGGCCTCGACGTAAAGCGCATCATCAACGAGCCTACCGCCGCTGCTCTGGCCTACGGCCTTGACAAGGGCGAGGTCCACAAGATCCTGGTGTACGACCTTGGCGGCGGCACCTTCGATGTAAGTCTTATGGAGGTCGGCGACGGCGTATTCGAGGTTCTGGCGACCGCCGGCAACAACCGCCTGGGCGGCGACGACTTCGATAACCGCATCATCGACTGGCTGGCCAGCGAGTTCAAAAAGGAAAACGGCATCGATCTGCTAAACGACCTGCAGGCCAAGCAGCGCCTGAAGGAAGCGGCTGAAAGGGCCAAGATCGAGCTTAGCGGCAATCTGACCGCAAGCATCTCCCTGCCCTTCATCACCGCCGATCAGACCGGCCCCAAGCACCTCGACATGACCCTCACCCGCGCAAAGTTCAACGAGCTCACCGCAGATCTGGTCGAAAAGACCATTGGCCCCCTTAATCAGGCGCTGTCTGACGCCGGCTTAAAGGCCAGCGACATCGACAAGGTCATCCTGGTCGGCGGCTCCACCCGTATCCCCGCCGTGCAGGAGGCTGTGCAGCGCGTGACCGGCAAGGAGCCCTTCAAGGGCATCAACCCCGACGAGTGCGTGGCTGTGGGCGCGGCCATCCAGGGCGGCGTTCTGGGCGGCGACGTGAAGGACGTGCTGCTGCTTGACGTAACGCCTCTGTCCCTTGGCATCGAGACCCTGGGCGGCGTGTTTACCCGCCTGATCGACCGCAACACCACCATCCCCACCAAGAAGAGCCAAGTCTTCTCCACCGCGGCAGACGGCCAGACCAGCGTGGATGTGCACGTGCTGCAGGGCGAGCGTGAAATGGCGCAGTACAACAAGACCCTGGGCCGCTTCCAGCTCAACGGCATCGCGCCCGCACCCAGAGGTGTACCGCAGATCGAGGTCACCTTCGATATCGACGCCAATGGCATCGTGCACGTATCCGCAAAGGATCTTGGCACCGGCAACGAGCAGAACATCACCATCACCGCTTCCTCCAACATGAGCGAGGAGGACATCAAGCGCGCCGTAAACGACGCCGAGAAGTACGCGGCCGAGGACAAAAAGCGCAAGCAGGAGGTCGAGACCCTGAACCAGGCCGACAACCTGATCTACCAGACCGAAAAGACCATGAAGGAAATGGAAGGCAAGCTCGATCCCGCTGACAAGGCCACGCTGGAAACCGAACTGGCCGAGTTCAAAAAGACCCGCGAGGGCGGCAACGCCGACGAGATCAAGGCTGCCATGGACAAATTCACCCAGAAGACCTACGAGATCTTCGGTAAGGTCTACCAGCAGCAGGGCGGCGCCCAGCAGGGCAACCCCGGCCAGGGCAATTCCGGCGTGAATGACGACGGCACCGTGGACAGCGAGTTTACCGACAACAACTAATCACAAGTGCAGACGCTTTTTAGCGTGTTTTATCCCATGCGGCCCGGCTGCCCCGGCAGCCGGGCCCACAGGCGAGCGAAGGCCGGGCGGCTTTCGCTTTAGCCGTTTCTATATACTTTATAGTAATCAGTAAAGGAGGTGTTACCCTTTGGCAAAGCGCGACTATTACGAGGTGCTCGGCATCGAGCGCAGCGCGGATGAGGCGACGATCAAAAAGGCGTATCGCCAGCTGGCCAAAAAGTATCACCCGGACGTAAACCCCGGCGACAAGGACGCCGAGGAAAAATTCAAAGAGGTCAACGAGGCCTACAGCGTTTTGTCCGACCCCCAAAAGCGCTCCCGCTACGACCAGTTCGGCCACGAGGAGCCGGGCATGGGCGGCGGCTCCGGCTTTGAGGGCTTCTCTGGCTTTGGCAGCGGCTTTGGCTTTGGCGGCTTTGACGATCTGTTCAGCATGTTCACCGGCCAGGGGCAGACCCAGCGCAGGAACGTGCCCATGCAGGGCGACGACATCCGCATGAACGTCACCCTGACCTTCGAGGAGGCCGCAAGGGGCTGCCAGAAGGAGATCAACCTTTCCCGCATCGAGGTCTGCGACGTTTGCGGCGGCACCGGCTGCAAGGCCGGCAGCAAGCCCCAGACCTGCACCCGCTGCAAGGGCACGGGCGTTGAGACCGTCATTTCCAACACGGCCTTCGGGCGCGTGCAAAGGCGCATGGAGTGCTCCGCCTGCCGCGGCAGGGGACAGACCATCTCCGATCCCTGCAGCAAGTGCGGTGGCAACGGCAAGATCCGCACCACCAAGCGCCGCAGCGTCAACATCCCCGCGGGCGTGGACGAGGGCAACGTCGTAAACGTGCACGGCCAGGGACACGCGGGCGAAAACGGCGGCCCCGCGGGCGATCTGCAATTGGTCATCACCATCCGCCCCCACAAGCTCTTTACTCGAAAGGGCGCGGATATGTTCATCGATTTCCCCATCTCCTTTACGCAGGCGGCGCTGGGCGCGACGATCGACGTTCCCACCCTGGACAAGCCTGTAAAGCTCACCATTCCGGAGGGCACGCAGCCCGGCGAGCGCTTCCGCATAAAGGGCGCGGGCATTCCCTACGTGCGCAGCCAAAATAAAGGCGACCTCTATGTGACCGTCATGGTCGAGGTCCCCAAAAAGCTCACCGACAAGCAAAAGGAGATCCTGCGCATCTTCGAGGAATCCACCACCGGCAAGGAATACGAAAAGAAAAAGAGCTTCCTGGATAAAATCAAGGACGCGTTTGGAGGCTAAAGGCCCATGGACTGGATGAAGATAACGGTTTTGACGACCACGATCGCCAGCGACATCGTAAGCGAAGCTCTGATCAGCTCCGGCAGCGCGGGCACCGTGATCGAGGATAAAAACGACGTCGCGCTCAACCAGCGCCCCGAGGGACAGTGGGACATCATCGACGAGGAGATCGCCCGCCGCATCGGAGACGACGTAAAGGTCACTGGCTTTTATCCCATGGACGAGCGCGCAAGCGACGCCCTGAGCGCCGTAAAGGAAAAGATCCGCAATCTGCCGCAGCTTTGCCCGGATGTGGAGCTTGGAAAGCTCACGGTGGAGGCCTCCACCATCGACGACGAGGACTGGGCGGAAAGCTGGAAAAAGAGCTATAAGCCCTTCCGCCTTGGAAAGTCCATCGTCATAAAGCCCGGCTGGGAGGAATACGAGGCGCAGCCAGGGGACAAGATCATCACCATCGATCCCGGCATGGCCTTTGGCACCGGCACCCACGAAACCACGGGCATGTGCGTGGCGCTGGCAGAGGAGTACGTAAAGCCGGGCATGACGGTCATGGACATCGGCACCGGCACGGGCATCCTGGCCATCACCGCCGCCCACATGGGGGCAAAAAGCGTGCTTGCCAGCGACATCGACCCCATGGCGGTTCGCGTCGCAAAGGAAAACGTAAAGATCAACGGCTTTGAGGATGTGATCACATGCGTCTGCGGCGACCTTATGGAAAAGGCGACGGGTACGGCGGACGTGATCATCGCAAACATCATCGCGGACGTCATTATCCACATCTGCGCCGCGGCCAGAGGGCTTTTGAACGAGGGCGGCACTTTTATCTGCTCCGGCATCGCCCGCGAGCGGGAGGACGAGACCCTGAAGGCCCTGAACGAAGCGGGCTACACGAAGCTGGACGTGCGCCACATGGGCGAATGGACGGCCATTGCCTGCAGTAAATAGCATGCACAGGTTCAGGATCGATCCGTCCCGGATCAATCAAATGCGCGCGCCTCTCTCAAACGAGGAGGCGCTGCACGCGTTTAAGGTGCTGCGCTTAAAGCCCGGCGACGCGGTGCAGGCCACGGACGGCTGCGGCCGCGCCTGGCAGGGCGAGCTTTGCCAGGACGGGGAGGGGGCTTACATTGCCCTGGACGCCCTTATGCCGGATACGGAATCTCCGCTTTCCCTCACCCTCTACATGGGCCTTCCCAAGGGCGAAAAGCTGGAATTGATCGCCCAGAAGGCCTGCGAAATGGGCTGCCGCAGGCTGGTGCCCGTGCGGATGGAGCGCTCAGTCGTGCGCATCCAGCCGCAGGAGGCCGAAAAAAAGCTCTCGCGCGTAAGGCGCATCGCCGCCGAAGCCATCAAGCAATGCGGAAGACAGGTGGAAATGGAGATCACCGACCCTGTCGACATGAATGCGCTGGGCCAATTGCTGCCCGCCCACGAGCGCGCGTTTTTTATGTGGGAAAAGGCAAAAGACGAGCGCCTTAAGGACATCCGTCAAAGGCAAGCCGCGCTTAGCGACATCGCCTGCGTGATCGGCCCCGAGGGCGGCATCAGCGAAACGGAGGCAAACGCCCTTTGCGCCTGGGGCGCGCTGCCCGTCACCATGGGGCCCCGCATCCTGCGGGCGGAGACCGCCGCGATCGCCGCCTGCGCGCAGATCATGGCGCTTTGGGGGGACATGTAATGCCTACGCTTGCCGCAAAGACCCTGGGCTGCAAGGTAAACGCCTACGACACCGAGGCGATGGTGGAGCTGCTGGAAAAAGACGGCTACACCCTTGTACCCTTTAGCCAGGGCGCGGACGTATATCTTATCAACACCTGCACCGTGACCGGCACAGGGGACGGCAAAAGCTTAAAGCTCATCCGCCGCGTGCACCGCGAGCACCCGGAGGCCGCCATCATCGCGGCGGGCTGCCTTGCGCAGCGCGATCCGCAGCTTGTGCGCCTGCCCGGCGTAAAGCTTGTGATCGGCGCGCAGCGGCGCGGCGAGGTAGCGGGGCTTTTAAAGCAGGCGCTCATGAGCGACGAGACGCTGGACGCCACCGCACCCCTTAAGAACGCGCCCTTTGAGCAGCTGAACGTGGTGCGCCACGAGGGCAAGACCCGCGCGGTCATGAAGATCCAGGAGGGCTGCAACCGCTATTGCAGCTACTGCATCATTCCCTTTGTGCGGGGGCCCGTGCGCTCCATGCCGCTGTGCGCCGTGGAGAAGGAGGCAAAGCGCCTGGCCGAAGCCGGCTACCGGGAGATCGTGCTTACCGGCATCCACCTGATGAGCTACGGCCTGGACACGGGCGAAAGCCTGCTTGACGCCATACGCCTGACCGCGGGCGCCGTGCCCCGGGTGCGGCTTGGCTCCCTGGAGCCCAAGGGCATAAGCGACGAATTTGCCCGGGCGCTTTCGCAGATCCCCGGCGTGTGCGCGCAGTTCCACCTCTCCCTGCAAAGTGGCTCGGACGCGGTGCTGAAGCGCATGAACCGCCGATACAGCGCAGGTGACTACCTTGCCGCCTGCCAGACGCTTCGCCAATACTTCCCCGGCTGCGCCGTCACCACGGACATCATCGTGGGCTTCCCCGGTGAAACGGAGGAGGAGTTTCATGAGACCCTGGACTTTGCCAGGGAGGCGCGCCTTGCAAGGCTGCACGTCTTTCCCTATTCCAGAAGGAGCGGCACCGTGGCGGACCGCCTGCCCGGGCAAGTGAGCGAGCAGCTCAAAAAGCAGCGCGCCGAGCGCCTGATCGCCCTTGGCGAAGAGCTTGAGACGGCGTTCTGCAGGGAGTCTGTGGGGCAGATCCGCCCTGTGCTGTTTGAAACGCAAAGCGAAGACGGCTTAACTGAGGGCTACACCGATACCTACGTGCGCGTGCGCGCAAGGGCGGAAGCGGGCAGCGTACAGAGCGTCTGCATCGCCCGGGCGGAGGGAAACTTCTGCTTTGGCGAAATCGTAAACCGGGCATAAGACGCCTTTCAAGCAAAGGAGGAAAACTGTGAAGCGGCTGCTTTTGATCGTCCTGATCCTTGTGTTGACTTTTTCGTATTCGACTGCCCTGGCCGGCGACAGTTTCACCTGGAGCAGATACATGTCCCTGCCCTCGCGCTACGAGCAGCAAAGCTTTCGCTCCTACGATGTCGCGCCCTATATCGTCTGCTGGTTTGAGCAGACGCCCGGCGAAAAGTACATCGAGTACGCCATCGATTTCCGCGCCGAGCACCTGCCGCGGGGCACCTACCTGGCCGTCGCCAACTGGACGATGAACAGCGACCAGCTGAGCCGCCAGTACAGAAGCTTCGAGGGCGATTACGGCGATACCGTGGGCGGCTACTGCGGCTTTCAGGTCTTGGAGGACGGCACGCGCGGAGCCATTTTGACCATCTGGGACATTTTCTGCACCGACGCATACGGAAACACCACGGTCATCCGCGCGGAGCAGGTCTATCCCGAAAACCAAAAGGGCGCCGAGCGGGACGAAAAGGGGCTTGAGGGCAGCTTTCTGCACACCTTCGTGCCTTACGAATGGGAAGAAGATCACGATTATCGCGCGCTGCTGCAAATCACCGATAACTGGAATACCGGCAACGCCCACCTGAAGTTCTGGGTTTTCGATCTTTCTACCGGCGTGTGGACGCTGCTGGCGGAGTTCGCGCTGGGCTACGGGGAAGCGTACATGACCGACTTTGCCGCCTTTCTCGAAAACTATCTGCCCCAGTTTGCCGGAGAGGTTCGATCCATGCTGCTGAGCAACTGCCGCGTGCATCCCATCGGCGGCGACTGGAAGGCCGTGCGCAGCGCCTACATCCTGCAAAACTTCGATCACCCCGGCAGCTACAATTACGGCTCTGAAGGCAGCCAGTTTTTCGCCATCACCTGCGGCTTGCCGGGGCGCTGCCCAAATCCGCAGCCCGGTACCTATTCCGTGGGCTACACCTACGGGACCAGCCCGTATTAAAAAACTCAGCCTGAAATGAAATAGTTGGAGGTACACCATGGACAACTGCCTGTTTTGCAAGATCATAAGGGGCGAGATCCCCTCCACGAAGGTCTACGAGGACGAAAATGTGTTCGCCTTTCGGGACATCAATCCTCAGGCGCCCGTGCACGTGCTGGTGGTGCCCAAAAAGCATTACAAAAACGTGAGCGAGTGCGCCGCGGCCGATCCCGCCCTGGCGGGGGAGATCCTTAAAAAGTGCGCGCAGATCGCGCAAAGCGAGGGGCTTTTGGGCGGCTTTCGCCTGATCACCAACAACGGCCCCGACGCCTGCCAGAGCGTGGAGCACATGCATGTGCACATCCTTGGCGGCGCAAAGCTCACCGACAAAATGGGCTGACGCGGGGAAGGAGCTGGATCCATGATCAGCGAAGCCGAGCTCGTCAAAGCCCTGAATCTGGACATCGTGGTGCCCTCCCTTACGGGAGAACTGCCCATCAACGAGGCCAACATCTGCCGCCCGGGTCTGCAGCTGACGGGCTACTGGGACTTTTTTGCCTGGGAGAGGCCGCAGCTCTTTGGCAAGGTGGAAATGGCGTACCTTGAGACCCTGGATGAGCGCCAGCTGGGCACGCGCCTGAACACCTTTTTCAGCTTCAATCTGCCCTGCGTGATCGTGTGCCGCGGACTGCCCATTCCGGAGCTCATGCTGCAGTGCGCGCGCAGGCGCTCCATTCCCGTTTACCGCACGGAGGAGATCACGGTAAATCTGGAAATGGACATCATCAACTATTTGAATTCCGCCCTCGCGCCGGAGCGCACCATGCACGGCGTGCTGGTGGACGTCTACGGCGTGGGATTGCTGATCACCGGCAAAAGCGGCGTGGGCAAAAGCGAAAGCGCCCTGGAGCTTGTAAAGCGCGGACACCGCCTGGTCGCCGACGACGTCGTGCTCGTGCGCAAGGTAAGCCAGACGCGCCTGACCGGCACCGCGCCGGACAACATCCGCCACCTCATGGAGATCCGCGGCATCGGCATCATCGACGTCTACACCATGTACGGCGTAGCCTCGGTCATCGCCTCAAAGAGCATCGACCTCGTCGTGCACATGGAGCTTTGGCAGGAGGACCGCGCCTACGAGCGCCTTGGCCTTGGCAGCCAGACCACGGATATCCTGGGCGTCAAGGTGCCCTACATGCTTTTGCCCATCCATCCGGGCCGCAACATCGCCATCGTCCTTGAGGTCGCGGCCAGAGACCTGCGCTTAAAGCAAATGGGCTATAACGCCGCAGAAGCCCTGATGAAGCGCCAGCAGGGCGAAGGGGACAAGACCTGACCAAAAACTAACAAAACAGCCGCGGCGCACACCTAAGCAGTGCGCCGCGGCTGTTTTGTTTATAGCTTTTTACGGATTTGACGGTCAAACCTGTATTTTATCCAGCACCTCGCCAACCTTATCGTGGATCACGAGGCTGGCGCGCCGGTCGGCGGGGGTGGGATCCCGGTTGATCAGCACCAGCTCCCTGCCGCGGAAGTAATCTAAAAAGCCCGCCGCGGGATAGACCGTAAGGGAGGTGCCCGCGACGATCAGCACGTCAGCGCTTGAGATCTCCCGTAGCGCGCCGGTCACGGTGGCGCTGTCCAGCCCCTCCTCGTACAGCACCACGTCCGGCTTGATCACGCCGCCGCAGTCGCATCTGGGGATGCCCTCGGAATGCAGGATGTATTCCATGGGGTAAAACTTCCCGCAGTCCATGCAGTAGTTCCGGTGCACGCTCCCGTGCAGCTCAAACACGTTTTTGGAGCCGGCCATCTGGTGCAGCCCGTCGATGTTCTGCGTGACCACCGCGCGCACGATGCCCTTTTGCTCCAATTCCGCAAGCTTTTTGTGGGCCTTGTTGGGCTTTGCGTCCGGCGCAAGCAGCTTGTCCCGGTAAAAGCGGAAAAACTCCGCCGGGCGCGTTTCAAAAAAGCTGCGTGAGATGATCGTCTCCGGCGGGTAATCGTATTTTTGATTGTACAGCCCGTCCACGCTTCGAAAGTCCGGGATGCCGCTTTCCGTGGACACGCCCGCGCCGCCGAAAAACACCAGCCGCTTTGCGGAAGAAATGATTTCCTGCAGGGTCTTCATAAAAATCCGGATACCTCCCTTGCTCAGTACGCCTTCATTTCGATGATTTCCGCGTCTTCGTCACTTTCCAGGATCTCAAGGTCGAGCCTTGGTGTCCTTATGGCGGGAAAGCGGCAGATGGCCTTGTGGCCGATGGTCTGCCCCTCCCAGACGCATACGCGCCGGCCGCTGATGGGGTCAAGGGAGGGCAGATGCGCGTAAAGGGCATAGCGCTTTACGCTCTGGCCCCTTTCCAGCTTCTCCTGCAAAATGACGCTTTGCACCTCGGGCAGGCGGCTAATGTCGCCGATGCGGACAAGGGCGTCGGGCGAATACTCGATGCTGTAGCAGCTTTTGCCGCTTTGCTGCATTTTGCCAAAGGGCAGCGCCCTGCCGTATCGCCGCGCGATCTCCGCGCCAAATTCCATAAGGCGCTTTTCGTCCAATTCGCAGATCAGTCCGCGCTCGTCCGGGCCGATGTTCAAAAGCAGGTTGCTGCCCCGGCCTACGCTCATTTCGTACATGCCGATCAATTCGTCCACGCTTTTGATGCTGGCTTCGTCCCGGTCGTAAAACCAGTGCTCGCGCAGCTTGCAGTCGCACTCGGCGGGGGCAAATACCTCCTTTTGCTCGCCCAGCACGTTCATAACGGCTTTGTAGGGGTTAGGGGAGGGGGCGTAGCCGTCCTCGTTGCCCACCCAACGGGTGTCGGGATCCCACATGTCGAACAGCAGGATATCCGGCTGCAGCTTTCTTATTTCGGCCACGATGCGCTTTTGATCGTACTGGTGCCCCTCGGAGCCGCAGCCGTCAAACCACAGATAGTCGATCTTTCCGTAGCCGGTCAAAAGCTCGCTGATCTGGCCGATAAAGTAATCGTCGTATTCCTTTGCGGATTCAAATTTTACTGCGGAGGAGCCCCATTGGGCGGGGGAGTAGTAAAGCCCCGCCTTGAGCCCCTCTGCGCGGCAGGCGTCCACAAACTCCCTTACCACGTCGCCGTTTCCGTTTTTCCATTTGGAGGCTGAAACGCTGTAGCGGGTGTATTTGCTGGGCCACAGCGCAAAGCCGTCGTGATGCTTCGTGGTCATGATGGCGTATTTTGCGCCGATCAGTCTGGCCGCGCGCAGCCACTGGCGGCAGTCGAGCTCTTTGGGGTCAAAGGCCTCGGCGGCCATTTCTACCCCGTCCCAGTCCCGGTGTCCCGGATAAAACGTGCGTATGCCAAAGTGAAAGAACATGCCGACTTCCCAGCTTAAAAAGTCCAGCTGCTTGCTTGTGGGTACCTGCCTCATGCTGCCTCCGCTCAATGGATGTATCTTTTCTTGATTTCGTCTATCACGTGAGAAACGCTCTTTTCCACCGCGCCCTTCTCAAAGGGGTTTTGAAGCCCGCCGGTTTTGACCAGCTCAAAATAGCCCTGGGTGCCGCCCGCGCGGCAAAGGCGCAGGTAGTCCTGCCACGCGCCCTCGCGGTCGGTCTTCATGTGCGCGTAATACTGGAAGGCGCACATCTGCGCAAGCGCGTACTCGATATAGTAAAACGGGTACAGGAAGATGTGCTGCTTTTGCATCCAGAAGCCGCCCTGCTCCAAAAACTCCACACCGTCGTAATCGCGCCAGGGCATGTAGGCCTTTTCGATCTCGCGCCAAACGCCCCTGCGCTCCATGGCGCTCATCTCGGGCTTTTCGTACACGCGGTGCTGGAATTCGTCCACGCAGCACATGTAGGGCAGTACGCCGAGCGCTCCGATCAGGTGGCCGGTGATGTACTTTTCGCTGTTTTCGCCAAAGAAAGCGGGCATCCAGGGATAGGCAAAGTGCTCCATGGACATGGAGTGCACCTCGTTGATCTCCGCCGTGGAGCCGCGAAGCATCCCAAGCGGGATCGAGCGCATCGCAAGGTACCCCTGGAAGGCGTGCCCGGCCTCGTGGGTCAGTACGTCTACGTCGGCGCTCGTGCCGTTGAAGTTTGAAAAGATGAACGGCGCCTTGTAGCCGGGGAAGCTGGTCATGTAGCCGCCCATGCGCTTGCCGGGGCGGGTCTCAAGATCGAACAGCTGGTACTCTACCATGAAGTCGAAAAATTCCCCGGTCTCCCTGCTCATTTCGCGGTACATGTTCTGCGCCTTTTTGACCAGCTCCGGCATCGTGCCGATGGGGTCGGCGTTTCCCTCTGGAAAGAGCAGCGCCTCGTCGTAATACCTTAGCTTGTCCACGCCCAGGCGCTTTTGCTGCGCCTTACGGATCTCGTTTACGGCGGGCGTGATCACGCGCTTTACCTCTGCGCGGAAGTTTGCGGCGTCCTGCTGGGTATAGTCAAAGCGCCTGCGCTCAAGATACGCGTAATCCGTGTAGCTCGCAAAGCCCAGCTTCCTGGCCATGCCGTCGCGCAGCTTTACAAGCTCGTCGTACTGGGCGTCCAGGCGGGGGCTGATCTCCTCATACAGGCGCGCCCAGGCCAGATAGGCTTCGCGGCGCTCCTCGCGGTCGGTGCTCTCCATGTGCTTCAGCAGGCCGTAGAAATTGCACTTTTCGCCCCTGAAGACTGTGGTCGCAAGCGCGCTGTCCTTTTGATACTGCTGGGTCAGCTCGCCCTGGCGGATGATGTCCGGGATGATGCGCTCGTCTGTGGTCTTGAGCCTGGCGTCGATCGTTTTGAACAGCTGGGTGCCAAGCTCCTCCTCAAGCTGCTTGCGCCAGGGGGAGGCGGCAAGCGCCTCGTTGTAGCGCTTGCGCAGGGGGATCAGCGCCGCGTTTTGCTCGCGCAGCCACTTGACCTCGCCCTCGTAAAAGGCGTCCGTGGTGTCGATGGTGTTTCTCACGTGCGACAGGGACATCTCGGTGCTTGCAGATTCCTCATACTCCTGCAGGGCAAAGATCGCGTCCTTTGCTTCCTTGCAGCTTGCCGCGCCGCTTAACGCGGCCAGCGTTTCCTCATAGCGTTTTTTCAGCGCCTCCATATCCGGGCGCTCATAGGGCATTTCTTTAAATTTGCAGATCTGCATGTGCTTCCTCCCATGTGTTTTTATAGCGGCGCTATTTTGCCCTTACACTTTTGCTCGTGACGGGGAAGGTAAAATAGGTGTCCTCAAAGGGCTCGTCCCGCAGGGTAAAATGCCACCACTCGGTGTTTAGCGGCTTAAAGCCGTGCTTTACCATGACGTCTCTAAGCAGCATGCGGTTTGCGTACTGCTCGGGGGTGACGCCCTTGAAATCTGGATGGCTGAGCGCCCCAAAGTAATCGAAGGGGCCGCCCATGTCCACTTCCTTGCCGCTTGCCATATCGAAGAGGGTAAGGTCCACGGTGCTGCCCCGGCTGTGGCCAGAGTGGCGCGCGATGTAGCCCTGGGGAAAGAGCTGGCTTTTTTGAAGCTGCGGATAGAAATACGCCTGCATGCGTGTGTCGCTCTCGGCCCCGGCCCAGCGCACAAAATGGTCCACCGCCATCTGGGGCCGGTAGGCGTCATAGATCTTGAGCCGGTAGCCCAGTTGCTTTACTTCGTCGCTCGCCGCCTTCAGCGCCAGGGCGGCTTCCTTTGTCAAAAGCGCAATGGGCTCCTCATAGCCGTCCACGCGGTCGCCGATAAAATTGTAGGTGGAGTAATAGCGAATCTCAAGTATTGCGTCAGGCACCGCGTCGCTCAATAGCACGAAGTCGGACGCGTCGTCAGATAGCCTTACGCCTTTCTCGGCCAGCGCGGGCAGCCCTGCGCCAAGGGAAAGCATCAGGGCGAAAATGAAAAGCTTTACCAGTGCGTTCATGTTTTTTCCTTCTTGAAGCTATTTTTTGCAGTCGCGTTCCCATATCAGCTCCTCCAGGGTCTGGTACAGGCGCTCCGGCTCCACGGGCTTGGACAGGTGCGCGTTCATGCCCACCTGCAGGGAGCGCTGCACGTCCTCGTCAAAGGCGTTTGCCGTAAGGGCGATGATGGGCACGCCCACCGAGTCTTTACGCTTTAGCGCGCGGATGCGCCGCGCGGACTCAAGGCCGTCCATCACGGGCATGCGGATGTCCATCAGGATCGCGTCATAGTATCCTTCCTGTGAGGCTTCAAACAGCTTCAAGGCGACCTCGCCGTTTTCCGCAAGGTCGATATGGGCGTCCTTCATGCTCAAAAGCTGCTGCATGATCTCGGCGTTGATCTGGATGTCCTCCGCAAGCAGGATGTGCCTGCCCTTGAGCTCTGCACGCTTTTTCTGGCCGAACAGGCTCATATTGTTTTTGCGGGCGACGCGCTCGAACTCTTGGATCACGTTTGAGGCAAAGAGGGGCTTTGCCAAAAAGCTGTCCACGCCGATCATCAGCGCCTCGTCCATGATCTCGTCCCAGTTGAAGGCGGTAAGGATGATGACCGTGGTCTCCTTGTCGTAGTTTTGACGGATCTGCCGTGCCACCTCAAGCCCGTCCAATTCCGGCATCCGCCAGTCCAGCAGCACCAAGTTGTAGGGTTCGTGCCGGGTGTGCTGGCTATCGATCATTCGCAGGGCCTCCTGGCCGCTTAAGCAGGTGTCTGCCTTTATGCCTACCTCGTCCAGCACGACTCTGGCGTGCTCGGCTGCCACCTCCTCGTCGTCCACCACCAATACGCGCATCTCCGAGGGGTTGATCCTGGCCTGCTCAAGCCCGTGGTGCTCGCAGTTTTTAAGCGATATGACCACGGTAAATTCGCTGCCAAAGCCCTTTTCGGATTTTACGCTTATGGTGCCGTTCATCAGCTGCACGATGTTGCGGGTGATGGCCATGCCCAGGCCCGTCGAGCCGTAGCGGCTGGAGGCGTGGCTGTTTTCCTGGGTGAAGGTGTCGAAAATGCGGGGCAAAAACGAGGGATCCATGCCGATGCCGGTATCGGAAATGACAAATTTCAGCGTGGACTGGTCGTTATACAGCGCGGTCCGCTCCACGCTCAGGCTTACGCTGCCCGGCGCGTCGGTAAACTTGATGGCGTTTGAAAGGATGTTAATCAGCACCTGCTTTAGCTTCATATCGTCGCCGATATAGTAATCGCTCACGCCGCCGATCAGCCGGCACTCGTACCTTAAGCCCTTTTCGCTGCACTGGGACATCACCATGGTGTTGATCTGCTCCAGCATCTGGCGGAAGGAGAATTCCTCCTGCCGCAATACCATGCGGCCGGATTCGATGCGGCTCATGTCCAGGATGTCGTTGATCAGCCGAAGCAGATGGTGCGCGCTGGCGCCGATCTTTTCAAGGTAATCCCGCGTTTCGTCCGAAAGGGAGGGGCTGCGAAGCGCAAGGCTGTCCAGGCCGATGATGGCGTTCATGGGCGTTCTGATCTCGTGGCTCATGCTGGACAAAAAGGCGGTCTTGGCGTGGTTTGCCTGCTCTGCGGCCTTCAGCGCGTCGCGCAGGGCCTTGTTTCGAGCCAGCGTCTCGCATTTCCGCATCGATCTCCGTAAGGCCCAGGCCGATCGCGTGCACCTTGTGATCCTCGCGCTGATAGGTGTGGCGCACCCCGGCCATGCGGATCATTTCGTAGCATTCCCGCCCGTCGCGGCGCGTAAGATACCTGTAGGAGATGATGTTTTCGCGCGACAGCGCCTCGCGGATGTTGTCGGGATCGATAAAGCTTTTGAAGCCCTCGCGGAACTCCTCCGTTACGAAGGTGTCCGCGTAATACATAAAGCGCGAAAGAAAGGCAAAGTGCTTGCCCTCCGGGCTTTGGTGCGCGTCGTTCGGGTCCGCGCGGTAGCAGATGGCTTCGTCCGTATCCAGATTTACGTGGTATACGCTTCTGTAGTCGGAGGACAGGGCGGTGATCATCTTTTCCTGCTGATCGCGGTGCTTTTCCTCCTCCAGCAGGCGCTCCTCCAGGGTGTGCCTGCGCTGCTGCTCCAAATGCCGGATCTCGCTTTCCATGGCCTTGGCAATCGCGGTCACGTCCACGCACAGGCCCAGCACGTACAGCCGGCCGTCCTCGCCGATGTACTTCAGCTTTGTGGTTTGAAAATGCCGGGGATTGCCCTTTGCATCCGGCACGTCCTCGATAAAAACGTAGGGCTCGTCCAGCGTCAGCGCCTTTTTGTCGTCCGCCACGAAATGGTCGGCAGTGGCGCGGTCAAAGATCTCGTGATCGGTAAGCCCCACGACGCCCTCCGGGCTGCTTTTGTGGGCGTAGGCGGCAAAGGACTGGTTGCAGCTGCTATATCGGCCGCTTTCGGCGTCCTTGGCAAACACCATCGCGGGCATGTTGTTCAGCAGCGCGCTTGCACTGCAGGATTGTTTTTTTGACGTGTCGGAGCGATCCTGGCCCATGGCGTTCCTCCTGAAAAAGCGTGGTACTGCAATTATAGAGCAAAACCCGGCGCTTGGCAAGAAAAAATACGATACAACGCGGCAAAATGTTGAAAAAAGCGCACCGGCTTGCTTTTGTGCCGGTGCGCTTTGTCAGCTTTGGGAAAAGGAGGTTTAGAAGCCGTAGCTCATGGGCTCGATCTGGTAGCTGCCGCTGGAATTGCGGCTTACCCGCATCGTGCCGCCAAGATAGTCCAGGGTGTCGATGGGGAACTCCCAGTAGCTCACGTACCGGCCGTAGTCAAAGCCGATGCGGATCATGTAATCGCGGCTGGTGGTGACCTCGGTGTAGCTCATGTTGATGCGCAGGCTCCTTCCGTCGTAGATCCACTTGCCGGAGCTGTTTCGCGCCTGACCCCAGCGGGAGGAACCCTCGCGGTAGATGTAGACCTCGGTGATGTCCTTGCCGGAATCGTTATAGAGCGTAAAGCTCAAAACGCTGCCGTCCGGCATCACGTCGTCGTTCGTGTCGGGATACTCAAAGGAATAGTAGCCGTTTTCGTCTACCGTGAATACCACGCGGTAGCCGAGGTAGGCGGTGATGTCCTGATCCTCGAAGGTGATAAAGTAGTTTCGGTAGTTGATCCTGACGGTCAGGCGGATGTTCCACAGGCAATCCCATTGGATCTCGCGGGTGGTAAGGCTCACCTTGCCTTCGGTGTTGTTGTAGATCCAGCCGTTTGTTCTGGGCTGCCCCATGGAGCTGGTGTAATTGGGATAGATGTAGACCTCCTGGATGGATACGCCGGAGGTGTTTGCAATGATAAACTCGTTTTCTGCGATGCCGGTGGCCAGCTTTACGGCGCCCTCCGCCTGGGCGGGCAGTGCGCCCATCAGCAGCGCGACGGCGAGCATGAGGCTAAGGAGCGTGCGGACAAAGCGTTTCATATAGCAGCCTCCTAAATTAAATTTGCAAATATATGATACCCCTCTTTCCCTATATTTGCAAGTAAATCAGGCGTTAATAAAACGTTAATTTACATCCGCTCCGGCGCGCTCACGCCGATCAGGGAGAGGGCCGTGGCCAGTGTCTGGCGCGCGGCGCGGGTCAGCATCAGGCGGGCCGCCCGGGCGGAGAGATCGTCGTCCAGGATGCGGCGCTCATAGTAGAATTTGTTTACCGCCTTGCTCAACTCGCACGCAAAGCGGGTGACGAAGCTGGGCTCGCTGCGCTCCACGGCGGACACCACCTGCTGGGGGAAGGAATCGATCAGCCTGATCACCGTCTGTGCCTCGGGATCGGACAGGGCGGAATAATCCGGCTGTGCGTCGCAGGCACCCGCTTTTCTTAGCACGCTGCACAGGCGCGCGTGGGTGTACATGGCGTAGGGGCCGGTTTCGCCGTCGAAGTTCAGCGCCCTGTC
>CADBNW010000085.1 GCA_902796025.1 uncultured Eubacteriales bacterium
CCGTGTTGCCTTCCGCAGAAGCAAACGCGAAGCAGGAAAGCGCGAGCATAAGGGACAGAGCCAGTGCAAGCAGCTTCTTCATACAAAATGAACCTCCTATAAATTATTCCCCACGGAATGCACTTATTATAGTCCAAGTGGCGAACTACGTAAATGTAATTCCCGCGAAGAAGCGGTTAATTTCCGAACATTTTTTGAAAGCGCTGCGCCAATATCCGTAAATCACGGATTTGTCCCGGTCGGCTGGACAATCGCGCTTAAGCATGCTATGATATACGCGCCTTGCTAAGGCGATCGATTCCCGGCAGGCGGCGGAGGACGGAATGGGCCTGATCGTAAACATCTACAAAAAGAATTTTCTAAAGCGCTACGACAGGGACGAAGCGGTCCCCTACTACAGCGCAAAGGATTTTCCTGGGCTCAAATGCACGCGCGGGAGCTTTCTAAATTCGGAAGGCGTGATGATCTCGCATTTCATCTACTGGTACAAAGGGTATGACCCGGACAGGCTGATTTTGTTTTGTCCCGGCATGGGGCCGGGGCACGCGGCGTATTTTGCGGAGATCGATACCCTGTGCCGGGCGGGCTACCGGGTATGGACGCTCGATTACACCGGCTGCGGCGAATCGGGCGGGGAGCGGCTGTCCAGCGTAAACGCGCCGACGCGGGACGTGATGGAGATGCTTGAAAGAAATCCTCCCCGGGAGGAGGTGATCCCCGTGGGCCATTCGCTTGGCGGCTACACGGCGCTTAGCGTTTCGCGCCTTGCGCCCAATGTCCGGCGCGCGGTGATCCTGTCGGGCTTCGTGACGGTCGCAGACGAGATGATGGGCTTTGTGAAGCTGCGTTTTTTGGCAAACCGCGTAAAGCGCTATGAGGAAAAGCTGCTCCCCCGCTACGGCAGGGGCGATAACCGCGCCTACCTCGCCACCACGCAGAAGCGGATTTTGTGGATCCATTCGACCGACGACCCGATGGTGAATTACAAATACAACGCAGGGTGCGTCATCCAAATGGGAAATCCATACCTTCGCGTGATCAGCGTGGAGGGGAAAAGGCACAATCCCCAGTACAGCAAAGAGGCGCTTGAAACGATGAGCGCGTGGTTTGGGCAGTATAACCGCCTGCTTCGGGAAAACAAGCTGGCGACCGCCGAGGAACGGGCGGACTATTTTGCCGATAAGCCCATTTCGATGATGACCCGGCAGGATCCCGAGGTGTACCGCGAGATCCTGAGCTTTCTTAGAAGCTGAGCCCTGGGTGCGATCCTTTTGCTGCCGCCTGACGCTTTTTACCTGACGCTTTTTAAAGGAGACGAAACGATGCGCGAAATATCCGTTACCGAGATCGGGCCGGTCTGTATCGGCCAATGCGAAGACGCCCGGGCCGCGACGGGCTGCACGGTGCTGATCGCGCCGCAGGGCATGCGCGCCGGGCTGGACGTGCGCGGCGGCGGCCCCGCAAGCCGCGAAAGCCAGCTATTAAATCCCCTGATGGCCGCGCAGAGCATCCACGCGATCGTGCTTTCCGGCGGCAGCGCCTACGGCCTTGGCGCGGCGAACGGGGTGATGCGCTATCTGGAGGAAAAGGGGATCGGTTACGATACCGGGTACGCGCTGGTGCCGCTGGTGGCACAGTCCGACATCTACGACCTGTCCGTGGGGGACGCGTCGGTGCGCCCGGACGCCGATATGGGCTGCGAGGCCGCCCGCCTTGCCATGGAAAAGGGCAACTACCGGGACGGGAACTTCGGCGTCGGCTGCGGCGCGACAGTGGGAAAGCTTGCCGGGATGGAGTATTGCATGAAGTCCGGCATCGGCAGCTATGCCCTGCAGCTTGGGGAATTGAAGATCGGCGCGATCACGGTCGTCAACGCCCTTGGCGACGTGTACGACTGGAAAAGCGGCAGGCAGCTTGCGGGCATGCTGAACGAGGAAAAGACCGGCCTGCGCTCGTCCCTTGAGTACATGCAAAAAAGCTATGCCGTGGTAGAAAACAAGTTTACCGGCAACACCACGCTTTGCGTCGTGCTGACAAACGGGCGCTTTGGCAAAGCGCAGCTTTGCAAGATCGCCGGCATGGCGCACGACGGCTACGCCCGCTCCATCAATCCCGTGCACACCTCCGCAGACGGCGACAGCATTTACGCCGCGTCTGTCGGCGAGGTGGCCGCGGATCAGGACCTGGTCGGCGCGCTTGCGGCGCAGGTGGTGAGCGAAGCCATCATCCGCGCCGTGGAAAGCGCCCAGGGCGCATACGGCCATCCGGCGCTTAGAGATCTGCAGGGAGAATAAGCGCCAGAGTAGTTTGGCTCAAAAGGAATCTCCGAGTCATTTCAATCGATTCACTACTGCCGGATGGCTTATACCAGCGTGGCCGGTATAAACAGCAAGAAGGAAGTAGTAATTGTCCGCAAGATAGTTGTAGCCGCAGGGGTTTCCCTCTTTCGTGCGCCAGTCCACGCTTTGCACGTAGCCGGGCATCAGGCCGGAGTGCGTGAATTCCTTATCGTAGGTGTTCAGGATGGCGGTAAGGATGCGGTCCGCCTCCTCCCGCAGGCCCACGCGGTACATCGCCGTCAAAAAGTGAAAGCCGTTCATGCCGCACAGTCCGCCGTTTTCATAGCGGCCCCAGTCGCTCATACAGGGCCAGTGGATCGTATCGGGGTCGGCCACCGGGATCAGGTTTCCGGGGATGCCGTAGCGCAGGTCCCCGTAGCCCTCCTGCTGCATTTTGTCAAGCAGCAGCTCCATCATCGCCCTGCCCTTTTTTAGCGGGATCAGCCCTTCGTCGATGCCCATCGACACGGCGAAGGTGAACATATAGTCGTGCACGCGGCCGTCCCGGCTGATCCAGCCCGCCATGACGCCCGTAGCGGGATCGTAGAACGTATCGAAAAAGTGCGCGTCGAAGCGTTCAAGCTGCGAAGCGTATTTTTTAGTTTCATCTTTTCTGTCAAGCTGATCCAGAAGCTCCGTAAGCTCTCTTAACGCCCGGTGGCACAGGTAATTAAAGTAAATGTCCTTGTGGCCGAAGGCGAAATTGTCCCACCAGTTTCGCTGGCGCTGGCCGTATTCCACCTCATCCTCCATGAAATTGCCGGAGAAGGGGACCTCGAAAATGCCGTCGCCGTCCTTGTCCAGGGTCAGGATGAAGTCCGCGGTCTTCAGGGCGTAGGGCAAAAGCTTCTGGGCAAAGGGCCGATCCCAATGGGCGATGCCGCAGGTCGCGATGATGCTGGCCGGCGTGGAATCGATAAAGCCGCACATGGGCTCCCGCCCCTTGGGGCGCTGAACGTAGGAAAAGTTCACCTCGCCGTCGTCCGCCTGCGCGTAGAGAAAGCCGTCCAGGATCTGCTGCCTGAAGGCCTCCCGCGCAAGCTTGAACAGCGGCTCGTCCCCGCCCATCATTTGCATCAGGTCGCTTTTCATGTGCACGGCCAGATGGCCCCGGCCGTTTAGCATGATGTTGTCGCCCATGTCGAAGTATTCCCTGTTCAGCGCAAAGGAATTCATCCACGCGCGGCGAAGGCCGTTCCAGGCGGCGCTTTCGCCCCCTGCAAAGTCCAGCTTTGGATAGACCTCCTGCAGGATCTCAAAATGCAATTCGGCTGCGCCCGCCCCCTCGGCCCTCAGCGTGAGCTCGGAATAGCCATAGTGCAGCGCGTGCATCTGGTTATGGTAGCCGTAATTTTCCGCGCCAAGGTCGAGGCCGGTGTATTCGCTCGAGGTGATCAGGGCCTCTTCGCAGCTGACGCCCGCGTCTGCGCTTATCCTGACCAGCCCGAAATCCGGAAAGTGGAGGATCAGCGGAAGGCTATAGCGCGTTTGATACAGGCATCTTTTGCGCCGGGGGCGCTTTTTTTCGTGCTCGCGCGCCCAGACCGTAAGCGGCGCGCGCCGGATGGAGAAGCACATCTTAAGCAGCGCCCCATCCGCGTTTTCAAAGCGGAAGGAAAAATGCCTGTCGTCTTCCATGGTAAAAAGCTGCCTTGCGCCGGATGCGTTTTCAAACAGCAGGCTGTTTTCCTGCCGAAGGGTCTTTTCTTTTACGGGCGGGGCCTTTTCAAAGGCGGGACAGATCGCGCCCAGGGAGGGCATCAGCACGCTGTAGGTGCCGTGCCTGTCCCAGTCGCGGCCCCCGGACTCCACGCCAAGGAACATGAGCCTTCCCGTGTGCACGTCAAAGGTGAGGGAGGTGTAGTCGCTGCAAAACGACGAATACGTCGGGTGCGCGTGTTTGAATTGCATAGTTCCCTCCTGCGTATCTTCATTCCGCCTTCGGCGGCTGACCGGCATGCCCGGAAGCGGGCGCTGTGTTAACAACAAAACGCTTTTATAATGCAATTATAGTCACGCCGCCAAAGAGCGTCAAGGCTTATGTTGAATTACTGGCTGTCGGCGCGCGCGGTATTTGCGCATAACAAAAACTAAACTCCCTTCTGGTATTGCAAATTGGGCGGGCTGTGCTATGATATTGCTGTATTTACGCTATGGGAGGAAACGGTATGACGATAGAAAAAACCCTGAACGGCTCCGAGGCCTGTCTGGCCCTCTCCGGCCGCCTGGACACCATGACCGCGCCGGAGCTGGAGGCGGAGCTCAAAACCCTGTTGGATACCATTAGCAGCCTTACCCTGGATTTTGAAAAGCTGGACTACATCTCCTCCGCAGGCCTGCGCGTGCTTTTGAGCGCGCACAAGGCGCTTGCCAAAAAGGGCGGTCTCAAGATCGTGCATGTAAACGAGATCGTGCAGGAAGTGTTCGACGTCACCGGTTTTTCCGACATTCTCACCATCGAATAAGGAGGCCGGCATGAAAAGCGATATCATTCTTGTTTCAAGCAGGGGCGCGGGCATGGAGGCCGCCTTTGAAGAGGTGGACAAGGTCAGCGTCTATAAGCAGCTGAGCCACAAAAACAACCTGTACCTGCACCTGCTGGCCGAGGAAATGATGGCCCTGGTGCGCGCGATCGCGGGCGAAGTGAACGGCGAATTCTGGATCGAGGACGAAAAAAACGTCTTTGAACTGCACTTAAAGGTGCGCGCGCTTATGAACAGCAGCACCCGCGAAAAGCTGATCTCCACCTCCACCAGCGGCAAAAACGAGGCCGCGCGCGGCTTCATGGGCAAGCTGCGCTCCTTCTTTGAGTATGCCGAGGGTGATCCCGTGTTCGAGGACGGCCTGCTGTTTGGCTGCGAGGCCCCGGCGTTCGACAACATGGTCTGGTCCATGAAGGACTACCGCGAGCAGCTGTGCCAGTACCGCGAGGAAAACCGCAAGGGCGCGCAGGAGGCCTGGGACGAGTTGGAAAAGTCCGTGGTCTCCAAGGTGGCAGACAACGTAAAGGTGAGCATCAAGGGCAGCGAAGCGGAGCTTACCATCATCAAGCGGATGGCGTAAAGGGAAAATGGCGGAAGGCTCCCCTTTGCAGGGAAAGGACTTTATTACAAAACGGGGGGGACGGCGATGCGCCGTCCCCTGCTTGTGTTTTGGGTTTTAGCCCACGATGCCGCTTCTCTCCACGCCCTGGACAAAGCGGCGCTGCACGATGAGGTACAGGATGATCAGCGGGATCAGCACGAACAGCGCGCAGGTCTTGCTGATGGCGTTTTGGTACAAAAGGTTATTGGACAGGAAGGTGTAGGTGCCGGGCACCTTGGAGCTTATGCTGTCCAGGGCCTCCTTCATGGAGGCGGTGCGCTTTATGTACATGAACATAAGGCTTTTGGTGTTTGCCGGATCGAACCAGGACAGGAAGGACACGTCGTTCCAGTTCCACACGAAGGACAGGGTACCCACGGTGATCAGGCCCGGGCCCGCGCAGGGCAGCACGATGCTGGTGAAGGTGCGGATAAAGCCCGCGCCGTCCACGTAGGCCGCCTGCTCCAGCTCCTTGGGAAGGCCGCGGAAGGTCTGGCGGAA
>CADBNW010000086.1 GCA_902796025.1 uncultured Eubacteriales bacterium
GTTTGCCTCTCTCAAGCTGATTTTACCAGAAAACGGGCAAATTTGCGGCGCCTCGTTTTCATCACTATTTGTGCCGGTGCCGCACCGACATGGAGATTTTTATGGTAAACTATATGATTGGAACAGTGTTTTGTTGAAAACTCACTGAATGACGCTCATGGCGCAATCCGCCAGCGTGGCGCTTTTTACCGTTCCCTTCAGGAGCACCAGTGTGCCGATGGCAGGGCTGGCGCTGCCGGAGGAAAAGGGGATCTGCCACGAACCGTCATAATATGGGTTTTCCAGAGTATCCGTTCCGGCAATGCGCCCGTAGGCGCTGAAAGACTTTCCCTCAAAAGCTTCGTATCTGTACATGATGTTCATGATCTGCACCCTTTCCAACGTGCAGCTCATGGCGAACATGTTGATGTCTTCCTGCGGACCGGTATACGCGGATTCCGTTTCGACTGCTGCGTCTGTGATCCAATAATCGTCCAGGGCGTTGTCGTCCGCCTTGAAAACACCCTGGACCACGATCAGCGAACCAATGGCTGGCAGGCTTTTTTCATCCTTCGGAACGAATTCCCACTGCCAGTCGCAGCACTTCGTGTTGTCCAGATAGCCCCAGACGTAATAGCGTTCACGATCGTTGAAAGCGTCGTGTATCTTTGCCAGTACCCCGCGCTTGGTCACGGACTGGCCTTCATACTGCGGCCCATAACTGTTGTAGAAGATATTCTGATACAGCAGGTATTCCGACTGGCTGAGGATCACGGGTATGCTGCCCGTGGTGTTGGCGGCGCTTTTTCCGGCGCCATTCGTATTGCCGCAGCCGGAGAGGGCCAGGGCCATCAGCAGAAGGGAAAGAGTAAAACACAGCTTTTTCATCATTTATCCGACCTTTCTTTTCAGCTTTGCCAGCAGGGAAAAAATGAGAAACGCAGCAATATCTACTGCCACAATGGTAGAGCCGACCGGCGTACTGCTAAGGATGGATATCAGGATGCCCAGCAGCGCGCATGTAACGGAGAGCACCGCGGAGCATACGGTAACGCTCCTGAAGGAGCGGAACAAGCGCATGGCGCTCATGGCGGGGAAGATGATGAGGGCCGAGATCAGCAGCGATCCCACCAGATTCATGGCCAGCACGATGATCACCGCGGTGACCGCCGCGATCAGCAGGTTGTAAGCCTCCGCCCGCGTGCCGGAAGCCCTAGCGAAATCCTCGTCAAAGGTGACGGCAAAGATCTTGTTATAGAACAGGATGAAGATGACCACGACCACGCAGGAAAGGCCTGTGCATAACCACACTTCCGTTTTGGTCAGCGTAAGGATGGAGGTGGAACCGAAAAGGGTGGAGCATACGTCGCCGGAAAGGTTGGAAGAGACGGAAAAAAGGTTCAGCAGCAGGTATCCCATAGCCAAAGCGCCTACGGATATCATGGCGATGGCTGCGTCGCCGTTGATCTTTGTATGCTGCCCGGTGCGCAGGAGCAGTATGGCGCAGAGCACTGTCAGGGGCAGGACAAAAAGCATATCGTTTGTCAGATGCAGCACACCTGCGACGGCCATTGCCCCGAAGGCCACATGTGAAAGCCCGTCGCCGATAAAGGAGAACTGCTTGAGCACCAGCGTAACGCCCAGAAGGGAGGAGCACAAGGCGATAAGTACGCCGACAACTAGGGCGTACTGCACAAAAGGAATGGTGAGATACTGGCGAAGCATGTCGATCATTTTAATCCGCCTCCTTCCGCGTACAGGAAGCGTTTGGCAAAAGAACTGAGCCTGTATGTTTCCGCCGTGCCGAAGAAAAACTCATGGCCCACGTGCAGTACGTGGGACGCGTAGCGCAGGGCGGCTTCCAGATCGTGCGATATCATGATGATGGTGACGCCTTCGCGGTTGAGACCCTTGATGAGATCATACATTTCGGCCGTCACCCTGGGGTCGAGGCCGGCAACCGGTTCGTCCAGGAGCAGCAGCTTCTGCGTCGCGCACAGGGCGCGGGCCAGCAGGACCCGTTGCTGCTGCCCGCCGGAGAGCTCCCGGTAGCAGCGGCGCGCCAGGGGGACGATACCCATTTTCTCCATGTTTGCTTTTGCCAGCGCTTTTTCCTCTTTGCCGTAAAAAGGACGGCGGCCGACGCGGCCCTGGCAGCCAGAAAGGACGATCTCCATTACCGTGGCGGGGAAATCCTTCTGCACCGCCGTCTGTTGCGGGAGGTACCCGATCTGTGACGCCTGCAGGTCCTCGCCCCACCGGATGCTTCCGCCAAGGGGCTTCAACAGGCCCAGCAGGGTCTTCATCAGCGTGCTTTTGCCGGAGCCGTTTTCTCCCACGACGCAAAGATAGTCGCCAGTGTTCACAGAAAAATTAAGATTGGATAATACAGCGTGGCCTTCATAGCCCAGGGTCAGGTTTTCACATCTCAGCTGTGCCATTTTTTGCTCCTTCAGGCGGTGATAGGGAGCAGAGACTCAAACGAATCTCTGCTCCCTGTGTTCAGTAATTTTTCAAAAAGATCAATTGAGCGCTTCCTTCAGGATCTGCAAGTTGCTTTCCATCACGGAAAGGTAGGTTACTCCGGCCTTCACATCACTGGAAGTAGTGCTTTGCATGGAATCCATGGCCAGAATCTTCGCCTCCTTATTCTGGCTGGTGCTTACCACCGTCTGGGCAATCCTGGTGGAAGAGCGCTCGATGGTCAGCACTGCGGGCAGGTTCAATTCGTCCACTTTTTGGGCAAGGAACAGAATGGTCTGGAAGCTGGCTTCGCTTTCTGCGGAGCAGCCAGAGAAGGCAGCATAGTAACTCAGATCGTAGTCATCCACCAAGTAACGGAAGGGGAAGCGATCCCCGAACAACATGGTCTTGTAGGTGGAGGCACCCACAACTTTGGTATACTCGGCGTCCAAGGCAGCCAACTTTTCCATATAAACGGCGGCATTAGCCTGATATGCTTCGGCGCTGGCGGTATCGATTTCTGCCATGGCGTCGGCAATGACCTTTACCAGTTTTTCGGCGTTGCGCAGACTCAGCCACACGTGCTCGTCGGCCTCCTCCTCTTTTTCGCCATGTTCATGCTCATGATCGTGCCCCACAAAGGCAGCCAGCATTTCATCGGCGTCAAAATCGGCGGGATAGAAGGTGGGCCACTTGTTTTCAGGGTCTTCGATAGCGTCAAAGCTCTCGTTGCTGGCGCGGAGATGGAAGTGCTCAGCTTTCACGTTCTCAATGATGTGATCGTTGAATTCAATAAAGATGGGTGCACCGGATTCCTTGTCCACAGCCTCGAAGCGGTACATAGCGGCTTTGGTGCCAGTTGACCAGTTCTGGATATAATAGCCCAGCGCTTTGTATTCACTTTGGCAAGAACTGCCATTTACATCGGTATAGGTGATCACATTGGTATCGCCATCAATGACGATCTTGTCGATGTCGGTTTCGTAGCCGGTGATGTAGTACTGCTTATACTCTTCGGCGGTCATTTTGCCGGATTCGGCCTTGTGGGCAAAGCCCTCGTCCAGAGAGCCATCCAATGCATATGGATAGGCGCTCTGCCATTCTCCGGCCCAGTTGCTCAGGGGACGGTCTTCCACCTGATCATCCTCAAAGGTGCTCACTTCATGGGAATGTGCATCACTTTCTTCATGCTCATGTTCATGTTCCATGCCTTCGACGATCTCTTCCATCTTGATGTCTTCGCCCATGGCTTCTACAAGATTGATCACGATCATATTGGGATTGACAGCTTCCTGCAGGGCGTCCTCCACCCATTCATCCGATTCTCCCCCCACATAAATGAACACATCGCAGTTGGCGATTTTCATAATGTCCGCAGCTGTAGGCTGATAGCTGTGCAGATCCACACCGCTGTCCAGCAGAAGAGTCATCTGCACATGATCGTTTTCGCCAGCCACTTCGCGTGCCCAGTCATAAATGGGAAAAATCGTAGTAACAACGTTGATCTTCTTGCCTTCTGCCATAGCGGCAGGGAGCATGCAGGATAAAACCAAAGCCAAGCTGATTACGAGGCTGACAATCTTTTTCATTTTCATATTCCTCCGGTTTTCATTCACTGAATTTAGGCATAAAAACAAGGAATCCACAATACAGGGATTCTGCCAAACGGGCATACGAATCCCCTGGATCATGTGATTCCTCAGATTGGATTCAGTTAATTATTCAACCGGATCTTCCAACTCACCAATGTCCTGGAAGCAGGCAAAGAAAACCCGAGGGTACCAGCCCACGCATGTTTTGTGCGCAGGATACCCAGCAGGGAGGCCAGCACAAGGATCGCCACGCCAATCAGACGAAGCAATTGACTGTTCATGACAATCGCCTGGCAGATAGGGCAGTCCTCTCCTGTACAATCGTGACCTGCTTCATGGATGATGAAAACGGAAGAAAGAAGCATAGCCAGTATAAAAATGACGCATAGAAGCTCAGCGCTAATCCGTTTCTGACAACTCATGCTCTGCTCCCTCCTTCTTCAAATCATATGCTAAGCGTCAAGCCTTCCGGCATGGATCGCATAAGCCGTAGAAAACAGTTTTTCCTGCGTTCCACGCAAAACCATGATGTATCAGCAAATGCGTCTGAATCTCCCTTAGTTCTTCGCAGTCAAGGTGAATCAGGCATCCGCACTGTTCGCATTTGCAGTGGAAATGGGATGTATATGATGTGGGTGAATCAACAAACGCGTAGCAGGCGCTTTCGCCGGTTCCTATGAAGTACTTCTGGATATGTCCTTCATCCACAAATCGTTCCAACTGCCGATAGATGGTAGCTGTCCCGATGGGTGTACCTTCAGCCGCGAAGTGTTCCTTCAGTTCTGATGCCGTGTGATGCACGTTTGGCGTCGCTTTCAGATAGGCTAGCAGTTTTTCCTGAGCCCGAGTCCTGTAGCCTGTCTCACCTGCCAATGCACACATCTCCCTTCGACAAATGAGAACCGCTCTTAATTCTAATACATAGAAGACTGATTGTCAATACAAAATGAAAACCATTTTCAAATGGCTGAAGTGAAAAGGTTGCTTCCAGTACCGAGGGCGGCCTCTGGAAGTTAGTCTTACATGAGAATCCAGTTTTACAGGCATGGAAATAAGTCTTACAGAACGATATAATTTGGATCCCTGTCAATGCCTTCAGGAAAGGAATGTTGCCTTCTTCGAAGAGTCGCCGCTGTTCATCCTTCCTGATTTCACTGACGACCTTATCGTTGAAGTTCTTCACAATATGGAA
>CADBNW010000087.1 GCA_902796025.1 uncultured Eubacteriales bacterium
AAAACACAAAGAGCTGATGGCCGGATTCGAACCGGCGACCTCATCCTTACCAAGGATGCGCTCTACCTACTGAGCTACATCAGCATGCCTTTCGCAAAGCACTGGAATATATTATCACAGCTTGGAGTGAAATGCAAGGGTTATCGGTAAAATTAACACAATTCATTTTTTATTCACTCACACGATTTGAGATATGGAATTAAACTGAATACAACAGCCGTGACGGAAAGGGTTGGAAGCCCTCTGCTGTTTTCAGCCATAAACGATAAACGCAGAAAATCCCGATCACCTAACCACGATCTTGCTGCGCGGCTGCTGAAACGCTGTTGCAGCGCGAAAAGAAACGCGCCGGAGCGCATCTGGCTTGATGGGCTCCGGCGACGGTCTTAAAGTGCTTGTGCTTTGACTTAAGACGCTTACTGCTCCTTATCAAACATTCCCGCAAGCGTCTGGATGCTTGCAAGGCTTGCGTGCAGGTGCAGCTGCGCTTCTTCGTATGTCACGAGATCGGACTGCGCTCCGGGCAGAAATTCCCTGCACTCCACGGGGGTATCAAGCGCTCTGCGCAGGCTCAGGCTGCTTCCGCCCGCGCCCTCGATGGCCACGGCGTTGTCCATGCCGTTCACCTGCAGCGCGCTGGCCTGCTGCTGCGGGCCGACGCCCATCCAGTACTCCTGGACATCTGTGCGCTCTGACAGCCAGGCGTCGACGCTTATGCGGTCGCCCGGGTCGCTGCCGACGAGCGTAAGCGTATAGCCGGTTATGATGTCCATGCCCTCGCTGATCCGGTAGCGGCTCACGCTAAGGCCGTAAGGAAGGCTTTCGCTTGCGCTGAGCTCAAACGCGCCCTCCGGCCGGCAGCCGTACACCAGCGTGCCACAGGCAAAGCGGTAGCCTTCGGGGATGCGCCCTACAGGTAAAGCGGCGTTTTCTGCCAAAAGCTCCTTAAGCTCCTTAAGGCCGCTAAGCGCCTTTGTGCAGGGGGCGTAACTGCCGCTGCCGCCCTCTGACACGAGCACCAGCTCCTTTTCGCCGCGGCTGTCCAGGATCTGCTGGCTCAGATCGAACAGCTCGCCTGCCTGCGCAGAGGGCGCGGGGGTGGGCAGGGGATGCGCAAGCTCCTCATCGCTCGCAAATTCCCCAAACCAGTTGATGCTTCCAAACACGCCGCCAAGCCCTGCGGCCAGCGCCGTCGCGCTAAGCAGCGCCAGCACGACGGCCAGAATAAAGCCAAGGCTCACTTTCCTTTTCATCTGTGCTTTCTCCTTTCCAAGGGCCTCAAAGGCGCGCTCCATGCCGTCCTTAAAGCCCGCGTCCACGGGAGGAAACGCGCCCTTCCAGTTTCGCTTCACGACTCTATTCCTCCTTCAATTGCGCTTTGAGAAGAAGCCTCGCCTGCTTTAAACGGCGCTTTGCGGTGCCCGGCGGAAGGCGCAGCAGCTTTGCGGTCTGCTGCAAAGTGAAGCCCTCCACATAGTGCAAAACCACCGGCATGCGCAGCTTAAGCTCCAGTCCCATAAGCGCGTCGTGCAAGGCCAGATCGGGAATGGAGTCCCTTGCGGGGATCGATTCACACATCTCCGCCTCGGGCCTGCGCCGCCGCCTTCTGAGCGCGCTTTTGCACTCGTTTATGGCGATGCGGGTAAGCCAGCCCTCAAAGGCGGCCTCGTCCTTCAGCGTTCCGATCCTGCGCCAGGCCTTGATCAGCGCCTCCTGTATCGCGTCCTCGCGGTCCGCCCGCTCGGGCAAAAGCGCGTAGCACACGCGAAACAACCTGTCCGTGCAGGCGCGGACGCGCCGCGCAAACTCCATTTCATCCATTTCGGGCTTTGCTCCTTTGCAGCTTTGCTGATCGATCAACACTGATAAGACGCCCCAAAAAGGCAAAGTGGATCACATAAAGGGAAATTTTATCAAAAACAGCCTCGTAAAGGGGGATGCGGCAAAGAAAGCCTGCGTGCTTGCTGCAAACACTTTTTCCAAAAAGAAGCCCCGCCGGGCGGCAAGCGCCTGGCGGGGCGGGCTATGTCCTTAGCGTGGACGGGAATTATCTGATCTGGGTCTCGCTGCCTCTGGGAGCGCCGTAGGCCTCGGCGGTGATGGTGCCTTCCAGGACCTCGGTGATGAAGTCGATCACGGCCTCGTCCATGGGGATGCCGGTATCAAAGCCGGTGCCCTCGCTGTAGGCGCGGAAGAACACGTTGTAGGTGTCGCCGCCGGCGGCGCAGAAGTTGTTGGTGACGACGGCATAGGTGGCGTTTTCGTCGAACGCTTCGCCGTTTACGGAGGTGATGGTCACGCGCTCAATGCTGGCGGGAGCAAAATAGCTGCTCTCCTTGCCGTCCAGGGTGTAGACCTCGCCCTTGTTGAATTCCTTGGTGGTGTCCAGCGTCCAGGTGATGCCGCTGGTCTGGGGATAGCCGCCGATGGAATCGGGGGTGCAGAAGGTGGAGGCCTCAAGCGCCTCGAGCAGCTCTTGGCCGGTCACGTAGATGACCGCCACGGTGTTGCCAAAGGGCAGCACGGTGTTGATGTCCTTCATGGTGACGTCGCCGGCCTTGATGGCAGCGCGGATGCCGCCGCCGTTGGTGATGCCCACGATCTGATTGGGCTCGACCTGCTCGATGCCGCCTTCCTTGACAACGCTCCACACCATCGCGTCGGTGATGAGATCGCCGAGGTTGGTTTCCTCAGTGCGGTTGCCGGGGGCCTTGGCGCCGTTGAGCTCTACCTCGGAGGTGGCGAATACCGCGCCGTACTTGGCGTCGACTTCGTCAATGATGGCCTGCGCGGCGGCCAGCACCGCGGCATCCTTTTCGATCCCCTTGGTGGAGACGAGGAAGTTCTGCTCGACGGTCTTGGTGGCGTTATCGATCACGATGACGCCGACGTTTTCAAACTTGGTGCCGGTGGACTGGATGGCCAGGCCGCCTTCGCCCCTGGTCATCACGGTGTGGCTGTGGCCGTCGATGGTAAAGTCGATGCCCTCGACCTTATTCAGAAGATCGACGGAGCGATAGCCGTTTGCCGCGCTTTCCGCGTCCACGCCCAGGTGGGCCAGGGCGATGATCAGATCCGCGCCCTCTGCCTTGCAGGTGTCAACGGCCTTCTGGGTGCAGGTGTAAAGCTCCTCAAAGGCGGTAAAATGGATCTCCTTGATCAGGCCGGGGTTGACCTTGGTGGCGGTTTCGGGGGTCTCGATGCCCACAAAGCCGATGGAGATGGCGTCGTCTGCGCCCTCCTCGCCGTACTTGAGCACGGTGTAGCCGGGCAGGATGGCTTCGCCGGTAGCGTCGTCGATCACGTTGCAGCTAAGAGTGATAAACTCCGCCTGCTCGAGGTTGCTCATGAGCTGGGCGTAGCCGAAGTCGAACTCGTGGTTGCCCAGAGTGACCAGATCATAGCCGGCCGCGTTCATCATCTGGATGGCGGTCAGGCCCTTGGAGACGGAAACATAACTGGTGCCCTGGCTGAAGTCGCCGGCGTCCACGACCAGCACCCGATCAGCGCCCTTGTCGCTGAACCAGCTGCGCAGGGTGGGGATGCAGGCATAGCCGTCGATTGCGCCATGTACGTCGTTGGAGTGCAGAATCACGGTCTTGCCGCTGTAATCGGTGGCGATGACGTTGGCTTTGGCCTCGTACGCGTCGTCGATGTCGTCGGCGAAGGACACGCTGCCAAGGCTCAGCAGCATCGCAACAGCGAGCGCCAATGCGAGAAGTTTTCTCATATTTGCTTCCTCCAGTAGATATTAGGGTTTGCCCCGCCAAAATAATAAAGGTTTTGCAGAATCTTTGCAAGCGCGATTTTAAAACTTTCGGCACAAGATGTGTAAATTTACAACTGAATGCGCGGCGCGCTTGCGCAGGGCAAGGCGGCGGTGCTATAATCCAAAGCGTTCAGCGTAAATTAGCGGCAAATGCGAAATTTGGGAAAGAGGCAGCGCGTGATCAGAAACATCGGCATCTTTGCGCACGTGGACGCGGGCAAAACCACGCTGACCGAGCAGATGCTCGTCCTTGCGGGCAGGCTCAGGCAGCCGGGCAGCGTGGACAGCGGCACCGCCTATACGGACAGCCTGCCCGTGGAGCGGCGCAGGGGGATCTCCGTAAAGGCGACGTGCGTAAGCCTGCAATGGAAACAAGCGCAGATCAACCTCATCGACACGCCCGGCCACAGCGACTTTTCCGCAGAGATCGAGCGCTCCTTCTGGGCGCTGGACGCGGCCGTGCTGGTGGTGGACGCGGTAAAGGGCGTGCAGCCGCAGACCGAGGCGATCTGCCGGATGCTGAAAAAGCAAAACATGCCGTTTTTGGTGTTTTTAAACAAGACAGACCGCCCGGAGGCCAACCCTGCAAGGGTGCTAAAGCGCCTGCACAGCCGCCTGAAGCTGGAGTGCGTGCCTCTTTGGAACGAGGAGCGCTTTGCGGAGACGGTTTCAGCGCTGGACGACGATTTGACGGAGCGCTTTTTGGAGGGCGATACGCCCGCGCGCGAGGAGCTGGAAGGCTGCCTTGCGCTTGCGACCCGGCAGGGCAGAGCGGTACCCGTATTGAAGGGAAGCGCCCTTAGGGGCGTTGGCATAGAGCCGTTGCTTGACGCGGTGATAAGGCTTTTGCCGGAGCCGGATAAGCAAACGGACGCGCTTTCGGGCGTGGTGTTTGCGGTGTCCCGCGACCGGCTTTTGGGGCGCGGGGTGTGGATACGCCTCTTTGGCGGCAGGCTCACAAACCGCATGCCCCTCGACATCGTGACCGGCCTAGACCGGGTAAGCGGCGAAGAGATCGTCGTTCAGCGAAAGATCACCCAGATCCGGGACGCCTCCGGCAGCGATACAGGCCAGCTGTGCGCGGGCGAGATCGCCCTGGTCTACGGCCTTGGCGAGATCCGGACGGGCTACGTGCTGGGCGACAGGGCGCTTTTGCCAAGAAGCGTGGAGCCCGGGCAGCTGAAAACGCCCCTGATCACGGTGCAGCTCACGCCGGAAGACCCCGGGCAGCTGGAGGCCTTAAGGGAGGCGTGCGCGGTTTTATCGGACGAGGATCCGCTGTTGCAGGCGCAGCTTGAGCGGCGCACGGGAGAAATGCGCGTGCAGGTGATGGGCCGCGTGCAGCTGGAAATTTTGCAGGAAATGCTTGAGACCCGCTTTGGTCTTAAGGTGAGCGCGGGCAAGCCCAGCGTGATCTACCGGGAAACAATCGCAAAGCGCGCCACGGGCTTTGTGGCATACACCATGCCCAAGCCCTGCTGGGCCATCCTGGAATTTGACATAAAGCCCGCGCCGCGCGGCAGCGGCGTCCGGTTTTCCTCCACGGTGCCGGGCAGGGACATCATGCCGCGCTATCAGCATCAGGTGGAGCAGGCGCTGCCCCTCGCCCTCAGCCAGGGACGCCTGGGCTGGCAGGTGACAGACGTGGATATCACGCTGGTGGGCGGCAATCATCACCTGATCCACACCCACCCGCTGGACTTTATCGTCGCTACGCCCATGGCCATCCAGGACGGACTGCAAAGGGGCGGCAGCGTTTTGCTGGAGCCTATCTACGAATTTGTCTTTATCATGCAGCCGGAATGTGCCGGGCGGGTGATGAGCGACGTGCAGCTGATGCGGGGCGAGGTGGTGGATACCGCCTCCGACGAGGAGCTGATCGCCCTGACCGCGCTGGTGCCGGTCTCGCAGAGCATGGATTATCCCAGCACCTTTGCCTCGATCACCAGCGGCAAGGGCAGCGTCAGCGCAAGGCTGCACAGCTACCGCGAGTGCGCCTATGAACCGGGTATGGACTGCCCGCGCCGGGGCGTTGACCCGCTGGACACAGCCAAATACATCCTGGCCGCGCGCAGCGCCCTGGAGGGGAATATTTTTGACTGAGGAAAAAAGGTGCTCTCTCTGCTTTCCAGGCGCGGTCAGGCGCAGGCGCGCCCAGAGCTTTTCTTTGAAACCCGTTGACGAAACACCCTTCAATATTATATAATTTCAGCATAAAATGAGCGGCTGCGCCACCGGCGCGGCCCGGGATTTTGAGGATGGATGGAGGAACAGCATGGCAAAAGCGAGCGAAAAAGCACAGATTCGGCAGGCGGAGGGCGAGGAGCGCAAAACCGCGCTGGCCAGCGTGCTTTCCAAGATTGAAAAGGACTTCGGCAAGGGCTCGGTGATGAAGCTGGGCGACGCCGCGCGCATGAACGTGGAGGTCATTTCCACCGGCTCCCTGCCCATCGATATGGCGCTGGGCGTGGGCGGCCTGCCCCGGGGACGCATCGTGGAGATCTACGGGCCGGAATCCTCCGGTAAGACCACGGTGGCGCTGCACGTGGTGGCGGAAGCGCAGAAGGCGGGCGGCACGGCGGCGTTTATCGACGCGGAGCACGCGCTGGATCCCGTGTACGCCAAGGCGCTGGGCGTGGACATCGACGAATTGTACGTGTCCCAGCCGGACAACGGCGAGCAAGCGCTGGACATCTGCGAGGCGCTGGTTCGAAGCGGCGCGATCGACGTGGTCGTGATCGACTCCGTGGCGGCGCTGGTGCCCAAGCAGGAGATCGAGGGCGAAATGGGCGACAGCCACGTGGGCCTGCAGGCAAGGCTCATGAGCCAGGCGCTCAGAAAGCTTGCGGGCGTGATCGCAAAAACAAACGCCCTTGCCATCTTTATCAACCAGCTGCGCGAAAAGGTGGGCGTCATGTACGGCAATCCCGAGGTGACCACCGGCGGCAAGGCGCTGAAATTCTACGCCTCCGTGCGCATGGACATCCGCAAGGGCGAGCCCATCAAGGAAGGCGGCAACACCATCGGCAACCGCACCAAAATCAA
>CADBNW010000088.1 GCA_902796025.1 uncultured Eubacteriales bacterium
AGGGTCAGCTCGCCCTTTTCCTCTTCCGTAAGCTCGCCGATATGCGCCTTTACTGCAACTTTCTCAGATTCTACTTCGCCGGTCTTCTTGCCGGGATCGGCATAGCCGTAGGCCTTGAAGGTTTCCTGATACCAGGGAGCGAATTGATCGATATCGCTCTTTGTGACTGTGTGCGTGTGGCCATAGTAATACACGCTCTTTCCCGGCTCCAGCGGATCGGGGAAAAGGTTCCAGCCGTCCACGCCGTTTGACCCGTCGTTTTCGTAGTAATAAACGTAATCGACGTACAGCGTGACGTTGGAGGTATTGGTCAGCTCGTAAGTATAGTGGATGCTTTCGCCGTCAAAGTAGGTGGGCTGCTCGTCCGCGATGGTGACGCTGAGCTTAAGCCCCGGCTCGCCGCCCTCGGCGTACAGCGGTCTTTGCTCCGTGATGCCGCAGCGCTGGCACTTGCGCTCCTCGATGCCGGGTTCCTCGGGAGTGGGCTTCTTCAGCACATACCAGTCCGACCAGTCGTGCCCGAGTGCGGGGATGTCCCTGCGCCACTCGTAGTTGCACTTGTAGCCGTAATTGATGCGCTGGCAGTAGTTGACCTCCTTGCCGGGCTCCGTGCAGGTTGGCTCAACATAGGTCTGCCAGGGCTTGGAGAACTGGTGGCCCAGCGGGGGAATGGTGCGCTCCCGCGTCTGCCAGCAAATGTCGCAGTACTCATATTTTACGCCGCTCTCCGTACAGGTGGCGGGACGGCCCTGGTCGTTACCGACCCAGTGGTGCGTATGCTCGCTGCTGCCCGTGGCCGGATCCATATAGGCCAGTGCGCCTGAGCTTAGCAGCAGTACAAGCGCCAGAAAAACCGAGATGAGACGTTTCATCGGGCTACCTCCTGTGTATATATTTATTCTTATTTTATTATATAATAGTTACGGACGCGTTGCAAGTGGTCACTGGGCTTTTTATGAAAAAATCCTGGGATTTTCAATTCTCAGATACTTGAGAGCTGCCATCAAAGCTTCCTGAGACGGCACGATGAAGCTTCACCGTTTCAAGATGGTTCTATCTTTACAATAAGGTGCTTGCATTTGCATGGCAAAAGCATATAATTTCGCTTAAATAAACACAAACAAAGGACGGCTCAGCTTATGAAGTTTTCAGCTCTGCTCAGCAAGCGCTTCAAGGATACCCCGGCGGATTGTCAGATCGCCAGCCACATCTTTATGATCCGCGGCGGCTACATCAAAAACGTCGGCAACGGCATTTATTCCCTGTTTCCCATCACCAAGCGCATCACCGCCAAGATCGAGCGCATCATCCGCGAGGAGATGGACGCGATCGACGGGCAGGAGGTGCTTTTGCCCGTCGCCATGCCCGCAAACATCTGGCGGGAAAGCGGTCGCTACGACGCTATCGGCAGCGAGCTTTTAAGATTTAAAGACAGAAGCGGCGGCGAGATGGTGCTGGGCATGACTCATGAGGAAGCCGCCGTGCAGCTGGCCCGCGAGACCGCAGACAGCTATCAGCAGTATCCATTCATGATCTATCAGATCCAAACCAAGTTCCGCGACGAGCCCAGAGCCCGCGGCGGCCTGATCCGCGTGCGCGAATTCACCATGAAGGACGCCTATTCTTTCCATACCACGAAGGAAGACCTTGAGCAGTACTACATGCGCTGTCATAAGGCATACGAGCGCATCTTCGCCCGCTGCGGCGTGCCGGAGGTCATCTCCGTAAAGAGCGACAGCGGTATGATGGGCGGTAAGGTCGCCCACGAGTTCATGCTCTGTACGCCGATCGGCGAGGATTCCCTTGTCGTCTGCAACGACTGCTCCTTCCGCGCCAATATGGAAACGGCTGAGTGCGTCTATCCCGAGCAGTCCGGCGAAAAGGAAGAGCTTACCAAGGTCGCAACGCCCGATCAAAAGACCATCGAGGACGTCTGCGCCTTCCTTGGCAAGGACACGAAGGACAGCGTCAAGGCCGTCGTCTATCAGCAGCAAACCGACGATAAATACGTCGTCGTCTTCATCCGCGGCGACATCGAGGTAAACGAGGTCAAGCTCCGCAATTACTTAAAGAGCGAGGTCTATCCCGCCCAGGAGCTGGAAAAGGCCGGGCTGGTCGCGGGCTTCATCGGACCAAAGGGCATAAGCGACAAGTGCCGCGTGGTGTACGACCTGTCCCTCAAGACCCGCGCCTCCTATGTCTGCGGCGCAAACGAAGAGGGCTATCATATGACTGGCCTGAACCTGGAGCGCGACCTTGGCAGCGTCGATTTTGTGGACGTCGGCAAGGCCACGGAGGGCGGCATCTGCCCTGTGTGCGGCAAGCACAGCCTGTTCCTGACCCGCGGCATCGAGGTCGGCAACATCTTCCAGCTGGGCGATAAGTACACCGCCTCCATGGGCATGAAGTACATCGACAGGGACGGCACGCTCAAAACTCCCATCATGGGCTGCTATGGCATCGGCGTAGGCCGCCTGGCCGCAAGCGTGTGCGAAGCGCATCATGACGATTACGGCCCCATCTGGCCCATCTCCATTGCGCCCTGGCAGGTGCAGCTTTGCGCCCTGCGCAGCGACGATCCCGAGGTGCGCGCCTTTGCGGACAAGCTCTATAATGACCTGCAGGCAGCTGGGGTAGAGGTGCTCTATGACGACCGCCCCGTAAGCGCCGGCGTAATGTTCTCCGACGCGGACCTGAACGGCCTGCCGCTTCGCGTGGTCGTAAGCCCCAAGGGCCTCAAAAATGGAACCGTAGAGATCTCCAAGCGCGATAAAAGCTACATGGACAAGGTTGAAAAGGACAATGCCCTTGACTGTGTAAAACAGCTCGTCGCCTCCATGCTCGAAGAAATCAACAACATCTAATCCCGCCACCCCATCACGGCCAGCGCCAAGCGCTGGCCGTTTATTATCAAATCCCCAAAATGCCTCCCGTCCTCAATCCCCAAATCCGCTCTCCATCCCAACCCCGCCCTTCCCATCCAACCCCGCCCGGCCCAAGCCTTCCCCTTCAGGGGAAGGTGGCAGCGCCGCAGGCGCTGACGGATGAGGTTCTGTCCCGATCCAACAGTCCAAACCCTCCATATCATCTACACCGCCCACACCATCCACCTCTTCCGCCCTCCACTGTCTGTCATCTACAACATCCCTCAAACCAAGTAGCAAAACCACTACCACAAACCATCGCCCCAAATCAACTCTCCCTTTCACCATACATCCACTTTTATCCCATTTGGATACCCATCCCTGATCCCACTTTCTCTCCATCCGCGTAACGCTTTAATCCCAGCGATCGCGAGCGATCGCCACCACAACTCCTAACTCCTAACTTCTAACTTCTAACTTCTAACTTCTTCTTCCGTTCACTCCAATTCCCCTTCTCAACCCTGTGAAAAATGCCCCAACCGGCCTTAATGTTAACCATTCGTAAATTAGCAATCCTAATCAAAAAACGCATTGACAACCTATAGGGGGTTGTAGTAATATATACAAGCTTTCCACGAGAGCCGCGACGGATTGATCGCTCCGCTGCCTCAGGGATCGCAACGGACCTTGAAAACGATACAGAGAACGAACGCAAGATAAAAGACAGTTGATTCTGAGAATGA
>CADBNW010000089.1 GCA_902796025.1 uncultured Eubacteriales bacterium
AAGGGCGTAAAGATCAACGTAGTGGACACCCCCGGCCACGCGGACTTTGGTGGCGAGGTGGAGCGCGTGCTCAAAATGGTGGACGGCGTGCTGCTGCTGGTGGACTCCTTTGAGGGACCCATGCCCCAGACCCGCTTCGTGCTGAAAAAGGCGCTGGACCTGAGCCTGCCGGTCATCATCGTGGTCAACAAAATGGACAGGCCCGATCAGCGCTGCCGCGAGGTCGTGGAGGAGACGCTGGAGCTTCTTTTGGAGCTGAACGCGACCGACGAGCAGCTGGATTCTCCCGTGGTGTTCTGCTCCGGCAGGACCGGCGTCGCCACGCTGGATCTGGATACCCCCGCGGTAAACCTCATCCCGCTGTTTGACACCATTTTAAAGCACATCCCCGCGCCCCAGGGCGACGACGAGCAAAGCCTGCAGCTGCTCATCTCCACCATCGACTACAACGACTACGTGGGCCGCATCGGCATCGGCCGCATCGAGCGCGGCTCCATCAAGGCCGGGCAGATGGCAGTGCGCTGCATCTACGGGCAGAGCTTCGTTTCACCCCCTGCGCGCCTTGGCGGATTGTTTGAGTTCGACGGCTTAAAGCGCGTGCCCTGCGAAAGCGCAAGGGTGGGCGACATCGTGGCCGTCACGGGCTTTGGCGAGCTCGCCATCGGCGACACCATCTGCGACGTGGCGCTTGCCGACCCGCTGCCCTTTGTAAAGATCAGCGAGCCCACCGTGAGCATGGACTTCGTGGTAAACGATTCTCCCTTCGCGGGCACCGAGGGCACCTACGTGACCAGCCGCCATCTGCGGGCGAGGCTGTTCAAGGAGATGCAGACGGACGTTTCCCTGCGCGTGGAGGACACCGGCACCACCGACTGCTTCAAGGTCTCCGGCAGGGGCGAACTGCACCTTTCCATCCTGATCGAAACCATGCGCCGCCAGGGCTACGAGTTCGCGGTCACAAAGCCCACCGTGCTCTATAAGGAAATCGACGGCGTAAAGTGCGAGCCCATGGAGCAGCTGATCTGCGACGTGCCGCAGGAGTATTCCGGCGCGGTCATCGAAAAGATCGGCCGGCGCAAGGGCGTGCTCGTCTCCATGGACGGAAAGGACAGAGTGCGCCTGGAGTTCAGCGTGCCGTCCCGCGGCCTGTTCGGCTATCGTAGCGAATTTTTGACCGATACCAGGGGCGAGGGCGTCATGAGCGCCGTCTTCAGCGGCTACGAGCCCTATAAGGGCGAGATCCCCTCCCGTCCCAGCGGTTCGCTGGTGGCCTGGGAAACCGGCGAAACCACCAACTACGCCATGTTCTACATTCAGGACAGGGGAGAATTGTTCGTGGAGCCGGGCACCCGCGTGTATACCGGCATGATCATCGGCCGCTCCTCCCGCCCCGGCGACATCGACGTAAACGTCTGCAAGAAAAAGCACCTGACCTCCATCCGCAACAGCGCCTCCGCCGAGGAAGCGCTCAAGGTCACGGGCATCCGCATCCTCACCCTTGAGGAGGCCATGGACTACATCGACGACGACGAATTGGTGGAGATCACCCCCAAATCCATCCGCATGCGCAAAAAGGTGCTGGCCACCGAGGCGCGCAAAAAGCTGGAGGCCAGGAAAAAGGCGTAAAGCCCCCGGCTTGCTTATGCCTTCGCCCGTGGCGGCCATCAATCCAAATAAACGGGTCAAAACGACCCGTTTATTTGATAATGACGGGACAGATTTGCATGAAAATCAGCTCGATCGTACTTAAAAACTTTCGCAATTACGAGCAGGCGCTGATCGCCCCCTGCCCCGGCGTAACGGTGCTCGTGGGTGACAACGCCCAGGGCAAAACCAATGTGCTGGAGGCGGTGTACCTTTGCTGCACGGGCCGCTCGCACCGCACCGCGCACGACCGGGAGATGATCCGCGCGGGGCAGGACAATTGCTATGTGAAGGTGAGCGGCGTGCGCAGGGACGGCCCCCACGACGTGGAGGTGGCCTTTGCCTTGGCTGGCAAGCGCCGCGTGAAGGTCAACGGCAGCGTGACCGCAAAAAGCGGCGAGCTGCTCGGCCACATCACCGGCGTGCTCTTTGCGCCGGAGGACCTTCGCATGATCAAGGACGGCCCGCAGGCGAGAAGGCGCTTTATCGACATGGAGCTTAGCCAGCTAAAGCCCGCCTATTACTACGCCCTGCAGCGCTATAACCGCGCCCTGAGACAGCGAAACGCCCTGCTCAAGGACATAAGCCTTGCAAGCGCCTCCGCCGACACCCTGGACGTATGGGACGCGGAGCTTGCCCAAAGCGGGGCGGAGATCATGCGCGAGCGCGCCCAATTCGTGGAGGAGCTGTGTAAAAGCGCAAGCAGGATCCATTCCGAGGTCACGGGCGGCAAAGAGGAGCTGAGCGTCGCCTATGAGCCGGACGCTCCGCTTGGTCAAAGCCTGGAGGAGTGCCAAAATGAGCTTGCGGCGGCGCTTTTGGACAGGCGGCAGGCGGACATCCGCCGCATGCTGACCAGCGCCGGCCCCCATCGGGACGACATGGGTGTGTACGTGGACGGCATGGACGCCCGCGCCTTTGGCTCGCAGGGGCAGGTGCGCACCTGCGCCCTGTCGCTGAAGCTCAGCGAAGTGGACATCATGAAAAGCCTGATGGGGGACGCTCCCGTGCTCATGCTGGACGATGTGATGAGCGAGCTGGACCCGGAGCGCCGAAGGCTGCTGGTGTCCCATTTGAACGACGTGCAGACGCTCATCACCTGCACGGACAAAAACGATCTTGCGGGCGCGCAGGTGGGCAAGCTTTTGAACGTGTGCGCGGCCACGATCACGGAGGAAGCATGAAAAGGCTTGCATCGCTGCTTCTTTTGCTCTGCGTGCTGATTTCTTTTACGGCGCTTGGCGAAGGAGAATACGAAAAAGTCGAGCTGCAAAGCACCCGGCAGCAGCTGGAGGCGGAGCTTTCGCTGGAGGATATGGGGGAGTACCTTCTTTGCGGGGACGCGCTGCTTGCGTTTTACGAAAGTGGGCGGTTGCGGGCAAAGTTTCTGTACTACGAGGCGCTAAACGACGTCGCTCCCCTGGCAGAGGCCGGCTTTGACAAAGCGAGGAGGCTTAAGCAGGGCGCATCCATCGATGCCCTCACGCAGCTGCTTGGCCAGGGGCGGGAGCTTATGCTGATGAACATTTCAGACGAGGACAACGCGGGCATCCGGCGGCTGCTTTGCTGGAAGGACGCCTTGGGCAACGTCCTGGAGGCGCTTTTTGAGCAGGAGGACGGCAAGTGGGTGCTGTTTGCCCTGGGCGAAGTAAAGGCGGAGCTGGCGCAATGATCCGCATGATCGTCTCCGATATCGACGGCACGCTCATCCCCCTTGGCGGAAGCGTGCATCCGGATACGGTAGATGCCATCCGCCGGGCGGTGGACAGGGGCGTAATGTTCGTGCTGGCAAGCGGCCGCACCTTCCTAAACGCCGCCGCCGCCGCTTCGGGCATAGGGATCGACTGCCCGATCATCTCTGCAAACGGGGGACGGGCGGACGCCGGCACGCAGGAAAGCCCCATCTACGAGGATCGCATGGACGAGGCGCTGGCCGCGCGGGTGTGCGAAAGCCTGATCGCGGAGGGCTGCTTTATGACCAGCTACGTGGGCACGCGCGTCTATACCCTGCCGGAATCCAACGGCTACGGCTCCACCTGCCAGCGGGTGAGCGAGGCTAAGCCCGGCCGCTCCTTTGCAAGGCAACTGGACAGGGAGGGCATGCGCGCTGAGGGGGTGAAGGGCCCCTATAAATTTGAAGCCTACAGCGACGACGCCGAACTTCTTTCCCGCCTGCGCGTCAGATTTGATGCATGGGGCTTAAGCGTTTCCTCCGCGTTTCCGTACAATCTTGAGATCCTGCCGCCCGGGGGCGGCAAGGGCAAGGCGGTTTCGTGCCTTGCAAAAAAATTCGGCATCGCCCGCGAGGAGATCATGACCCTTGGCGACGGCAGCAATGACATCGGGCTGCTAAGCGCATCGGGATGGCCCGTCGCCATGGGAAACGCCGTAGAAAGCCTGAAGGCGATCGCAAGCGCCGTAGCGCCCCGCTGCGAGGAAAACGGCGCCGCCTGGGCGATACGCAAATACGCTTTGGGAGAGGAATCATGAACATCGTTTTGTCAGAGCCCGAGATCCCGCAAAATACCGGCAACATCGCTCGTACCTGCGCGGCCACGGGCGCAAAGCTTCATTTGATAAAGCCGCTTGGCTTTGTGCTGGACGACAAGCACTTAAAGCGCGCGGGGCTTGATTACTGGCACCTGATGGAGTATACTGTATATGAGAGCTGGCAGGACTTCCTCGAGCGCAACCCCGGAGCCAACTGCTACTTTTTAAGCACAAAAGCCCCCAGGAGCTACACCGAGGCCCGCTTTCAAAGGGACGATTACCTGGTCTTCGGCAAGGAGACGGCGGGCCTTGACGAGCAGCTTTTGAAGGAGAACTACGCAAGGTGCCTGCGCATCCCCATGCGGGCGGAGGCGCGCTCGCTGAACCTGGCAAACTCCGTAAGCATCGTGCTGTACGAGGCGCTGAGGCAATTGGACTTTCCGGGCCTTCAGGACAGCGGCGCGCTTCATCACCTGCCTACGCCCCCGGAATCTGAGTGGAAGGATTATCTGTAAAGCAGCATGGCAAAGATCACCACAAAAAAGGAATATCGCAAGCGCAGGCTCCGCTTCCAGATCGCGGCGGGGCTGATGGACTTTGTGTGGACGGTGGTGCTGGCCGCAGTGGTGCTGTTGTGCGTGCTGCTGCTGATCGAGCTGTACACCTGGCTGAAGGGCGACGTGCCCGTCACCTTCGGCACCTTTTTCGACATTGTGCGCCGCGCATTGCGCATGAATCAGTAGTATGAACGCTTCATGGCAGGGATTGCTTGAATCGATCGGCGAATGCCGGCGCTGCCGCCTGTGTGAAACGCGCACCCACGTGGTGCCGGGGGAGGGCGACCCCAACGCCCGCCTGATGTTCATCGGCGAGGGGCCGGGGCGCGACGAGGATCAGCAGGGCCGCCCCTTCGTTGGTGCAAGCGGGCAGCTATTGGACCGCATGATCCACGCCCTTGGCATGGAGCGAACGGACGTCTACATCGCAAACGTGGTCAAGTGCCGCCCGCCCATGAACCGCAACCCCGAGCCGGACGAGGCGGAGGCGTGCATGGACTATTTACGCCAGCAGTTCGTGCTGGTGCGCCCAAGGGTCATCGTGCTGCTTGGCAAGGTGGCCTACCGCTATGTGCTAAAGCAGGACGCGCCCATCAGCGCCGCGCGCGGCCAATGGGTGGAGCGAAAGGGCGTGTGGTTTATGCCCACCTACCATCCAAGCGCCCTTTTGCGCGATCCCTCCAAAAAGCGGGAGGCCTGGGAGGATCTGAAGGCCGCGCGCCAAAAGCTTGTGGAGCTTGAGGGATAGCGCATGTCCGTAAGTCAGATCGCGATCCGCGCGGCACGCAATAAAAAAGACCTTGGTCTGTTTTTTGCGTTCTCCGGGCCATCAGGCTATACGGAGGGGGAGGCCGCGTATTTGCGCCGCTTTGCCCCGCCGCCGGATAAAGAGCACGCGTACCTGCTGGCCTTTGAGGGAGAAAAGCCCATGGCGCGTCTGTATACCTGGACGCAGCGCGTCTTTAGCCGGGCCGAGGGGAGGCGCGGCTCCTTTTTTTCGCTTTTGGACGGAAAGAGGGAGTGTTTTCTTCCGCTGCTTCGGGCGGCGGAGGAACTGTGGCGGCAAAGGGGCTGCGACTTTCTGACCGGCCCCATGGCCCCGGACGGCAGCGGCCTGTTTCTGGGCCAATGCCAAAGCGCCAGTGAAAGCGGCGGGCCCTTTGCAGGGCCAATGGACGCGGGGCAGACGCAGGCGCTTTTGGACGCGGACTTTGAAGCGGTGCAGCGCTGGAAGGCCTTTTCTCTGAGCTGTCCGCAGGAAAACCGCTATGCGCCCTACGCCCAAAAGCTGCGCGCGCGCCTGGGCCTTCGCGTGCGGCCCATGGGCCGGGGCCTTTTTACCTATAGCCTTGCGCGCGCGGCGTATGAAACGGCGCAATTTGCGCCTTCGCAGACGGCGCGTCAGGCGGAAAAGCTGCTTTCCTTTTGCGATCCCCGCTTGAGCTTTGCGGCTCTGGATGGCCGGGGGCGCTGCCTCGGCTATGCCCTGACGCTAAAGGGCGAGCGCCCGCGGCTTGTCACGTTTATCACAAAGGACGTGCCGTTTCGCCGCGCCGTGACCCTGTGCCTTACGGACGCGCTGTGCACTGCGGCGCTGCAAAATGGCGTACAAAGCGCGCTGCTTGGGGTGATCGACGCCCAGAATCAGCCCTCGCTCAATCTGGCCAGGGGACTGGGGGCACAGGAATGCTGTGAATACATGAGATATTACAAAAAAATAACGTAAAACGCCGGGGCGGGGGCTTTTCAGCGCCCGCTTTTTGTGTATGATATATGCGATCATTATCGCTTTGGAGGAACTAAATGAAGCTGATCAAATGCCCAAGATGCGAACTCAACTACATGTATGAGAACGAGACCATGTGCTCCGTCTGCCGCAAGGACGTGCGCGGCGAGCCGGAGCCTGACGATATGATAGAGCTCTGCTCCGAGTGCGGAGAAAACCCCGTGATCCCCGGTCAGGAGGTCTGCGCCTTTTGTCTGAAGGAGATGCAGCGCCGCAGCGAGGAATCCCATTCCGACGACGGCGTGAGCGATCCCAGCAGCCGCGATCTTGACATCGACACCGTGAGCTCCATGGAGGAGATCGAGATGGATGTCGGCGACGGCGTGGGCGAGGACTTCGACGAGGACGACGAGATGTTCCGCGACGACGAGGAAGAAGAGGACGAGCAGGAAGACAGCAAGGACGAGGACGACGACTTAGCGCTGGACGACGAGGACGACGGATACGACGACGAGGACGACGAGGGCTGAGCGTGAGAGTCTACGCGATCAGCGATTTGCACCTGCTGGGCGGCAGCGACAAATCCATGAGCGTGTTCGGCTCCCACTGGGACGGGCATTTTAAGCGCATCGGCGCGGACTGGCGCGCCCGGGTGACGCCGGAGGATCTGGTGCTGCTGCCCGGGGATCTCAGCTGGGCGATGAAGCTGGAGGACGCGCTGGAGGACATCGCGCTGGTCGCCGCGCTGCCCGGGCGCAAGGTCATCAGCCGCGGCAATCACGACTACTGGTGGAATTCCATTTCGCGCGTGCGGGACGCCCTGCCGCAGGACATGTACGCCCTGCAAAACGACGCGCTGAACATTGAAAACGTGACCCTTTGCGGCACCCGGGGCTGGACGCTGCCGGGGGACGAGTGGTCGAAGGAGGACGAGCGCATCTACAGGCGGGAGCTGAAGCGCCTGGAGCTGTCGCTGGACGCGGCAGGGCGTATCGCGCAGGATCGAACGCTTCTGTGCATGCTGCATTATCCGCCCCTCACCGAGGCGCAAAAGGATACGGAGGTAACGGCCATGCTGGAGCAGGCGGGCGTAAAGCACGTGCTGTACGGGCATTTGCACGGGCCCTCCCTGAAGGGCGCGTTTCGCGGCGAGCACAACGGGGTTATGTACCATCAGGTCTCCTGCGACGGCACAGGCTTTCAATTGGTGGAGATCATTTAAGAGCAAATAGGACGGATAAAAGCGCGGCGCTTCGAAAAGCCTGTGGGCCATTCGAAGCGCCGCACTTTTGTGTCGGCGCCCGCCTGGAAAACGCAAAAAACGCGCGCTTGCATTTCACATCTTACTGGTGTACAATAGATGCCGGTTCAGATCCTTGCAAGCTCCCGCGCGCTGTCCTGGATGTAGCGCTCAAAGGCGGGAACGTCCGTGTCGTTTGAAAGGAATACGGCGATCACGGGATGCTTTGCGTAGATGATCCCGGCGTCGTGCGTGGTGCCGTCGTCCTCGCCGGTTTTGTGGGCGACGTCGATGCCCATGCTGTGCAGGTAAAAGGGCATTTTGCCGTTCAAGCGCTGATCCCCAAGAATCTTGAGCATCTGCTGGGAGGCCCCGGGGCTTACCAGCTCGCCCGCCAGCAGCTTTCGGAAAAACGCGGCGACCGAGCGGGCGGTGACGGTGTTCTGGATGCCCTTTGCGGCGGCCTGGGCGTCGAACATCTTGCGGCAAAAGCACATGTCGCCAAGGCCGTAGCGCGCAAGGCAGAGGTTGATGCGATCAAGCCCCAAGGCGTCTGCCAGGATGTTGGTGGCGGTGTTGTCGCTTAGGATGATCATAAGCGTCGTTATGTCCAGATAGCTGACCTGCAGCCCCGCGTGCATGTAGGTAAGCGCCCCGCAGGAGGGTACCTTGTCCTGCTCGCGCAGGGTGTAGAGCGCGTTTGGGTCCAGGCGGCCGCTTTCAAAGTCCTCAAACGCGGTCAAAAGCGCGCCAAGCTTTATCACGCTTGCGGCGATGTGCGGCGCGTCCGGGCGGAAAAAGGCGGTCTCGCCGGTCGAAGTGTCCTCAAGCCACACGCTAAGGTTCCCGTTCAGGGCCTCAAGCGGCGTCAATAGGCTGTTTAATGCCATAGTGATTACTCCCTTCAGAGGTGATATCAATGAAAGAAACGACTTTTACCCTAAAATCGCCCGTGGACGGGCTTAACCTCAGCTGCCTTATGGTGGAGCCGGAGGGCGAGGTGCGCGCGCTGATCGTGATGAGCCATGGGGTGATGGAGCACAAGGAGCGCTACCTGCCCATCATGCGCCGCTTTGCGGAGTTTGGCTTTGCCAGCGCCATCAACGACCAGCGCGGCAACGGCCAAAGCGTGAAGGAGGCCCAGGACGACGGCTACACCTACGGCGCGGGCAGCGACGGCATCCTGCGGGACATGCGCGCCCTTGCCGAGCATCTGATGGGGCTTTACCCCGGCAAGAAGCAGTTCCTGTTTGGCCACAGCATGGGCGCGCTTTGCTGCCTTGGGTATCTAAAGCGCTACGGCAAGGATGTAAACGGCGTGATCCTGAGCGGTCTGCCCGCCTCAAACGGCGCGGTGGGCGCTGGCAAGGCGTACATCAAGCTGAAAAAGCGCTTTAAGGGCGCGCGCTACCGCGACGAAAACGTGAACAAGCTGATGACCGGCAACTACGCCTCGCGCTTTGCGGGGGAGACCTCGCCGTTTTGCTGGCTGAACAGCGACCCCGCGCGCGTATCGGAGTTCGAGCAGGATCCCCTGTGCGGGCGCATCTACACCCTGGACGGCTGCCTGTCGGTGCTGGACATGATGAGCGAGGCCTACGACGACAAGGGCTGGGACAAGGTCAGCAGTATGTGTCCGGTATTCATCGCGGTGGGGGAGAACGATCCCTGCGCCGAGGGCGAAAAGGGCGCAGCGGAGGGCGAACGCTTTTTGAAGCGGGTGGGCCTCGTGCGCGCGGAGCACAAAAGCTACGAGCGCATGCGCCACGAGATCTTAAACGAGCCCGAGGCCGAAAAGCCGATCCACGACATGCTAAACCGCCTCGTGGCGTGGCTGTAGAGCACAATTCTTATCCATTGTATCAAAAAGCTCCGCCCGTGTCAAACATCGGCCCAAAAACGCCGGCGTCCGCGGGCGGGGCGGCAAAGATGAAAAACAGTTAAGGGGCACACCATGTACGACCACCTCTCTTACGCGCTAAAGCATCTGGAGCTTATGGCGCAGGATGTCCTTGCGCGCCAGTGCCTGGACCCGTCCTCCCCGCTGCATGGCGCGGTGGAGGGAGAATACTTAGTCAATACCGGCGCGCATTCCGGCGGCATCACCCCGGCGCGCATCCTGCTGCTTGCGTACTACGCAAAGGGCAGCGCCCTGCAAGGGCAGGAAATACTTCTGGAGCGGGCCTGCCTGGCGCTTGACTACAGCCTGCGCTGCCAGCACGAGGACGGTACCTTTGACCTATTGGAGACCAACTTTCACGACGGGGCGGAGACCAGTTTTATCGCCCAGAGCATCTGCCCGATCGCGCTATTGATGCGCTCCTTCCCGCCAAGGACGCCGCTTGAGGAGCGCGCCCGCGCCCTGATGGACGAATTGATCGCCAATATCAGCAACGGCATCGTGGACGGCGGCTTTCACACGCCAAACCACCGCTGGGTGATGAGCGCGGCGCTGCTGATGTGCAATCTGCTGACAGGCCGTAAGGACTGCCTTGACAAGATGCAGGCCCTTTTGAATGAGGGCATCGACTGCGACGAGGAGGGCGAGTATACCGAGCGCTCAAGCGGCGTATACAACATCATCTGCGACCGCGCGCTGATCACGCTGGCGCAGTTTGGCAAGCGCCCGGAGCTGCTTGAGCACGTAAAGCGCAATCTGCGCATGGTGATAAAGTACATCGAGCCGGATCTTACCATCAACACCGCAAACTCCACCCGGCAGGACGCGGGCAGCGCCCCGGACTGGCGCATCTACTACGGCCTGTACCTGTTTATGGCGCTGAAAACCGGCGACGAGGAGTTCCGCTTTATTGCCGATCGCATGCTGGAGCAAAGCCAAAGCGCCTTTTCCGAAGCGGGGCTGCGCGCGGGCCAGGACATGATCCCCTACTTTGAGTACCTGCCCTACGTGCTGATGGACGAAACGCTTGCAAAGCCCTGGACACAGGCGCAAACGCGGGCGCCGGAGATGAATTTTATCCATCACTTTGTACAAAGCGGCATCGTGCGCGCGCGTCAGGGGGATCTGAGCCTTACGCTGATAAAGCAAAACCCCGTGCCGCTTAGCCTAAAGTACAAAAAGCACACATTGGGGCTGCGCCTTGCCGGAACGTTCTATTCCCGGGGGCAGTTTGCCGCGCAGAGCCTTACGCAGCTTGACGAAACCGGCTTTGAAATGCGCTATGTGGACCGCTGGGGCTACAAGGGTCCGCTGCCCGAAAAACCCCAGACCACCAACTGGCGGGAAATGGATCATTCCCTGCGCCCGCAGGTGATGATGCAGGACTACGTGCTTACGCTCAGAATCCATCTGATCCCCGGGGGCGTGCGTCTGCATCTGAGCACCCAGGGGGTGGAAAACGTGCTGATGAAGCTGGAGATCCTGCTGGAGGGCGGCGCAAGGCTCTCTACTGACAGTACGGAAATGCACACCCGGGCCGGCGATTATATCTATCATAAGCGCGGAAGGGCCTTGTACATCTATCCGGATCACGTAAAGCTATTGCTTAGCGAGGGGGCCTTCTCCCACGCCTATGGGCGGAACATGCGCGGCACCCTGCCCGGCGACGACAGGCACGTATTCCTGGCCCTGACCGCCCAAACGCCCTGGGAGCAGGAGCTGGAGCTGCGATTTGAAGGATAAGGGCAGAGTTGCTTACGGTAAAATTTTTGTATGGTTTAATTTACCCATTGAAACGGTATGCAAATTGTTGTATCATGCAAGCAGCAAAGAATGGAGGTTGACCGCCATGGATTCAAAACAGCGCATCGACGCGGTGCTGGCGCACCAAAGCACCGATCAGACCCCCTTCTGCCTTGTGGATGGCGGCGCGTGGATCGCCAAAAACGAGGGCATGACCTACCGGCAGCTCTACAGCCTTGAGGACGGCGGCGCGAGCCGGATCGTAAAATGGACTGATCAAATCAATACCGACGTGGTAAGCGCCGTTTCCGGCGTGTTCACAGCGTGCCTCAACGCCTTCGGTTGCCCGATCCATATCGACGAGATCGGCAGGCCCGTAGACGCGGGCGCCGCGCTGAGCGATCCGGAAAGCGAGATCCCGCTGCTTGACAAGGGCACCATACGCGAAAAGCTTCTGGCAAACGACTTTGTGCAGGGAATGCTGCGCCAGGCCAAAAATGTAAAAGCCCTGGCGGGCGAGCGCAAATATCTGCTTGGCGACATCGCCGGCCCCTTCACGATGGCGGCGGTGCTGGTCGGTACGCAGGACTTCATCATGCTGATCATGGACGAGCCGGAGCTGGTGGAGCAGCTGATGGACTTTACCACCGCCGTCAGCGCGGAAATGTTCAAGCTGCTGCTCGAATGCGGCTGTGACATCGCGATGCCCGCCGAGCCCGTGGCCAGCGGCAGCCTGATCAGCCAGAAGATGTTTGACGAGTGGGTGATCCCCGCGCTCAAAAACCTGAAAGACGAACTCAAGGACTATAAGTACTTCTTCACCCACGTTTGCGGCGCCTCCGGCAGCAGGGTAAAGTCTCTGCGCGACGCGGGCGTAGCGGCGTTTTCGGGCGACTATCTGGTGGATTTGGATCAGGCGCTCACGGACGCGGACGGAAGGCTTACCATCATGGGCAACATCAACCCCGCCGGCGCGCTGCTCTCCGGCACGGCCGAGGAGGTCTACGCCGAGGCCTGCGAGCGCATCAAGACCGCTGGCGGCAGGGCGATGATTCTGGCCCCCGGCTGCGACATGGGCGCAAATACCCCGGTGGAGAACGTGCTGATGCTCTCCAAAGCCTGCAGGGATCTGGCAGGCCGCTAAGGGACTTCTATTAAAGGAAAAAATCCCGCGCAGGCGCAAAAAGAAGCGCCGCCTTTCAACGAACTCACCCGGGACCGACGATATCGGCCCCGGGTGAGTTTTTATGTGCCTTTTCTCCCTTGGATGGTTTTGAAGGGATAAAGCTTTGCATTTCTGAAAAAGAAGGGGACTGTGACGTTTGACGGTCACAGTCCCCTTAGGGCTGCCATGGGTTTATTTATGAGGCAGGTTGTTCATGATGTAGTTATAGGTTCTTTCGTCGATCGGGTAGAAGCTGCCCCGGCCGCCGTCCCGCTGATAGTTGCCACTGGCGTCGCGCACGCTGCTCATCTCGGGATCGTTGGCCTGTCTTTGGATCTGGTAGATGATGGCGTAGCAATTGCGGCCAAGCACGCCGTATTCGCCCCAGACGGCCAGCTGCTGCTTCGACGTCCAGCCCTTCTCGATCAGCTTTTCCTGGAAGGCGACGACCTTGCTGCGGCTGCCGGTCCAGCTGGGATCGTAATCGCTGGAGGGCTGCGGCGTGGGAGTCGGGGTGACGACCGGAACGGGCGTGGGGGTGATCACGGGCACGGGCGTGGGCGTCGGCGTGATCACGGGCGTCGGGGTGGGATTCTCGAGCACCCTGAACTGGGAGGCCAGAACGAAGGCGACTCGGTTGTTCGTAAGATGCCGGATGCGATACCATTCGCCGCCCGTCGCCTCCAGGCGGAAGCGCTCAGAGGCGTTTACGTAGGTCCACAGCGTCCAATCCGGGCTGTAGTAGACGGGGGTGTTGTTCTGGCGCGCGCCCACGTAGATCTCGCCCGTGACGTCGATAAAGGCGATCGGCGTGGGGGAGGGCGTGGGCGTCGGGGTGGGCTTCTGGGTGGGCGTGGGGGTAATTTCCGGCGCAGGCTCGATGGCGCCAAGGCTCATGTAGCCAAGCAGACCCGAGGCTGTGGTGACCATCGCCCAGGAGGGGCTTATGGCGCTTACGCTCACGCGCTCGTTGTAGTACAGGCGCGTGCGCACCGGGGCGCTGGTCTGCGGCTGGCTGTACACGTCCGCGTAGCTCAGACGCACCCTGTAGGGCACCGCCTGATACAGAGGCGTGAACTGCTCGGGGGTCGCGGTGGGCACGGGCGTGGGCGTGGGGGTCACGCTGGGCGCGGGCTCGATGGCGCTGATGGGCACGTAGCCGTAGATGCCCCTTGCGTTGGTCGCGCGGGCCCAGTTGGGGCTTATGGCGCTTACCGTCACGATCTCGCCGTAATACAGGCGGGCAAGCGCGCTGGCGTTATTCAGGGGCTGGCTGCGAAGGTCGGTATAGCTCAGCTTTACCCGGTACTGCGTGTCCCGGTACAGGGGCGTAAACTGCTCCTGCGCGGGCGTCGGGGTCGGCGTGGGGGTGGGCGTAGGCGTTGCGATGGGCGCAGGCTCGATGGCGCTTAGGCGCACGTAGCCCAAAATGCCCCTTGCGCTGGTCGCGCGGGCCCAGTTGGGGCTGATGGCGCTGACCGTCACGGTTTCGCCGTAGTACAGGCGGGCAAGCGTCGACGCGCTGTCCAGGGGCTGGCTGCGAAGGTCGGTATAGCTGATCCGCACCCGGTACGCAGCGTCCTGGAACAGGGGCGCAAACTGCTCGGTGGTCGGCGCAGGCGTGGGCGTGGGGGTGGGCGCAAGCGTCGGGGTGATGTAGGACAGATTGCCCATCAGGGTATAGCCGGTGTAGCCGCTGCTGTTGCGCACCCTGGCCCAGGTGCCGTTTGAGGCAAGGAGCTTTAGCCTTACGCCCCTTGCGACCGTGCCGAGCACGCTTGCAGTGGTGGAGGGCTGGTCGTAGATCACCGCGTAGCCCACGTTCACGGCGACGTCGATGCCGCTGCCGTAATCGATGAAGGGCGCGCCGGTGATGCGCGGGGTGGGCGTGGCGATGGGTGTCGGGGTGGGACAGGCGGGCGCGTCATAGGCGTAGAGCCGCGTCTGGGTCTCCGCGTCCGCGATGCCCGTAGCGGTCAGCCCCGCCTGCTTTTGGAACGCGCTGACCGCGCTGCGGGTGCGGGTGCCGTAGTCGCCATCCGTGTTGCCCGCCTGATAGCCAAGCGCCTTCAAACGGTTTTGTAATTGCAGCACGCGGTAGTTGTTGTCGCCGTAGCGCAGGGTCTGGTAGCCGTCATATTCCGGCGCGGAGGCGGAGAACAGGCGGGTTTGCAGATACTGGGTCGCGGTGCCGCTTTGCCAGTAGCCCAGCTGGCGCTGGAAGGCCTGCACGGCCTGCTTTACGTCCGCGTTGAAGGAGGAGCCTCTTGCCGAGCTTGGCAGGTAGTACAGCTCGATCAGCCTATCAATAAGTTCGGCGACGCGGTATCCGCTGTCGCCGTCTTTGAGCTCGATGTAGCTAAGATTCTTTGGGGCGTCGTCCGCGTAAAGCGCTCTTAGCGTTTCCGCGTCCGCAACGCCGGTCTGGGTAAGGCCCTTTTGTTTCTGGAACGCAAGCACCGCGTTGTAGGTGGCGTTGCCGTACTTGCCGTCCGCAGCGCCGGCAAGATAGCCAAGCTCCCTCAGCCGCGTCTGCAGCTGGGTCACACGGGTGCCGGTGTCGCCGCGCTTGAGCTCCTGATAGGGGTCGTACTCGTTTACCTGGCCGCCCATGATGCGCTGCATCAGTGCGTCGTCCACGCGGCCGGTCACGCTGAGGCCGAGATCGGCCTGCAGCTGCTCCACGGCAGTCTGGGTCTTGGCGCCGAAAACGCCGTCCGCGGTGTCGCTAAGATAGCCAAGCTCGATCAGCTTTTGCTGCAAAAGGCGCACGTTTTCGCCGCGGCTGCCGCGCTGCATGGTGGGGTAGATCGTGGGCACGGGCGTGGGCGTCGGGGTGGGCGCAGGGGTGACGCTGGGCTCGGTGGGCAGGGTGGGATGCTCCGTTTCGCCAACGAACACGTTATAGACCAGCTCTAGGTTACTGCCGTCGCCGGTTTTGGGCATATCGTAAACCAGCAGCTCCTCGCCCGCGCCCATCAGGCGGGGCTCCATGTCGTCGATGTCCTGATACAGGGAGGCCAGCTTCATGTACACCGCGTACTTGCCGGAGGAAGGGCTCAGGCGGTACACGACGTAGTCGTTGTCCATGATGTACAGGTATTCGCCGGCGCTGACGATCTGGGGCATCAGCGACGTGAGCATGCGCGTAAGGGCCTTGGAGGAACGGGTGACGGGGTCGAAGCGGTCGATCTCCGTAAGCCAGCGGGTGCGGCGGATGTAGTAAACGCTGCCGCCGTGCAGAGCAAATTCCTGCACGGAGTCGTTGATGGTCAGGGTCACGTTATTTGCCGCGTCCAGCCGCAAAAGCAGGGTGCCGTCGCTTTGCAAAAGCACCTCGTAGCCGTTCAAAAGCGCGCTTTGGCTGTACTCGTCAAAGACGTTATTGTTGATCATCACGGTGCGCTGCAGCATGGGCAGATACAGATACGCGCCGCCGTCGGTCAGAAACGCAAGGCCGTTTGCGGTCAGGCGCAGCTGACTGATCTGGTACTGGGAGGTATAAAGAGACACCTCCTGCAGGCCCAGCGTAGGATATTCCGCGCTCATTTTCAGCACGCGGCGGTCGTAACCGTCGATATAATAGACATAGCCGCTGCCTTCGTCCAGCACGGCGCGGCCGTAAACGCTGTCGCTTACCACGCCGGGCTCCCTGGCCTGCTGATCAAAGCCACCGGTCGCCACGGTCACGTTTTCCATGGTGCCGTCTGCAAGGGCGTATTCGTCGCTGACGAGGTAGAGCGGCTGTCTCAGCAGCGTGCTTACGCCGTTTGCGGCGGGCGTTTGGTAGTATACGTATGTGCCGTATACGCCCACGATGTATTCGGCCTCGCTGCCGGTCACGGTGGCGTCGTACCAGGCCTGATGGATGCCGTCCTCGGCCAGATACACGCCGTAAGCGCCGTTTCCGCCGGTGTAGCCTGCCGCCATGGCGATTTCGGGCACAAGTAGCGCAAGCGCCAGCAATGTACACAATAGTTTTTTGATGTTCACTTGTATCCCCTCCGATTAAGTGACGTTTTACACAAAACTTTTGTTCCGTTCGTTCCTGTGATTTCGATAATTTTTCTGTCTATGGCAGGCTTACCCCAAACACGTCCTCAAAGCCAAGCTTAAGAGAAGTGATCAGGCGCGCCCTTTGCGCTTCGGGCACGAGGGGCGATACCTCCGCCTCGCACAAAATGTCCTGCAGCTGCCTTGCGCAGCGGGCGCAGATGTCTCTTTCACTTCGCTTGAAGCTTAGAAACATCATGTTGCGGTTTGCGTGCTTTAAAAACACGTCCACGTACCTTGCGCACATATAACGGAAGTATTCGTCCAAAAACGCTTCCCGGTCTTCAAACAGTCCGGCTACGCGCTCCATCTCAGGGTTTGCAAAAAAGCTTGCAAGCATTTTTTCGCGCTCGCGCCGGGGCAGAGGCGCGCTTTTGTCCAGCGCGCACAGGGGCCAAAATGGGATGCGGTAAAAATCTGGCTTGCCGCCGCGCTCGTACATCCGCCCAAGGTACAACAGACGCCTGTCCACCTCGGGCTGATCGGGATAGCGCTGCTTGAGCAAAAGCAACTGTGCATGCTGCTGAACTGGATCCTCCAGGCTAAGAGCGCTTGCAAGCTCGCTTGCAAAGCCGCCGTCCGGCGCTTTGGACAGCGCCTTACCACACCAGGGACAAAACGCGGGCGCGGCGCCGCTTACTTCGATATTTTTCAGGCAGAATGGACAGTTCACACATAGCCTCCCTCGATGATGCCGACGCTTCCGCTGCGGGCGACGATCACGTGCTCTGTAAGGCTTACGTCGATCAGCTTAAGGGCTTTTTTTGCCCGGCGGGTGAGCTCCACGTCCTGCGCGGAGGGCACCAGCGCGCCGCCCGGATGGTTGTGCGCAAGCGCCGCGTACACGGCCCCGCAGCGCAGCGCCGCCTGGGAAATGTCCCTTAGGTGCACGGGGGAGGAATCCAGCGTGCCCCGGCCCAGCAGAACGCAGCGGATCAGGCGATGCCTTGCGTCCATGCAGGCCAGATAGCAGTACTCCACCCTTCGGCCGAGCAGCAGCGCCCCGAAATACGCGCCGAGCGCTTTGACGCTGTCGAGCTTTGGGCTTTCGCCAAGGCGCTCCACGCCCGCGTAGCGGCACAGTTCGTCCACCAGGTCGATCGCCTGCGCGCTTTGGGGGGACAGCCCCGCCTGGGCGCTTAGGTCCTCGGCGGCCATTTCAAATACGTCCCAGGCGCGCTTTTTGCCCTCCAAAAGCTTTTGGGCCGCGGCGGCCGCGTCCGCCTTGGGGTCGCTTGCCGATATCAGATTCGTAAGCGCCCGGCAAACCGGGTCGTTCTCAGGCATGGCCGTCAAGGGCGGCCTTGAGCGCCTCCAGGATCTCCTTTTCGTCGTCCGCGCGCTCGCCCATGTACCAGCCGTCAAGCTCCTCGTCGTATTCCAGATACGCCGCTGCGACCAGCTCGTAGCCCTTTTCGCCGCGCGCGATGTCCAGGGTGAGCGGACGCGGCGCGTCGTACAGATCCGCCACGAATTCGCGCTCGGACAGACAGGAGCAATCCTCGTTTTCCTCCAAAAAGCGGGTGAGCGCCGCTTCGTCGATGTCCAGATGCATACTTCTATCCTCCAAACAAAACAATTTTACTCCTGTTGCTTTAACTTTGCAAGCGCGCGGGGAAGGATTTCCCGCCGGGACGCGGGCTTATCCCTGCTTTGTAAAGCGAAGCACGTTCCAGCTGGCTGCGGGCAGGCGCACTGCGCCGTCGGTAAGCTGCGGGCTGATCTTACGCGGCAGCACGGCGTCCGGGGCGGCTTCGGTGTTTACGGCCTTCATGTCGTCGTGGTGCATGACGCTGTGAGAGGCAAATCTTATCTCCCCGAAGGCGCGAAGATCCAGCTGCAAAAGCGCGTCCTCCGTGAGGCTGCGGTTTACGGCGAAGATCGTAAGCGTGCCGTCCTCGTTTTCCACGGCGGCGGCGTCCACGGTGGGCACGCTGCTGTAGTGGGTGGTGTCGTGCTTCGGGCTTTGGAGGACCGGCTTAAGCGCCCTGCCGCGCCCGTAGAGGCTGGCCTGCATCAGGGGATAGTAGATGGTCTGCGCCCAGGCGCCGCCGCCTGCGCGGGTCATGATGGGGGCGATCACGTTTACGAGCTGCGCCATGCAGGCGATTTTGACCTTGTCGGCGTTGTTCAAAATGGTGATCAGCATAAGCCCCACCAAGAGCGCGTCCTCGAAGTTGTACACGTCCTCAAGCAGCGGCAGCGCCTGTCCCCAGGGCTGGCGCTTGTACAGCTCCTGATCCTGCTGTTGGGAGTGATACCACACGTTCCACTCGTCCAGGGAGAGGCGGATGTCCTTTTTGCCGTGCTTTTTGCCCTTGATCGTGTCGCAGATGCTGCCCACAGTGCGGATAAAGGCGTCAAGATCCATGGTGCTTGCCAGAAAGTCCGGGGTATCGTTGTGGGGATTGCCGTAGTAGCGGTGCAGGGAAATGTAGTCCACGCTGTCGTAGCACTCGTCCAGTACCCGATATTCCCATTCGCCGAAGGTGGGCATGCCGCTGCCGGAGGAGCCGCATACCACGGTCTCGATGCTGCCGTCCACCCACTTCATCAGCTTGCTGGCCTCGTGCGCGGTGCGCGCGTACTCCTGGGCGGTCTTTGCGCCCATCTGCCAGGGGCCGTCCATTTCGTTGCCCAGGCACCAAAGCTTTATGCCCAGGGGATCCTTCGCGCCGTTTTTTACGCGCAGGTCGCTATAGTACGTGCCTGAAGGATGGTTTGCGTACTCCACCACTGCGCGCGCTGCGTCGGGCCCGCGGGTTCCAAGATTGACCGCGTACATGGGGGAGGTGCCGGCCTTTTTGCACCAGGATACGAATTCGTGCAGGCCAAAGGCGTTGGTCTCGGTGGTCTTCCAGGCAAGGTCCAGTCGGGCGGGGCGGTCGCGCACGGGGCCCACGCTGTCTTCCCAGTTGAAGCCGCTTACGAAGTTGCCGCCGGGATAGCGCACCACCGGCACGCCCAGACGGCGCACCAGCTCGATCACGTCCCCGCGCAGGCCTTCCTCGTCCGCGCTGGGGTGCCCGGGCTCGTAGATGCCGGTATACACGGCGCGCCCCAGATGCTCTATAAAGGAACCGTAGATGCGGGGGTCGATTTGGGAGATCACAAAATCCTTGTCCAGAATGAGACTTGCGGTTTTCATGCTGTTTCCTCCGTCGTTTATTAGTAGATGAGTTCAAAAAAGCCGTGCAGCGCTTCCCGTTGCGAAAAATACAGTCCTTCGCCGTTGCTTGTCAGGTCGCTTACGATATTCAGATTCAGCGCCCCGGGGCGATAGCCCGAAACGTTCAGGCGGCTGGTTTCCAGCGTTTGGGGATTCAGCAGGAGAAGGCCGGACGCGTTTTTATAATCGTAGCAGATAAAGGCGTCCCGCGTTGCCGAGACGGGGAAAGGCGCGTCCGCGCCGAAAGACCGGACCTCTCCGCTTTCAAAGTTGATCAGCATCGCCGAATCGGAATCGCTCAGCCGCTGCGGACACGCCGCGGCATAGCGACCGTCGCCGGTAACGAGCAGCCGTGAGGGTTCTTTGGAAAGCGAAAACGCGCCAAGAGCGATCAGCTTTGCTTGCGATGCGTCCGTGGAATAGCAATACAGAGCCGATTGGCGGGTATTGTCCTCTTTATTGATCGCGTTTGCGGGAGAGAGGACGAGCAGACTGTCGTCCCCAAGCAGCTTTGCGTCGCGCTGCGTGGGGCGATGGCTTGCTTCGCCGTTGATCAGCGCATACTCCGGACGGCGGTTTTCGCCCGTCACAAGATCGGTGAGCTCCCCGTCGTGATACAGCGTATCGCCGTGCAGCAGGGCCTTCTGATCGCCTTGCAGGGCGCAGGCTCCCGTTTCCATGTCGATCAGCAGCACCGCCGGCAGCTGCACTGCGTCCACGATCGCATAGCGGGAACCGATGCATCTGGCCGATGCGCCCAGGGAAAGCAGCATCGGGAAGCATTCGCTCACTTCGTCAAAGCTTGTAAGGCGTTCCCGCCCGCGCGATTTGAGATACGCGTCAAGCCGCGCCAAAAAGCTCTCATGCGCCGCCTCCTGCGTAGTTTTGCCTTTCAGCAGTGTGAACACGTAAGCGGTTTCGACGAGAAAATTGAATTGCGCGATGTCTTCCTCTTCGGTAAAGGCAATGGGCAGGCGCTGCTTGTTGGCCGCGTCCCACAAATACAATTCGTAAGCGCTTGCGATCAGGATTTTGCTTTTGTCGCCGCTTGCGCCGATCACGCGCGCCCCCTGGGCTTCAAAAGCCAGGTCGCTCACCGAAACGAAGCGCAGGCTGGGCGCGCTTTGGGTAAACCCGCCGAACAGCTGGCCAAGCCAGCCCTCGGAAAGGGCGCTGAAGGGAAGCAGGCACAAAACCAGTGCGCAGGCAAAAAACCTTTTCACAGTTGATCCCTCCTATTTCCCGTACACAAAGCTGACGAACGCGTCGTGGTTTTTGTCGTAGTCTACGTTATAGAACATGCCGCCGCTGTCGGTAAAGCTGCCGCCGATCGGCAGGCGCAATTGCTCCACCTGGGAGGAGAGCAACGCCTTTTCCCCGAGGGAAAGCAGCTGCAGCAGGTTCATGTTGGTGTCGATGCATTTGAGCGCCGCATTTGCAAGACGGATCAGTTTTATGGGGCCTGAGCGCTTGACGGTGGCAAACGCCGCGCGCAAAAGCTTACGCTGCCTTGCGGTGCGGCCGTAATCGCTGTCGGTTTTGCGTATGCGCGCATAGCCTAGTGCCTGCGCACCGTCCAGGTGCAGATCGCCCCCCGTAAGCAGGCGGCGCTTCAAAAATTCGTTTCGCGCCTCGTCCAGGCTGAGACTGCCGTCGCTCAAGCGCCGCTTTAACAGCTCGTAGACGTTGTGATTGATCTGCTCGGCCTCGTCGTCGGTCACGCCCTCCAGATCCACGCCGCCGAGGGCGTCGATCAGAAGGGGAAAGCCCTCGTAATCAACCTGCGCGTAAAGGCTCAGGTCCAGGCCGAAGTTTCGGTTGATGGTCTCAAGCAAAAGCTCCGCGCCGCCGTAGGCGTAGGCCGCGTTCAGGCGGTGCAGGCCGCTGCGCCCGGGGATGCTGACGCCGGTGTCGCGCTGAAGGGAGGTGAGCAGCACGCCCCTTTCGCCTACGGAGGCGATGATCATCGTGTCGGAGCGGCTGGTGCCGCTGCTGTCCTTATCCGCGCCGATCAAAAGCACGTGGGTGTAGCCGCCGGGAAGAGGCAGGGCCGCGCCGGGGGCGGGCTGCCTGCCAAGGCTTGAAACCGGCAGCGCGTACAGCGCGCCAAGGCCAAGCGCAAGAAGCAGTATAAGCGAAAGGAACGATTTTAGCAGAAAATGGCTTTTGCGCCTTGATACGCGAGGCTTTGCCCGGAAAAGGCCGGGAGATGCGCCCTTGCGTGCGCGCCTGCCTGCGCGCTGCCTGAGCCCGGAGGGGCTTTTGGCCCTGATGCGCCCCGGCAGGTCGGGCGCTAAGCCGCGCCGGCTGCGCTGTTGCTTTTTGGCAAACAAAGCGCGCGCGCCCGGCTTTGGCCTTGGGGCGGGCGCGCGTGTTTTTGCGCCGCTTGGGCGCGCTGTGGCAAAGCGGGAGGCAGACCCTTCGGTCTGCTCCCGGTGCTTTTTTGGCCTGTCGTAGTACAAATCTGCGCCTTACGCCAAACGAGGGCGCTGATCAGACCTTGGAATTGTGCTTGATAAAGTCTACGACCTCGTCCACCTGGCAGAAGGCCATGCAGATCACGGTGTCCGCGCCGCCGTAGTAGATGGCGATGCGGCCGGTGGCTGCGTCGGTCAGCGCAGCGCAGGGGAAGGCGACGTTAGGCACATCGCCCACCTGCTCGTAGAGCTTCTGGGGGGAGAGCAGATAGGGCTCGGTGCGGTAGATGACCTTCCAGGGCTTTTCCAGATCCAGCAGGCACGCGCCGAAGGAGTACACAAAGCCGTTGCAGCTGGTCAGAACGCCGTGATAGAACAAAAGCCAGCCTTCATCGGTCTTGATCGGGATGGGGCCCGCGCCCACCTTGGTGGACTGCCAGCCGCCCTTGGTGCCCATCACGTAGCGATGCTTGCCCCAGAAGCACAGGTCGGGGGATTCGCTGTAGTAGATGTCGCCAAAGGGGGTGTGGCCGTTATCGGAGGGGCGGGAGAGCATGGCATAGTTGCCATTGATCTTTTCGGGGAACATCACGCCGTTTCTGTTGAAGGGCAAAAAGGCGTTTTCCTTCTGATGATAGGTTTTGAAGTCGGTGGTGGTGGCCACGCCGATGGTGGGGCCGTGGTACCAGTTGCACCAGGTCACGACGTACTCGCCGTCGATCTTGCAGCAGCGGGGATCGTAGCCGTATACGAAGCCGCCTACCTCGGAGGCATTGGGATTGAGCAGCACGAAGGGCTCGGGATCGATGTTCCAGTGGATGGCGTCCTTGGAGTGGGCGGAGTGGATGCGCATCTCGCGGCGCTTGTCGTCCACGCGGAACACGCCCGCGAACTCGCCCTCAAAGGGCACTACCGCGCTGTTGAAGATGGAGTTGGAGCAGGGGATCGCGTCTCTGGGCACGATGGGGTTTTCGCTGTAGCGCCACACGACGTCCGAGCAGCCCTGGGGCCTGTCCTGCCAGGGGATGTTGGGCAGATTTTCGCCGATGATTCTTGCCATGTTCTGTTCCTCCGCTTGATGTTTTTGGATAAGTCAAACTGCGGGCTAAGCCCCGAAGATCGCTTTTGCCATGTCGTCCAGCCAGTCGCCCTCAAACAGCTCGATCATGCCCTTGTCGCAGGCGGCGGCGAGCTTGGGATTGATGGGAAGACTTGCCGTTACGTCCGTGCCGGCCAGGGCGGCGGCTTCCTTTACGCGGCTTTCGCCGTAGGGGTAGATCTTTTTACCGCAGTCAGGGCACTGCACGTAGCTCATGTTTTCCACGATGCCGAGCACCGGGATGTTCATCATTTTGGCCATGTTCACGGCCTTTTGCACCACCATGCCTACCAGTTCCTGCGGGGAGGTCACGATGATGATGCCGTCCACGGGCAGGGACTGGAACACCGTCAGCGGCACGTCGCCCGTTCCGGGAGGCATGTCGATAAACATGATGTCGTTGTCGCCCCAGGCGACGTCGGACCAGAACTGCTTTACGGTGCCGGCGATCACGGGGCCGCGCCAGATCACGGGATCGGTCTCGTTTTCAAGCAGCAGGTTTACGCTCATGACCTTGATACCGGTCGCGGTCTCGCCGGGGAAGAGGCAGACCTCGTCGCTGCCGGCCTGCTTTGAAAAGCGGAACATTTTGGGGATCGAGGGCCCCGTGACGTCCGCGTCCAAAATGGCGGTTTTATAATCCATGCGCCGCGCGAGGGTGGCAAGCAAACCGGTCACCAGGCTTTTGCCCACGCCGCCTTTGCCGCTCACCACGGCGATCACCTTTTTTACACTGCTTTGGTCGTTCAGCTTTTCCTTCTGGATCCCGCCCTCGCGGCTGGAGCAGTTGGCAGAGCAGCTGTCGCAATTGTGCGTGCATTCCTGAGACATTCGTTTCCTCCAAGATTCGTCGCGCCGCGCATAGTTTTGATGCGGCGCTGTCAATACCCTACTATTATACCCGTCCGCGCGCGCGCTTGCAAGTATAGAAAAGGTGAAATTCGCTGCCGATGCGGGTCAGTAAAAGAGCTTTGGGGATTTAAGGAGAACCTTTTGCTTTGCTGCGCGCAGCGAAACGCGCTACTGCCCGTTGAACAGGCGGATCGTTTTGATTTCGTCCGGATCGTAGGGGCGAAGGCTCGGCCGGTACAGATCGTGCTGCCAGAGCTTAAAGTCGTAATCCACCTTGCCCTGGGCGGCGTCGTACTGCTCCCACAGGGAATCCCAGGGTTCATAGGTCTGCGTTTTTCCCGCTACAAAGCCCCAGCACCAGCAGTCGATGCGCTCAAGATACAAAAGCGGATACAACTCCCGGACGCTTTGATGGCTGATGCGGTTAAGCCATTCGGTAAGCAGGATGGGCCTTCCAAAACGCCTTAGCTGCTCGTAGCCAAGCACGAATTTGTCCAGCGGCTGATAGCTGTGCCAGGACAAAACGTCGCTGAGCTGGGCGCTTAAGGCGTCGTTTGGGCGGAGGCGGTCGTAGTCCTTCCAGTACCATACGTCCGAGCAGAGCGGCTGCGCGGGGCCGATTTCCCGTACAGTATCAAACATCAGGCGGATCAGCGGCAAAGAGCGCTCGATCCCGATGCTGATGCCGGGCTCGTTGTACAGATTCCAGCAGATCACGCGCCCGTCTGCGCGGTACTTTTCCACGATCTCGTCCACCATTTCGAGATACTTTGCCCGCGTTTCGGCCCGCTCCAGCTCGTGGTACGGCGTGAGCGCCTTTTGGGCTTCGCTCAGGGGAAACCGTCCCTGATGATACCCAAGGGCGTAGACCTGCTCGCCAAGGGGCTTTGGCGCATACCGCTCGCCCCGGCACAGCTGCGCTTCATTGGCTAAAACGAGCATCACCTGCTGCCCGTAACGCGCGCAGAGGCTGATGTACTTTTCGAGCATCGCCATGAAGCTTGCCCGCTCCTGGAGCCATACGTCAAATTCGACGATCAGCCGCACGGTATTAAAGCCCGTGTCGCGGCAAAGGGCCAGCTCCCTTTCGGCGGTCAGCAGGTGCGCTTCGCTTTTGTAGCTTTGCCACATGTCGATGCGGTTTGCGCAGTCGCTGCCGATGAAATTGCAGCCCCTGAGCCAGCCGGTTTTCTTTTTCCAGTCCCAGGCCTGTTCGATTGTCCATTGACTGCTCATAAAAACGCTCCGCTCCCGAAATCAGTTTCTGCCCGCGCTTACGCGTTCGCCGCGTCCGGGTATTCGTTGCACAAAAGGCGGTAGGGGGCTTCATCTTCTTCTATTTTTGGAAAGCGCCCTACGGGGGGATTGAAGCGGTTGTCGTTGGTATCGTCGTTACACTGGCTTACCTCGCCAAGCAGCACGTTGCCCGTGCCGGGCGCTACCTCAAAATCGTGGTAGAGGCCGCGGCTTATGAAAATGCTCTCGCCCGGAGCAAGGCAGATCTGCGTGCCGGCGGGCACGACGCGCGTAAGCCCGTCCGTGTGCACGCTGACAGGAGAGGCAAGATCGATCTCCTCGTTTGGCAGGCTGTTGTAAACGCGGATCAGCACGTTGCCGCCGCCGCGGTTTATGATGTCCTCGGTCTTGTACCAGTGAAAGTGGTTGGCGCAGCGCTGCCCCTCCTTCAGGTACAAAAGCTTTTCGGCGTAGACCTTGGGGTATTTTTCCGCCTGTGCACGGCAGCCGTTGCGTATCGTGATCAACGAAAAGCCAAGGCGGTCAAAGTCGCCCATGCCAAAGTCCGTGATGTCCCAGCCCAGCATGCAGTCGCGGATCTCGTCGCATTCGTGGCCGCGTCTTGCCCAATCCTCCGGCGTCCAGTGGCAAAACGGGGGCAGAAAGCAGCGATAGCGCGCGCACATTTGTTCCATTTCCCGCAGGGCCCGGTTGATTTGAGAGCGCTTCATGGGACGATACCTCCACGGTTGAAATAGAGTTAGGAGTTAGGAGTCAGGAGTGAGGAGTTAGAGTTCGCCGCGTTTGGGGTGCGTCTGTTTGTGCGGGTGCGCCGCTCGCGTTGGATGATAAAGTATGGACGAGGTATGAAGGAATGGGGTGGGTGGCGGTCGCTTTGGCCCCGGAGGATCAGTCAAAATGGAACGTCGGTTTTTTCCGGGCTGTGGTTTGCATCAGATCTTCGATCTCTTCCTTTGAGCGCATGCCGTCCACGGCGTTTTCGCAAAACAGGCTGCAGGCTGCGGCGGCGGAGGCAAATTCGAGGAGGTATTCGTCGCTTTTGCCGTTATAGATCGCGTGCAGCGCGCCCGCTGCAAAGGCGTCGCCCGCTCCCACGCTGCCCCGGATGGCTTCGGGCGCGAGCTCCAAAGACGTCCGGGCGGTAAAGCTGCCGTCCCGGCTTAGGCAGAAGCAGGCCTCGCTTGCGTGCACGATCACCTTTTTTCTGACGCCCGCATGCAGCGATCTTTCCATCGCGGCGCGGATGCTTGCGGCATCGAGCGCGCCGTCTGTGCGCCGAGGATTCAGGCTCCAAAGCTCGCAGCACTCGATCTCGTTCACGATGAAATAGTCTGTGTATTTCAAGGAGGGCTTGGCGATCCTGCCGTAATCGGCGGAGGCGTCTGAAACCATGTCCACGCTGGTTTCGATGCCATGCGCCTGGACGTCGCGTAAAAAATCCGCCATGACGGTGCCGCCGCAGGAGCTTTCGGCGTCAAACTGATCGAGCAAAAGAATGTAGCCTGCGTGCAGGATGCGGCAATCCAGCGCGTCAAGATCGATGTGCCCGGGCGAAAGCTCCGCGTTTGCGCCCCGCATGTGAAAGAAGGTGCGCTCGCCGCTTGGCAGGCTCATCACGTCGCTGAAGCTGGTGGGCGCGGTGGGGGATACGCTGATCTGGCTTACGTCCATGCCGCAGGCCTTCAGCTTTTCCAGCACGAAGCGGCCGTTGTCGTCGTCGCCCACGCGCCCCGCCCCGTACAGGGGAAGCTGCGGGTCGATCCTGCTTAAGTCGATGCCCACGTTTGGCACGCTCCCGCCCACGGCGCGGCTTACGGAGAGGATGTTTGAAAGCATCCCCTTGTCGGGATACGCGTCGATGCGCTTTACCAGATCGGTCACGATGTTGCCTAAGAGGGCGATGCCCGTTTTTTGGCGCTGCATGTCCGCCTCCTTGAAAAAATGCCGGGGCAGCCGCAAAACCGACTGCCCCGGCAGGGGTGTTTTACATCATGTCCTTGGGGTCGATGTTGTCCATGTCGTCGAAATCCTGATTTTCGCCGCACATGCCCCAGATGAAGGCGTAATTTCCGGTGCCCACGCCGCAGTGGATCGACCAGGAGGGGGAGATGACCGCCTGCTCGTTGTGCATCAGGATGTGGCGGGTCTCCTGGGGCTGGCCCATCATGTGGAACAGCACCTTGTCGTCCAGGTTAAAGTAGAAGTAGACTTCCATGCGGCGCTCGTGGGTGTGGCAGGGCATGGAATTCCAGTTGCTGCCGGGCTCGAGCTCCGTAAGGCCCATGCACAGCTGGCAGGTCTTGAGCACGGAAGGATGGATGTACTGGTTGATCACGCGCTTGTTGCACTGCTCCACGGTGCCCAGGGGGCGCTTGGCGGCGTCCTTGATGTTGATTTTTTTGTTGGGATAGGTGTGGTGCGCCGGGCAGGAGTTGATCCAATACTTGGCGGGGCAGGCGGGATCGACGCTTTCAAACTCCAGCTTTTTGATGCCCATGCCAAGGTACAGGCCGTCGCGGGGAGCAAGCTCATACACGTCGTCGTCCGCGATCACGCGGCCCGCGCCGCCGATGTTGATGATGCCGATCTCGCGGCGCTCCAGAAAGTATTCGCTTGCAAGCTCCTTGCCGCCGGTCAGCGCAACGCTCTTATTTACGGGCATGATGCCGCCTGCGATGATGCGGTCAAAATGGCTGTAGGTGAGCAGCGCTTCGTCCGCTTCAAACACCTTTTCGATCAGATAGTAGCGGCGAAGCTCTTCGGTAGTATAGTGCTTCGCGTCGTCCGGATGGCTGGGGTAACGGATATCGAGCTTCATAATATGTCCTCCAAATGCTTTATCTTTGTACCCGGCCGGAGCCGCTGCCGCGCATCAGGGCCTCGACCTCTTTGGCGCTTACGCGGTTGTAGTCGCCGGGGATGGTGTGCTTTAGGCAGCTGGCCGCAACGGCAAATTCCAGGGCGTCCTTGTCGGTGTCGTAGGTGTTCAGGCCGTGGATCAGGCCGCCGGAGAAGCTGTCGCCGCCGCCCACCCTGTCCACGATGTGGGTGATGGCGTACTTGCGGGAGAGGATGAAGTCCTTGCCGTTATACAGGCAGGCGCTCCAGTCGTTGTGATTGGCGGATTTGCTCTCGCGCAGGGTGATGGCGATCTTGGAAACGTTGGGATACTGGCTCATGACCTGTTTGCAGAGGTTTTCGTACACGGCGGTATCCAGCTTGCCTTCCTCAGCGCCCTTGGCGGAGTCGGCGGAGATGCCCAGCGCCTTTTGCACGTCCTCTTCGTTTGCAATGACGATGTCGGTGTATTTTACGATCTCCGGCATGACCTCGCCGGCGCTTTTGCCCCACTTCCACAGATTCTTGCGGTAGTTGAGATCGCAGCTTACGGTAAGGCCGAGGCGCTTTGCGGCCTTTACGGCCTCCAGCGCCAGCGCGCACGCGCCTTCGCTGATGGCGGGGGTGATGCCGGTGATGTGGAACCAGCACGCGCCCTCAAAGCACTTGTCCCAGTCTACGTCTCCGGCCTCGGCCAGGGAGATGGAGGAGTAGGCGCGGTCGTAGATCACTTTGCTCGGGCGCTGCACAGCGCCGGATTCCAGATAATAAATGCCCATGCGGCCGGGCTTATAGACGACGTTTTTGGTATCCACGCCAAGGCCGCGCAGTTCGCGCAGGCACGCAGCGGTGATGTCGTTGTCCGGAAGCAGGGTAACGAAGGAGGCGTCGTCGCCGTAGTTTGCAAGGCTCACCGCTACGTTGGCCTCGCCGCCGCCGAAGGTGGCCTCCAGCATCGGGGACTGCAGCAGCCGCTCGGAACCTATGTTTTTCAGCCTCAGCATGATCTCGCCAAAGCTCACAAAGCGTTTAGACATCGGTGTACATCCTTTCCCACTTTTTGTTCGATTGTACCACGCCCGCGCCGGGATTGCAAGCGTTTCAAAAATAAATAAAACAAGAGCCGGCGCGATCGATGCGCCGGCTGCGGTATGGTTAATTTTTATCCTTCGATCCTCGGGGCGGCGGAGGAGATGTACAGCCCGTCGCCTGCGTCGTCGATCAGGATCTCGCCCTTGCCGTCCGTGTCGCCCTTGATGATGGCCTTGGCCAGCATGGTTTCGATGGTGCGCTGGATGTAGCGGCGCAGGGGGCGCGCGCCAAACTCCGGGGAGTAGGCCTCGCTGATCACCTTGTCCATGGCCGCGTCTGTCAGCTCCACGTGCACGCCCTTTTCGGCAAGGCGCGCGTTCAGTTCGCCGATCATCAGCTTTGCGATGCCGCTCACCTGCTCGCGGGTCAGGCCCTTAAAGTAGATGATCTCGTCCAGACGGTTCAAAAACTCCGGCCGGAAGGACTGGTGCAGCAGCTCGTCTACTTCCTCGCGGGCGTGCTGGGTGAGCTCGCCTTTGGAGTTGATGCCCTCCAGGATCACGTCGCTGCCGAGGTTTGAGGTCATGATGACGATGGTGTTTGAAAAGTCCACGGTGTGGCCCTGGCTGTCGGTCAGGCGGCCGTCGTCCAGCAGCTGCAAAAGCACGTTGAACACGTCCGGGTGCGCCTTTTCGATCTCGTCAAAGAGGATGACGGAGTAGGGCCTTCTGCGGACGGCCTCGGTCAGCTGGCCGCCCTCGTCGTAGCCCACGTATCCCGGAGGCGCTCCGATCAGGCGGGAGACGGAGAACTTCTCCATGTACTCGCTCATGTCGATGCGGACCATGGCCTTTTCGTCGTCAAACAGCGCCTGGGCAAGCGCCTTGGCAAGCTCCGTTTTGCCAACGCCCGTGGGGCCAAGGAACATAAACGACCCAAGCGGCCTGCCGGGGGCCTGGATGCCCGCGCGGGAGCGCAGGATGGCTTCGCTGACCAGCGTGACCGCCTCGTCCTGCCCCAGCACCCGCTTATGCAGCTCGTCGTCCAGGTGCAAAAGCTTTTCGCGCTCGCTCTCCATGAGCCTCGTCACGGGAATGCCCGTCCAGCGGCTTACGATGCGGGCGATCTCGTCCTCGGTCACCTTGTCGCGCAGAAGCGTGCGGGCAGATTTGTCCTTTTCGGCGTCGTTTTCGGCCTGCGCCAGCTGCTTTTGCAATTCGGGCAGGCGGCCGTATTTGAGCTCGGCGGCCTTGTTCAGGTCGTAGTTGCGCTCGGCCAACTGGATGTCGGCGTTTACCTGCTCGATCTGCTCGCGCAGGCTGCGCACGCGGTGGATGCTTGCCTTTTCGTTTTCCCAGCGCGCCTTCATCTCGTTGAACTCGTCGCGCTTTTCGTACAGCTCCTGGCGAAGCTTCTTAAGACGCTCCACGCTGACCTTCTCGTCCGGCTCGTTGGCCAGGGCGACCTCCTCGATCTCCATGCGCATGATGGTGCGGCGGATCTCGTCCAGCTCCTGGGGCATGGAGTCCATTTCGGTGCGCACCATCGCGCAGGCCTCGTCCACAAGGTCGATGGCCTTGTCGGGCAGGAAGCGGTCGGTGATGTAGCGGTTGGACAGCACCGCGGCCTCCACCAGCGCCTGATCGGTGATCTTTACGCCGTGGAAGACCTCGTACCTTTCCTCAAGGCCGCGCAGGATGCTGATGGTGTCCTCGACGCTTGGCTCCTCCACCATCACGGGCTGGAAGCGGCGCTCGAGGGCGGCGTCCTTTTCGATGTACTTGCGGTATTCGTCAAGCGTCGTCGCGCCCACGCAGTGCAATTCGCCCCTTGCCAGCATGGGCTTTAGCAGGTTGCCCGCGTCCATGCTGCCTTCGCCCTTGCCCGCGCCCACGATGTAGTGAAGCTCGTCGATGAACAGGATGCTCCTGCCTTCGGCGGAGGTGACCTCCTTGAGGACGGCCTTCAGGCGCTCCTCAAATTCGCCCTTGTACTTTGCGCCCGCGATCAGCGCGCCCATGTCCAGAGAGTACAGCTGCCGGTCCTTCAGGGAAGAGGGCACGTCACCCGCGACGATGCGCTGGGCAAGCCCCTCGGCGATCGCGGTTTTGCCGACGCCGGGCTCGCCGATCAGCACGGGGTTGTTTTTGGTTTTGCGGGACAGGATGCGGATCACGTTTCGGATCTCCGTGTCCCTGCCGATCACGGGATCCAGCTTTTGCCGTCTGGCCATGTCGGTAAGGTCCTGGGCGTACTTGCCCAGCGCCTCGTAGGTGTCCTCCGGGCTGTCGGTGGTCACGCGGGTGTTGCCGCGAACGCTCATCAGCGCGCTCAGCAGTTTGTCCTTTGTGATCTGATGGTTTTTGAACAGCGCGGCTACCGGCCCTGCGGCGCATTCGATCAGCCCCAGCAGCACGTGCTCTACCGACACGTATTCGTCCTTCAGGCGCGCAGCCTCGCTCTCTGCGGCCATAAGGGCGTTGTTCACGTCCTGGCTTATGTAGATTTTGTCCGGCTCGCGCCCGGGGCCGCTCACGCGCGGGGTGCGCTCTATGATCTTCAGGCACTCGGCGGTGAAGCGCTCGATGTCCACGCCCAGCTTTTTCAGTATTTCAGGCGTGAGACCGCCGTCCTGCGTGAGCAGAGCATAGAGAAGCTGCTGCTGCTCGATTTGCATATTGCCGTATCTGAGGGCGGTCTGCTGGGCCAGATTGAGCGCTTCAAGAGTTTTTCTCGTAAATTTCTCAGCGTTCATAGGATCCCCTCCAATGTGATTTGAATTCATGCAGTGGATGGTCAATTCAACTTTGACCATCTTTGACTATTATAGTCCACCCCTGCCCGCTTGTCAATACGCGAATTATTAATTGGAGGTAAAACCAAACGGGGCAGGTCGGAGAAAAAAGCAACAAGCACGGTTTCATTCTTCACAAACCCCGGCTATACTTTATGCGGAAAGAACTCAAAAACTAACTCCAGCTAACAGCTAATAGCTAAAAGCTAACAGCTAACAGCTAACACGTAACTGCTGCGCTCCGGATAAATCTAAAGAGGTACAAAGATGGATCAATATTACGTTACCGGCATGAGCTGCGCGGCCTGCCAGGCGCGGGTGGAAAAGGCGGTGAGCCAGGTCCCGGGCGTGAGCAGCTGCTCGGTGAGCCTGCTTACCAATTCCATGGGCGTGGAGGGCACGGCAAGCGCCCGGGAGATCATTTCCGCCGTCGAGAAGGCGGGCTACGGCGCTTCGCTTAAGGGCGAGGCGGCAAAGGCCCAGGCCTCAGGAGACGAGGAGGCGCTGCGCGACCGAGAGACGCCCGTTTTGAAAAAGCGCCTGATCGCGTCTGTTTGCCTGCTTTTGCCGCTTATGTACATCACGATGGGGCACATGATGTGGTCCTGGCCCCTGCCCCGTTTTTTTGACGGCAATCCCATCGCGATCGGGCTTACACAGATGCTGCTGGCGCTTTCGGTCATGGTCATCAATCAGCGCTTCTTTATAAGCGGCTTTAAGGCGCTGTGGCACAGGGCCCCAAACATGGACAGCCTTGTTTCGCTTGGGGCAAGCGCGTCGTTTGCGTGGAGCCTGTATGTGCTGTTTGCGATGACGCGCGCATCTGCAAACGCGGACGCGGCGGCGCTTCACGCCTATATGATGGACTTTTACTTTGAGTCCGCGGCGATGATCCTTACGCTGATCACCGTTGGAAAGCTGTTGGAGGCGCGGGCAAAGGGGAAAACCACGGACGCGCTTAAGAGTCTTATGCGCTTAAGCCCGAAGACCGCCGTGCTTTTGAAGGACGGAAAAGAGGTCGAAACGCCCATAAGCCAGGTCGCCCGGGGGGACGTGTTCATCGTGCGGCCCGGCGCGAGCATCCCCGTGGACGGCAGGGTGCTGGAGGGCGAAAGCGCGGTGAACGAGGCCGCGCTGACCGGCGAGAGCATTCCCGTGGACAAGGCGGCGGGGGACGCGGTCTCCGCGGCCACGATCAACCAATCGGGCTATCTGAAATGCGAGGCTACGCGCGTTGGCGAAGACACTACCCTAAGTCAGATCATCCGCATGGTGAGCGACGCGGCGGCCACCAAGGCCCCTATCGCGAAGGTGGCGGACAAGGTAAGCGGCGTATTTGTACCGGTGGTGATCGCCATCGCGCTTGTGACCATAGCAGTGTGGCTCTTGCTTGGAAAAGATGCGGGCTACGCGCTTGCAAGAGGCATATCGGTGCTGGTGATCAGCTGCCCCTGCGCGCTGGGGCTTGCGACCCCCGTGGCCATCATGGTAGGCAACGGCGTGGGCGCGAAAAACGGCATCCTGTTCAAAACCGCGGCCTCCCTTGAGCAAGCGGGGCGCGTGAACGTGGTGGCCCTGGACAAAACCGGGACCATCACCAAGGGCGACCCTGAGGTGACGGACGTTTTGCCAGCCGCAGGGGTGGACGCGCGGGCGCTAATGGAGATGGCGGCCTCGCTGGAACAAAAAAGCGAGCACCCGCTTGCCAAGGCCATTTTGCGCGAGGCGGAGAAAAGGAGCATTTCGCCCCTGCCGGTCGAGGGCTTTATCGCCCTGTCCGGAAACGGCCTGAGCGCGAAAATGGAGGGGCGGCAGCTGCTTGGCGGCAGCGTACAATACATCCAAAGCAAGGCCGCGCTGCCGGAAGAAACACTTTTCTCCGCCCGCGCGCTTGCAGACAGCGGCAAGACCCCGCTTTTGTTTGCAAGGGACGGGCAGTATCTTGGGGCGATCGCGGTCGCAGACACCATCAAGGAGGACAGCCCGGAGGCCATCCGGCAGCTGCGCGAAATGGGTATCCATGTAGTGATGCTGACCGGCGACAACCTTCGCACCGCCCAGGCCATCGGCCGCCAGGCCGGCGTGGACGAGGTGATCGCGGGGGTGCTGCCGGACGGCAAGGAGCGGGTCATCCGCTCCCTGCAAAAGCAGGGCAGGGTGGCGATGGTGGGTGACGGCATCAACGACGCCCCGGCGCTGACGCGCGCGGACACCGGCATCGCGATCGGCGCGGGCGCGGACGTGGCCATCGACGCGGCGGACGTGGTGCTGGTAAAAAGCCGCTTGAGCGACGTGCCTGCGGCCGTGCGCTTAAGCCGCGCGACGCTTACCAACATTCACGAAAACCTGTTTTGGGCGTTCATCTACAACGTGATCGGCATCCCGCTGGCAGCGGGCGCGTTCACGGGGCTGTTTGGCTGGTCGATGAACCCGATGTTCGGCGCGGCGGCCATGAGCCTTTCCAGCTTTTGCGTGGTGTCAAACGCGCTGCGGCTCAATTTCTTCCGCCTTGACAGGCCGGGACGCAGGACGAAGGAAGTGGGGCCTGCTAAGGCCAGGGTCTCTCAGCTGCAGCCGGAAAACCTTACTTTGCGCGTGGCGGTCGGCGGCATGATGTGCCCCCATTGCGAGGCGACCGTGAAGGCGGCGCTTGAGGCGATCCCGGGTGTTGTCAGCGCTTCGGCCTCCCACGAGGCGGGCTCGGCCACGATCCTTGCGGAAAAGCCCCTGGACGAAAGCCTGATCCGCAAAGCCATCGAGGCGGAGGATTACGAATACAAGGGGATCATGCATGACTGAGCAATTTGCAAGAACGTACCTGCTGCTTGGGAAAGAGGGGCTGGAAAGGCTCAGACAAAGCACCGTTGCGGTGTTTGGCGTGGGCGGCGTCGGCGGCTACGCCGTGGAGGCGCTGGCGCGCTCGGGCGTGGGGGCGCTGGTGCTGGTGGATAACGACGTGGTGTGCGAAAGCAACATAAACCGCCAGATCATCGCCACCCACGATACCGTTGGCCAAAGCAAGGTGGAGGTGGCCAGACAGCGCGTTTTGTCCATCAACCCCGACTGCCGCGTGACGGCTGTCAATGCCTTTTACCTGCCGGAAAACGGCGGGGCGTATGACTTTTCCGCCTACGACTACGTGATCGACGCCATTGATACCGTGAAGGGAAAGCTGGGGCTGATCGAGCAGGCGCAGGCGGCGGGCACGCCGATCATCTCCGCAATGGGGGCGGGGAACAAGCTGGATCCCACCCTGTTTCGCGTGGCGGACATCTACGAAACCTCCGTCTGCCCCCTTGCGCGGGTGATGCGCACGGAGTGCAGAAGGCGCGGCATAAGGCAGCTCAAGGTGGTCTACTCCACCGAGCTGCCCCGAAAGCCCCTGGAGCCCCCAAACGGGGAGGCTCCCGCTGCGGGACGCCGCAGCACGCCCGGCTCCGTGGCGTTTGTGCCCGCCGTCGCGGGGCTGATCCTGGCGGGAGAGGTCATCCGGGATCTGGCCGGAGTCCCTGCGCGATAGGCTTATGCTTTCTGTCTGCAAAAAAGTTTTCGAGCGCGCTGCCAGCGCCCGGGAAAAGCGCGTATCAATACAAGGCAGCAGCAAACGCCCCGGATGCGGACGAATGTTTACGCTGTGTAAAAGAAAAGTGTTTGCCGGTAGCGAGGGAACAAATGCAGCGACCGGTGCGCCCAATAGAAAACAAACAAAGGAGATTGCAAAACTATGAACAAGATGCTTCGACTTACAGCTGTTATCGCGCTGATCTTCGCGCTTGCTTGCGCGGGCTTTGCCAGCGCTGAGATATTTGCCCCGCACGGCGAAGGCCAGATCGGCGTGGGCGCTGTGGTAGCCAGTGAGGAAGTAGCCATTTACGATAAGCCGAGCGAGGATGCGAAGGTCGTGGAAACCCTGCCCTTTGGCCACACGCTCATCCTGATGGCGATGGAGGACGACTGGGGCTACTGCGCCCTGTCCGACGACGTGGACGGAGAGCC
>CADBNW010000090.1 GCA_902796025.1 uncultured Eubacteriales bacterium
GGCAGACTGAATCACATTTTCCCAATTTATTTATATAATTATAGCACGGGATTGTAAATTCACAAGCGCATGCGGTGTGCAAGCGGCAAAAACAGGGTAAAATTCCAGTACAAAAGGAAAAACACGGCCTGATGCCGTCTCATCGCAAGAGAGTTTTATAGTATTTGGGGAAGTGGCATGGTTTTCGGGTCATACCATTTCCTGTTCCATTAATCTGCTAAAATATATGCGGATAGCAGTTGATTATTCACGTTTTCGTGATATAATATAAGCGACCACAAAAAGGAGGTTTCATCTATGCCGGTATTGTCCAGATTCTACGGGATCATTATTCGTATGTAATTTCAGCAGGCTGAGCATAACCCGCCGCACATCCACGCCCTTTATGGCGAGGATATGGCCGCTATTGACATTCAGACGGGCGAGGTGCTGGAAGGCCATCTGCCGCCCAAGGCGCTGGCTATGGTGCGGGAATGGGCGGCTATCCACAAAAACGACCTTTTGCATATGTGGGAGACGCAGGAGTTCAAATCTCTCTCTCCTCTTGAATAAAGGAGTTGACAGTATGTTTCATAAGGTGAAAGCGGTCAATGCCTTACCGGACTATCGCTTGAGCGTCCAGTTTGCGGAGGGCGTGACCAAAATATATGATGTAAAGCCCCTATTTGCAAAATGGGCACCGTTCAGGGCTTTAGAAAATGCACCGGAGTTATTTACCGGCGTGGAGGTTGACGTGGGCGGATATGGGATCATCTGGAATGATGATCTTGATTTGTCCTGCGACGAGCTGTTTGAGAACGGCAGGACGGTAAAAACGCCATTCGACGGGTTGATGGCCTTTACCGATGCCACCCAGCTTTGGGGGCTGAACGAAAGCACGCTTCGTAAGGCGATTGCCTATGGTAAGCTGGTCAACGGTGTGGATGCCTGCAAATTTGGCAAACAGTGGGTCATTTCCATGGAAGCCATGAAGCGGGAATACGGGGAACCCGAACAAAGAAGTATAATTTGAGATTCAGGGACAAATTAATGATTATTCTGGAAACGGACAGGCTTTTTCTCCGCAATGTCATGGTGAAGACGCAGTTGAAATGTATGATTATCGCAATCATCTACTTTGTTCAAAATATCAGCGTGGGCAAACGAAAGACATAAAAGAAATTGGTTCTTCACGCTTCCGTGAAGAACCAAATTTTCCCTGTTTTGCCCAACAAGGGCAAAACAGGGAAAACGAAACTCTTTATGGCAGTGGACCTGCGAAAAATGCAGGAAAATCAAAGGCTTTCAGAGAATCGGATCGAGCTATTCCAATTTAAGAATCTGCTCTTTGGCTTTTTCTGAAAGATGAAACAAGGTATATGCAGGAACCGGATCAGCTTCATAATCAACTTCCCCTGCACGCCTTTTTTCAACCGGGTTTCGTCTCTCCCATTCCACAAAATCAGACACCATCTTTTTCAGATAATCGATATTTGACCATTGGGAAAAATATGCCTCAGCTTGTCTCAAAACATCTTCCTTTGTGGTTACCGGAATATCTATGTATAAATGGCCATAATACGTAAATGGATCGGACTCGATGTCGTTTATTATGATCCCGGGGCGAACATAATAATCCTCTTTATTATAACAGCTTCCCTGAATAAAGAAGATATATGTGAAATGATCCGTGACTTTTATCCATCGTTTTGCTTTTTTCTTAAATCCCTGAGCTTTCAGAATGGGCTTCAAGTATTCAATCAGATCATCTTCGCTTACATTCATCATTCTCTCCATTTTAAGAGATTATACTATGCTTCCAGAGTATGATGCATTTGTCTATTCCAGATGATCATCGTTCAGACAGCAGTTCCTTCAGACCCTCGAGGGTGGAAAAGCGCTTTAGAAATCCGTCGACCGTCTCGCGCTCCGCCGTCAAAATGGTGGCGCTTACGCTGGCTGCGCCGTCGTCTGCCACAACGAAGGTCACCAGGATGAAAGGATGCTCCTGTCCGTAGTCGAGCAGGACGTACGTTACGCCCGGCATCATGTCAGGAAGACAGCGCAGCTCGGAATACCGGGCGACGCTTGAAACCGCAAGCGCGGTGGAACCGCCTTGGCCGTTCAAGAAGCCGACGGGGGTTTGCGCCAGCAGCTGCATGAGATGATCTGTGTAGGGAACCAGCTCCAATGATTTGCCGGAGCCCAGCGAATAGGCGCTCAGCGCGGTGGAAAACAGAAGCTTTGGAATAAAGACGGTGCTGTTGTCCATAAGACGCTCGGGCGCCGCCCAGTCGCCGCCGTAACTGAGCACGGCAGACGCGATCTCTCCGGGAGAGGAAAGGAGGTTCACATAATTCTCCATGGAGATAAGTTTGACAAGCTTTTGACTGGCACCAAGGGCAATGTCCAGCGTGGAAGAGCTGCTGTCTTCTTCAGCAAAGCTCCACAACGCGGCTAAAAGGATCAGCGCCAGAAGGAAGGAAAAGAAACGCTTCATGCTGCAACTCCTTTCTGAAATGGACTTGGTTTGTCAGTCTGCGTAGAAGATGCCGTCAAACACCTCGTCCAGCTCCACGTATTTGCCGTTTACGCGGATGAGCTCGGCCCAGTATTCGCCGGTGCTTAAGCGGATGCTGGCCCAGCCGGCGCGCCCGCCGTCTAATTCGGTGATGTAGAGGCGGCTTACGTCGTCGCTTGCTGCAAAGATGACGGGGGTGCCGGCCTTTAAGTCCACATCGGCTCTGTCCTCGTAGATGGAGGAGGAGAGGGTAAGGTCGCGCTTGAGGGTTACCATCATGTTCATCGGATACATGGCCCTTGGGACCTCAACAAGGCGGTAATGGATGCTCCAGTCCTCGCCGCTGTCGATGCCAAAGGCGAGGGCGTAGTCTGCGGGACGCTCCCAGGTGCCCACCATGCTGGCACGGATCGTGGTGGTGAAAACGCCGTTGCCATCGGGGGTGATGCTGCCTGCAAGCGCAGGGATCCTGCCAAGATCCTGCAAATCTTCGTAGGCGTAGAGGTAGCAGTAGGTAAGCGGGTCGTCGCTTGGGCCGTATTCGCTGATCATGAACAGCGTGCCGTAATAGGAATCGCTGTAGCCTACGCGCATGGCATTGACCTCGGGGATCAGGCCGATGCAGTCCTCTACGGTAAAGGACTTGCTGCCAACGCTAAAGGAAAAGCTGCCGTCGTCGTATTCGTTGAGACTGGCTTCGAAGCGCATGGTTTCCAAGGCACCGTCGGAATCGAAGTCATCCGTCAGGACGCTTGAGGGCTTAAACGGCACCCAGCTCTGGGTCGGGGTGTCTGCAAGGGCGAAGGGGGCGCATAAGAGCGCGAGTGCGAGTATGAGTGAGCATAACGTTTTCATGGTTCAGTCTCCTGTATATAAAAGTAATGATATTGAAGTGTATCCGTCAGCTGACGCTGTCAGCAATGGGATCAGAAGATTCGGGCGCGTCCTTTATCAGTGCCTGCGCCCGCTCGGATACGGCAAAGACGTACACGGTTTCAAGCGCGTCGCCCTGCTGGTACACGCAGGGGTAGAGCGATATTAGCGCGGAAAGATCGGCGCTGTAAGCTTCGCGCACGGGCACGCTGTCGGGGACGTAGCCCTCCCAGACCTGCATGCGGCTTAGCTCGTAGTTTGAAACGTAGACGTAGTCGATGCCGTAATCGTCGTAGAGCTTTTGAAGCTGCTTTGGATAGGCGAGCATCAAAATCGCGTCCGCCTCCTGGCGCTGATAATCCAGCCCGTGATAGTGCAGGTACGAGCCGGAGCCGCACACGATTTTTCGCCCCGTGAGGGAGGCTACGGCGTTATTGTGGTTGGTTGCGGTAAGGAACAGGGCGTCCTTTGGGGTGTTTTCGCGGATGTAGTCCGCGGCGTTTGCCTCCTGGCGGTAGAAGATCTGATAGCTGCTGATCGCTTCGCGCACGATGCTGATGAGGCCGGAGGCCGTGCAGCAAAACAGGAACGCCGTTGCCAGCAGCGCGCGAAGGCGCAGGCCCTTAAGACGCCGGTAAATGTCGCAGCAAAGGGAAGCGCCTGCGGGCAGCAGGGCTAGGTAGACCACGAAGAACAGCTTGTTGTTGTCGTAATCGTTTGGCTGAAACAGCACGGTTTCGGCAAGCACGAAGGCGATCAGGCAACCAAGCGAAAGGGCTTTTATGCGCCTGGAACGGGTGCTTAGCGCAGCGATCGGGAGCAGCAAAAACATCGGCCCCACGTTTTTGATCCAGAACCAGAAGTAGCCGTCCCGAAGTACGCCGCCTGAATTGTTTACCCAGTTGAATTTGAAGCGCAGCGAGCCGCCGTCCAGCGTCTGCGGGAAGGTCCAGGTGAGCAATTGCGGAAGCGCGAGGGCGACCGCGATGCCGCCGTAGAGGGCGTAGAGCCCAAGAGTCTGCAAGCGCCTCTTCCTTAAACGGATCAGTTCGTCGCACATCGCGCCGAGGCTGATCGCGCCAAGCGCCAAGAAGGAGTGGGTGTGGATCATGACGAGGGGACCTGCCCAAAGGCCCAGCGCGGCAAAATCCGCCGCCTTGCGCGAGCGCATGGCCGTATACAGAAGGTACAGCGCGGGGATCGCGCACAGCCAGCCGGCCAGGAGCGTTCGCTGCGGAATGAGCAGGTCGCAAAGGGCGTTTACCCAGCGCAAATTGTGCTCCGGCATGTTGGCCGGGGCCTGATAGTAGCCGTACAGCGCGTTTTTGAGGGCGGAAAAGCCGGTTTCGCCCGCAAGGTCCAAGGTATAGAGAAAGCCAAGCCCGCCGTTAAACAAAAGCAGGAGCAGCGACAGTACCGAGGCGGAGGGCTTTTTGGTGATCTCCCAGCTGAAGATGAAAAAGCCCAGATACACCAGCACCGTCATGAGCGCGCCGGGCAGGGCAAAGGCAAGCTGCAGGGGCGTTCCCAAAAGCAGCATGCTTGCGCTCATCGCGTCCACCAAAAACGGGTAGCCCAGGAGGTTGCCGGGCAAGAGAGTGTACTCCGGCGGGAAGCTCTGGCCGATGATGCCGGTAGCAAAGCTCAAATGCATGCAAAGATCGCCGTAGGTGGATTGGCCAACGTAGAGCGAGCCGTCGATGTTTTGCAGCGTATGGGTATAGTGAAGATAGCTCGAAAGCAGCGCGATGGGCAGCATGAGGAAAAGCGTAAGCCGAAGCGGGGGAGAGGTGGGCTTACTGTCTTCTTTGGCCTTTAAGCCAAGCCCTAGCGAAAGCCCAAGCGCTATAAGGGCGCTTGTTGCAAGCGCCAGAAGGTTTGCTGTCAGGGTGAAGCGGAAGAAAAACGCAAAGAGGGCCGGCAGCCACATCATCTGCATCAGCCCCATCACAAGCCCCAGCCATGCGCGCACCATGGGCGCGCGGCGCTTGCAAAGGGCAAGCGCCTGCAGCGTCCCAAAGGCTTCGTATGCGAGAAGCGCGCCTATTCCAGGCATAGTATCGATCTCCGAATTTTATAAAATCTTGTCGTCAGGGCAGGGTGTAGTTGGGCGTTTCCCACTGCCCGCTAAGGGCGGAGGAATGCGCGGCCTCCATCAGCGCCTGCAGGCGGTAGGCGTCCTCAAGCCCGCACAGGGGCTGACGGTCGTTTGCTACGCAGCTAAGAAAGCTGTAATAGCAATGGATGTGCCCCCTGTCCCAGCCAAGGGCGTTCTTGGGCGGCGGGAAGGAACCGCCGGGCGCGGGATAGCGCCCCACGCATTCGATGCGGGTAAAGCCCTTGGTCCCGCCATAGGGCGCGTCGCTTTGGGTGTTATCGTAAAACCACAGCCAACTGGGATCCATCAGGTCAAAGCGCAGTGCGCCGCGCGTGCCGCAGACCTCGAAGGTCAGTTCGTCGTTGGAGCTGGTCGAGATCTTGCTGGCCTCGCAAAAGCCGAGCGCGCCGGAGGGAAGGCGCAGGGTCATAAGCGCGTGATCCTCGCTTAAGCGCGTCTCCGTGCCGCCGCTTTTGGTGGGGCGGGAGGGATACAAAACGCGCGTGGCGCAATGTACCTTTTCCGGGTACCCCACAAGGTCGCATGTCAGATCCAGCGCGTGGGAGGCAAGATCCAGGATCACGCCGCCCTCCAGGCCCTGCTTCCAGCCCATGGGCTTTTGCGCGTCCACGCTGCCGGAATGGAGGTACCTGCAGTTGAAGGTGGTGACATCGCCGATCCGCCCCTCCTCAACAAGCTGCTTTGCGCGCAGGGTCGCGGGCAGAAAACGGTTGTTCATGACCATCTGCAGCTTTTGCCCTGCGCCCTTTGCGGCCTTCAGGATGCGCGCGGCGCTTGCAAGACTTGTGGTAAGGGGCTTATCGATGTAGAGGTGCTTTCCACTTTTGAGCAGAGATAGCACCATTTCCTCGTGCAGGCTGTTGGGCGTACAGATGCTGACGACGTCGATGTCGCTACGGTCAAGCAGCGTTCTCCAGTCGTCAGTCACGCTTTCAAAGCCCGCCTCCGCCTGCCCGCGCAGGGCGTTTTCCCTGTGGCCGGAGCACAGGCACTTCAGCACCGGGCGAAAGCCGATGCCCGGGTACATCAGGGGGATGCTCCTTAGCGCCTGCGTGTGCATGCGCCCCATGAAGCCCCAGCCGATGACGGCGATATTGATGTCCTTCATGCTATTGGATGGAGGTCACGGTATAGCCGGCCTTTTCCACTGCGGCCTTGAGCAGGGCGGGATCGGTGCCCTCGGGGCAGGTGACGGACGCGCTCTTGCTCTCAAGATCCACCTCTGCGCTTACGCCCTGGATGCCCTCCAGCGCCTTCTTTACGCGCGCGGCGCAGTGCATGCACATCATTCCTTCGATGGTAAGCTTCATATTGTTTCTTCCTTTCTGCATGGAGGGACCGATGGGTCCCGCTGCGTTAGAATTATTTAAGCGCTTTTACGCGCAGGCTTACGATGCGGACTCTTCGCCTGCACCGGCTGCATAAAGCAGGGCAAGCACCCGGTCAGAGCCGGTAAAGGACAGGCTGCTGGCGCCGGTGAAGGCGTCCTGCCCGATGGTTACAAGGCTTTCCGGCAGGGCTATTGTGGCCTGATCTATGGCAAAGGCGTAGTAGAAGGCCATATCACCGATCGTTTCCAGCCCCTCGTTAAAGTGTACGCTTTGCAGATCGCACCAGGCATAGGCGCTTTTGCCGACGGTCTTTAAGGAGGCGGGGAAAAGGACATCTGCAAGCGGGCAGCCGGAAAAGGCTCCTTCGCCGATGGAAACGAGGGTGTCCGGGAGGACGACCTCAGTAAGGCCCTGCTCTGACCAGTAGACCGCGCCCGCGCAGTTGAAGGCGTAAGGGCCCACGCTCAGCGCGTCCTTTGGAAGGGTGATGCGCGTTGCGAAGCGGTTTGCAAGGCATACGACCTCGCGCTTTAGCGTATCGTACAACACGTCGTTTTGCACGACGTAACGGGGGTTGGCCTCGTCCACCTCGATCTGCTCCAGCTCCATGCAGCCATCAAAGGGGTTTGTGCCGATCTGCGTGACGGAGGCGGGAACGACGATCTTGCGTATGGGATACCAGGATGTGTCGTCCAGATCTGCAAACGCGGCGTCCGCGATCGCGGTCACGGGATTGCCGCCCAGAAGCGAGGGCAAAACGAGCGCGTCCGCCTGGTCGATCAGGCTTACACCCGTGATCATGGCGTTGTTATCGTCGTCCAGACTGTAGAGGTAGCGATCCTCGTCCTGGATGGAGAGCATGCGCAATATCTCGTCTGAGGCATTCACGTCTGTCAGCTTTTCGCAGCGGGCGAAGCTGTCTTTTGAAATGTAAGTGAGGCTTTCGGGCAGCTGGACCTCACTCAAAAGCGTATAGCTGAAGGCCTTTTGACCGATGGAGGTAAGCCCTGCGTTCAGGCTCAGCTGCTTTAAGGCAGAGCTTGCGAAGGCCTCGTCGCCGATCATGCGCACGCTTTGGGGAATGCTGATCTCGTTTATGGAGGAGGAGCGGAAGGCCCCTTCGCGGATCTCGGTCAGCCCCTCCGGCAATAGGACGGAGGAGGTAAGCGAATGGACGTCTGCCCAGTCCTCGTCGGAGCCGAAGGCGTACTGACCGATGATCAGCGTGCCGGACTTTACGGTAAAGGCACCCTCGCGGCCCAGCGGGCAGCAGATGAGGCGCTTTTCCAGCTTGTCGTACAGCGCGCCGTCCAGCGCTTCAAAGCATTCGTTTTCGGGATCGACGACGATCTCCTTCAGGCTTTGCCAGTTGGCGAAGGGATTTTCGCCGATAAAGCGGATGTTTTTAGGGATAAAGACGCTTTGGGCGCTTACCTCATACCAATCGGAATAGTAGCGGAGGGCAAAATCGCCAAGGCCGATGACGGGGTGGCCGTCAAGCGCGTCCGGGAGAAGGGCTAAGGAGCCCGGCCTGTCACTGCCGACGAGGATGGCCTCGCCCTGATCGTTCAGCGTGTAGTAAAAGACCGCCGTCTCCTGATTATCTGCGGTATAGGACGCAGAGAGGATCTCCTCCTCGCCTAAGGACGCAAAGGAGGCGCACGAAAGGAGCAGTGCAAGGCAGAGAAAAACGAAAAATACGATGCGCTTCATTGTGAACCTCCCTGATTGTATTCTTTCGGGTGTGGGGTCATATGCCTTACAGGCGCTTTGCGAAGTCCTCGATCTCGCCAAGATCCCAAAGCAGGGAAGAGGACATGTACTTGTCGCGGATGTCGCGGGAGCGCAAAAAGGCGTCTACGGTGTCCTCGTGGCTGATGCCGATGTCGGTGGGGGTCATGGGCATGCCGGTCTCGCGCATTTTGCCAAGCAGCCAGTCGCGGTCCGGCAATTCCTCTGCAATGATGCGCTGGATCTCATCCCAGCCGTCCAAGATCCTTTCAAGCCGCTTTGCGTGCTTTTGCGGATCGTTTTTGCCGGCCTTTTTCTCGATTTCCAGAACCTGCGGCGCGGTTTTGCCAAAGACGCGCCGGATCTCGCTTTCCCAGGCGGCGCTGTCGAAGGCCGCCATGTGCTTTAGCGCCTTTTCGCGGCTGGGCTTTAAGGCCTTGACGCCCTCGTAAATGTCCATGGTGAGCACGGTGCCGACGCCCACCTGGATGCCGTGAAGATCGGCCTCGGTGCCGCGCTCCAGGGAGAGCATGTCCCAGATGTGGCTGAAGTAGTGCTCAAGCCCGCTGGCCGGGCGCGAGATCTGGGCAAAGCTCATGGCAAAGCCGCTCAGCACCAGACCCTCGGCGACCGCGCCGACGCTGTCCGGGTCGCGCCGGGCAAGCCCCTCGGAGGAGGCCATGATCTTTTTGAGGGCGCTGCGCATAAGCGACGCGACGCGGGGGCAGTAGTATTCGCCCGTGACCAGATGCGCGATGCGCCATTCGCACACGGAAATGTACTTGGCCACCATGTCGCCAAGGCCCGCCCAGAGCATGCGCATGGGCGCGGCGGCCATGATGTCAGTGTCCAGCACGATGGCCGCGGGGCAGGCGTTGTAGAGGGTGCTTTTTACGTTGTTTACCACCATGGAGGAGGAGTTGGACGCAAAACCGTCCATGCTGGGCGCGGTGCCCAGGATGATCTGCGGCAGGTGGCTTACAAGGCTGAACATTTTGCCAAGGTCGTTCATCACGCCGCCGCCAACGGCCAGCACGCAGTCGCAAGAGGGATCAAAGCCCATGGCGATGGTGCCAAGGGAATATTCGTCCGGCTCCACCTTGGGAAAGCCGTGCTCCCGCAGGGTGATGACGGTGGGAGCAAGGCCGTTTGCGGAGAGGATCTCAAAGGCGCGCTGACCCGCGGCCTGCCAGGTGTTTTTGTCGCAAAGCATCAGGGGCTTTGTGCCGCCCACATTTTTGACGGCCTCGGGCAGGTCGTTTATGGCGCCGCGCCGGATACTCAGGTATTTGCAGTCCACGCTGTGGTGCCGGCCGCATTCGCATGCAAAGCCCTCGGGGCGCATCAGATCGTTTAAGGGCAGCAGTTCAAAATTTTCCATTTCTGGCATCCTCCGTGAAGAAAAATATGTTTTTTGAACGATTATTTACCTATATGATACCGCGAACGCGGTTGGATGTCAATCGGATGGCGCTTTTTCAAGTCTGTTAAGATATGCCTGCAGCTCGCCCGCGACCTCTGCGCGGGTGGAAAAGCCGTTGACCCGCGCCCGCAGCGTGCCGGAGCCGGGCAGCCCCTGGAGGTACCAGGCGATGAATTTGCGCATCTCCATAACGCCGAGCCTTTCGCCCAGGGTCTCGACCTGCATGTCGAGGTGCTTTAAGGCCATCAGCACGCGCTCTTTGGGGGAAGGGGGCGTAAAGGCCCTGCCCTCCAGCGCGCAGCGGATCTCGTCAAAGATCCACACGTTTCCCTGCGCGGCGCGCGCGACCATCACCGCGTCGCAGCCGGTTTCACGAAGCATTTTCAGTGCGTCCAAACCGTTTTTTACGTCGCCGTTTCCAATCACGGGGATGCGCAGAAGGCTTTTCACCTGTGCGATCAGGCTCCAGTCTGCCTTACCGCTGTAGAACATGTCGCGGGTCCTTGGGTGCAGGGTGACGGCTGAGGCGCCGGACTGCTCCGCGATGCGCGCAAGCTCCGGGGCGCTTATGTGCTCCGCGTCCCAGCCCGCGCGAAGCTTTACGGTGACGGGCTTTTGCGCGGCCTTCACCATGGCTTCGATGAGCCCAGCGGCCTTTAGAGGCTCAAGCATCAGGGCGCTTCCCTCGCCATTCGACACGATCTTATGCGCGGGGCAGCCCATGTTGAAATCGAAAAAGTCGAAGGAGCTTTCGTTTAAACGCTTTACGGCCTCTGAAAGCATGGCGGGATCGCTGCCAAAGAGCTGAAGCCCACAGACGCCCTCGCCCTTTCGGCGGGAAAGCAGCTGACTGTGGGCGGGGCTGTTGGGGTTATAGACATAGCCCTTGGCGGAGAGCATTTCGCTTACCGCCCAGGCGCAGCCCTGTTCAAAGCAGAGCAGGCGCATGTTCGCGTCTGTGACGCCGGCCATCGGGGCAAGCGCAGCGCCTAAGGGAAGATCGATCGTACCGATTCGCATCAGCTGTCCGTGTCCTTATAGCTCAAGTCCTGCTCGAGGCCGGTGATGATCCACTCGCTGCCGGACTGCTTGTGAAGCGTCACGGTGTAGCGGGTGCTCTTCCACGGCACGATGTCCGGCGCGGCCTTGGAGGCGTATTCCGCCTTGACCCTGCCGTTTATGTCCGTGACCCGCTCGGTGACCACGCAGGTCACCGTGCCCCTTCGGGGATGCCAGCGCAGGCGCGAGACGCTGATATCGTATTCGTAGGATGAAATGTTGTAAAAGAAGTAGGGGGAGGCCTCCGTCCAGGCCGCGGCGAGCACGGGGTCTGCGGAGAGGAAGCTGGCAGAAAAGTACTTGTTCAGCGCAGCGTAGTCCTCGCGGGTAAGGCAAACGTCCACGCGCTTTTGCATGCCCTCGCTTACGAGTATGTAGGCGTTGCCAAGGTTGTAGGCCAGATAAAACGCGTAGATCATCAGCGCCGCGCACAGCGTATAGAGCACGAGCTTTCTGGCGATAAAGAACAGCATTCTGCGCAGGTACTTCATAGCGGGTTCACACCTGTTTCAAATCAGTTATTGATGATTTTGCTGATGGTGGAGACGGACTCCTCGTCCACGAGGTTGAACTTGATCTCCACGCGCCGCGAGGCCTCTTTGTCCTCGACGCCGTTTTTGTAGATGAGGCTCGAGAACGAGCGCCCGGCGGCGGTGACCATGCGGCGGAAGGTCTCCCGGTCCTGCGTGCTCAGGCGCAGGGTCTGGCGCATGTAGGCGTTGTCCAGCACGTAGTTTGCAACGGCCAATGCGCGCTCCTGGGACAGTTGGAGGTTATACAGGTACGCGTCCGTGCCCGCGCGGCCGGTGGAGTCCGTGTGGCCCTCGATCACGATCTCCGCGATGTAGGGCTTGAACTCGTTGGACAACAGCACCCCAAGGTACACCGGCAAAAAGCGGTCCAGGTAGCTTTTGCCGCTGTCCTTCAGATCCACCTGTCCGGAATCAAAGAGCATCGCGCCGGGCAGCACGATCGCGCCGGTTTGCTGATCCACCTCGACGCTGATGTTCTGGCGCTTCAGCTCCGTCGAGAGGCGGCGGATGATCTGGGTCTTTACGCCAAGCATCTGCTCCAGCTGGGTGGTGGCTTCGTTCAGCTGCTGCTGGGTGGATTCCAGATCCTGGCGGTACTGGCTGATCAAGGCGGTGCTGTTTTGGCTTTCGTAGGACAGTTGCGCGTACTGGGCGCTCAGGCTATCATATTCGCTGCGGCGGCGGGCGATCTCCTGCTGAAGGCGGGTAATATCTGCATTAAGTGTCGCCTCGTTTTGCTCCAGCATCTGCTTTTCCTGCAAAAGCAGGGCAAGGTCCTGGCTCATGGAGGCGTTTTCGTTTCGCAGGTTCAGAATGATCGTTCGCCCCTCCTGAAGCTCCGCCTGAACGACCAAAAGCTTGGATTCGGCCTCGGAGAGCTGGGCTTCGGCGTTTTCGAGCTTTTTTTCGGCTTCGCTCAGAAGTATGATCATCTCCTGCTCGCTTTCCTCGCTGGCCTTGGCGCGCGCCTCGGCGATCAGGTATTCGTCGCGAGCCTGCTTGTACTTTTCCTCCTGCTCGTTGAGGGTGAACATCATCGAAAAGATGACGAAGATGAAGATCAGCACCAGCACGCTCATCATATCGGAAAAGCTCAGCCAGAAGGAGCCGTTTGAAGAGCTTGCGGTCTGCTTGCGGTAGCGCTTCATTGTTTAACGCCTCCGCCCGCGCCGGAGGGGGGCAGGGCACTTGCTGCCTTGTCGACGCTGAGCGCCGCGCTCTCCACGCGCTTTATGATCTCGGTCATGCAGGCCTCGAAGTAGTCCAGCGATTCGCTCATGTCCCGGCTGAGCTCGCCCCGCGCCTTGTTCATGGTCTGGCTGATCTCCTGCGCGGCGTTTTTGAGCGCCACGCCCGCTTCCTTCAGGGCCTGGGCGGAGGAAGCGTTTAGCGCCTGCGCGCCATCTGTCAGGCTGGCGGCTGCGCTTTCCATGCGCTCGATCTGCCCCTGCATGCGGGCGCTTAAGTCGTTCAGCGCATCGATGCACTCGGTCTGGGCGTTCAAAACGGCAGCGTTTTGCTGCTGCGCGTTGGCAACGTCCGTGATGGAGCCTTCGCTTCTTGCGATCAGGCGGTCGAAGTTATTCAAAAGCTGATAGCTTTCCTGCTGCGCCTCGCGCATGGTTTTGGCCGTCTGCGCAAAGTCCGCAAGCGCCTCGGACACCGTGCGGATGGTTTTTTCCTGATAGCGGCAGGTGTCCTGGATGGTTTGGCTCAAGGCAGCCAGTTGCCCGTTCATGGCGCTGTTCAGCTTATCGACGTAGGCCTCGGCCACCTCGTTCATGAGCTTTTGCTGGTTTTCGCAGGACAGGTCCACGGCCTTTGTGACGGGCTCAAAGACCTGGCGGATGTTTTCGGGGGTGAGGGTCTGGCACAGCTGCTTCAAAAGGCTGGTCTGCTCCTGCTGATAGATGGCGACCTGGGTCATGGGATCTACGGACAGGACACCCGCGTATTTGGCAAGGGCGTTGTAAAACTCGATCAGCACGTTTTGCGCCTTGCTGTGCACGGCGCGGGTGATGAGAGTAAAGCTGACCGAGGCCACCACGCCGAAAATGGAGGTGAGGAAGGCGTATTTCATGCTGGACAAAAGCGTGTTCATGGAGCTTGTGATGGTGCTTGCGTCAACGGAGTTCATTTCGCTAAGCGCCAGGGACAGGCCAAGCAGCGTGCCCAAAAAGCCCAATGAGACCTGCACGCCCGGCAGCGCTTCGCTTAGCTTTGAGCGGCCGGGGCCGTCGATCACGGTCTCTTCGTTGATGTAGTCCTCGACGTTTGCGGGGTTGTGGTATTCGCCGTCTGCAAAGAAGAGGTTGTTGAGGTACTCGCTCCAATGGGGCATGAGGCTGCCGCGCCCCAAAAAACGGTCCTCCTGCCAGGAACGCTTTGCCTTGTCGCCCTGCTTCAAGATGGCCACGGCGCGCTGCAGGCGCTTGCGATTGTTGGATACGGGCAGAATGCAGCTGAACATGCCGATGACGAACAGGGCGATGATCGCGCCGTAGACCACGACGCTGATGCCGCCGCCCATCCAGCTGGTGATTTTGGTCCAGATAGTCATTGAGATCCTCCGGTTTTTCCGTAAAACGCCCGCCTTGCCCGGCGGCGTATTACGTGTCGTAGTGTGCTCAGTCCAAAGTGCATATTTGTTTGACGGAGCAGCGGAGAAAAAGTTTCATCCTAGGCAAGAACGAGGGACAAAAACCAGTACAGGGCGCAAACGCCCAGACCGCCCAGCTGCATCAGCCGGAAGGAGACGCGCCAGCGGCCGTCGCGGTTAAAGCCGTAAAAATCGTTCCAGCGGTTGTCAAGCGGGGTAAGGCACACCTTCTGAAGGTAGACAAGGCCGTATACGAGCACCGGCAAAGTGCCAAGCGCGTAGACGTACACGGGCGCGCGGCGAAGCTCGCAAAGCGTGAAGCTAAGGATGGCAAGCAGGGGGCAGATCAGGTGAAAGTAGAGGTTGGAGCCGCGAAGCAAAGCCTTCAGACTCCCTTTTGCGGGGGCCAGGAACAGTAAGACTGTAAGCAGCGTCACCGTGACGCTGACCGTGCCAAGGTATTTGAGAAGCCAGATGAAGCCCGGGACGCGGCCAAGCGCCTCGAAGACCAGAAACAGCGCCGCGCACACGCCGCAAAACACATTGGAAAGCGTCGTAAAATAGCGAAACATGTGCAGGGCCTTTTGGCTGTTCCAATGTCCGTCCCGGCGAAGGACGCGTATCATTACCGCAAGCACGATCCCGGCAAGCGCGGCGTTCATCAAAAGAGAGAGGATCCTCATATCCGTTTGTACTTCCTTAAAACAATTGAAATTATTATAACATAAGCTTGTAAATAATTCCACACTTGTTTGAAATAAAAGCGGGCAAAAAATGAGGAAATCAAAACCTGCCTTGACTTTTTTTGTTTGTCGGTTATACTTGAAGTGGAAAAGGCTGCATCAGACGAATTTGGCGAGGCGACAGACAAATGAAAAGCATTAAAGGCGTATATAAGATCGGCAACGGCCCCTCAAGCTCCCACACGGTAGGCCCGTACCGCGCTGCAAGGCTGTTTGGCGAACGGTATCCCGAGGCGGACAGCTACCGGGTGGTGCTGTACGGCTCCTTGGCCTTTACCGGTGAAGGGCACGGCACGGGCAAGGCCATTCGCAACGGCCTGCCCGGCGCGCAGGTGGTCTTTGACAGGGAGACCAGGCAGCTTCCCCATCCAAATACCATGCTGTTCAGCGCTTACAAGGACGGGGTGGAGATCGGCAGCGCCCGCATCTTCAGCGTGGGCGGCGGCTCCATCCGCATCGAAAACGAAGCCCCGGAGGAGGACAGGGAGGTCTATCCCCAGCGCTTCTTTTCGGAGATCCTTACGGTGTGCCGGGAAAAGGGCATCAGCCTATCCCACTTTATCAGCCGCTGCGAGGATACGGATCTGAGAGAGTATCTTTTGACTGTGTGGCGCGCGATGACGGATTCCATAAAGCGCGGGCTGCAGGCGGAGGGCGTGCTGCCGGGCGGGCTTGGCGTAGCGCGCAAGGCAAAGATCCTTTATGAAAAGCGCTGCTACAACGAAAGTGCGGACGTGGCCATGAACCGCATCATCGCCGCCTACGCCTACGCCGTGAGCGAGGAAAACGCGGACGAGCACGTGGTGGTGACCGCGCCCACCTGCGGTTCCTGCGGGGTGCTGCCGGCGGTATTGTACTATATGCAGACGGAGCGGGGCTTTCCGGAGGATGAGATACTGGACGCGCTCGCAGTCGCTGGCATGATCGGAAACGTGATCCGCACAAACGCCAGCATCTCCGGCGCGGAGTGCGGCTGTCAGGCGGAGATCGGCAGCGCCTGCTCCATGAC
>CADBNW010000091.1 GCA_902796025.1 uncultured Eubacteriales bacterium
AAACGTTTCATGGCTTACACCTCCGGAACGAAAGTGATGATCATGCTGCCGAACACCAGTACGTACGCCCCTTCGGCGTAATCGAAAGCGTACTCCACTCCGTCGTCAAGCACCCGTACGTGCTCGCCCGCGTCGTCGCAGCTGTAGGGGACGCCGCTTGAGGCGATGTCCGCGATGACGAGATCGGCCGTCCTGTCCGGATGGAAGGTGACGCTGTATTCCGCACCCAGGATGGCAGGATCCATGCTAATGCCGCCGATGCTGACGCCGGAGGGCACGAGCTTCTTCTCGCAGAGCTTAGCCGGCTTCGGGGCGGGGGTGGGAATGGGAGTGGGCTCGGGAGTAGATTCGGGCGTGGGTTCGGGTGTCGGTTCCGGCGTGGGTTCCGGAGTGGGTTCCGGCGTCGGTTCAGGCGTGGGTTCAGGTGTCGGTTCGGGTGTCGGTTCGGGGGTGGGCTCCGGTGTGGGTTCGGCGACCTGGGGCTGGCTGGCTGCAAGGAGCTGGGCCTGCGTGAGCGCGGCGCCAAAGGCATTGCGCATAAAGCCGCCAAAGACGGCCTGCAGCGAAGAGGCTGCTTCCTCAACACTCAGACTCGGCACGAAAGCTCCGGGGATCTCGGGCATTTCGGGCACGCTTACGCTGGGAGCTTCGGGAAGCTCGGACGTGGGGGCGGCGGGGACCTCGGGCACTTCGGGCTGCGGAATCGAGGCAGATTTACTCTGCTCGAACTGGGCAAGGGCCGCGTTCAGGGTGTTTTTGAAAAACGCGTCCAGCGTACTTTGCAGCGGTGTGGAAGTGATGAAGATGGCCGTGGGCCCGTCGGCTCCGCCGATGATGCCGACGGATTGGGCCTGCGCAAGGCTGAACAGCAGCGCAAGCGCCATCACAAGTGCAGCGATACGTCGTGCTTTACACATGGCAATCAGACTCCCTTCAATGATCTATGTCGCCCGCGCAGCCGCGGCGCGGGAAGAATACGATGCTATTCTTCGCCCGTCTCGCACAATTCATCCAGCTTTTCGCTGGCATCGGCCAGAAGGTCGATGATTTCGTTTAGCTCAGTGCAAACCTGCTGGTCGTCCTCGGCGACTTCCTCAAGTCTGTCCATGAGCTCGAGCAGGTCTGTGTTTATGCTGTCAAGAAGTCTTTTTGTATCGTTCATGTTTCTTACTTTCCCAGTATGATCTCGCTTAAGGGGCGCTTTGGCACGTGGTGTACGTCATGCGCATCCCGATAGTAGTCGATGGAGCCCTGCGCGTCCTCGAGCACGACGGACTCCGCAGGCTTGCCAAGGGCGATGATGAGGGCGGGCTCGAGCTGCTCTGGCAGCTCCAGGGCCTGCTTTACGTTTTTGTTGAAAGCGCCGATCATGAGACCGCCAAAGCCTTTGCTGGTCGCGGCAAGGAGGATGCTCTGCGCGGCGATGCCGACGTCCCGGTCGGCAGCCTGGGGATTGGGCAAAATAGCGGTATCCACGCAGATGACGATAAAGGCGGTGGGGTTATGACCGGGGTCCGGCAGCATGCGCCCGGGGCGAAGCTTGGCTGCCCAGGCGGTGAGCGGCTGGATGAGGGCGTTGGTCTTGGCGTCGTTTGAAATATAGTATTTGAGCGGCTGCCGGTTGGCTGCGGAGGCGGAAAGGCGCGCGCAGTTTACGAAGGAGCGCAATTCCTCGTCGCTTATGCGCACGCTTTCGTCGAAATTGCGGTAGCTGCGGTTTTTGCGGATGAGATCGATAAATTCCATACTGCTCCTTTAAAAAGCGCGGGCACGACGAAGCGTGCCCGCGCAAAACGGCTTATCAGCCCCTGATGGAACGGATGACGACGGCCAGAGTGTTGGCTACGGTGGACATGGTCTTGATGAAGATGTCAAGCGCTACGCCCACGACGTCCTTGCGGGTATCGCCCACGGTGTCGCCGGTAACGGCAGCCTTATGCGCCGCAGTGCCCTTGCCGTGGCCCTCGATGGCGCCGGATTCGATGTATTTTTTGGCGTTGTCGAATGCGCCGCCGGAGTTGCCCATGAAGATGGCGCGGGGGATGGCCACGATGGTGGCGCCCACCAGCAGACCGCCTACGAACTTGACGCCGAAGATGAAGCCGCCGATGATCGGGATGACCAGCGCAAGCACGGAGGGGATCAGCATTTTCTTAAGGGCCTGCTTTGCGGCAAGCTGCACGCACATGTTGTAATCGGGCTTCACGGTGCCTTCGAGCACGCCCTCCTTGGAGAGCTCCGCGTCGCCGACGTCCGCCATGATGCGGGCAGATTCGATGGTGTTGTCGGTGAGCATGGCGGCAAAGTATTCTACCAAAGCGCCGCCGATGATGCCGCCGGCCACGACCACGTAGTCAGCAAAGGTCAAAACGATCTTGGGCAGATCGCCAAAGTTGCAGTTTTCGACATAGGCGACGATCAGGGACACGGTCGCAAAGGCCGCGGAGCCGATGGCAAAGCCCTTGCCGATGGCGGCGGTGGTGTTGCCCACGGCGTCCAGCTTATCGGTGATGACGCGCACGTCGGGATCCAGATGGCAGGCCTCAGCGATGCCGCCGGCGTTATCGGCGATGGGGCCGAAAGCGTCGATGGAGACCGTGGCGCCAACGAACGCCAGCATGCCGAGAGCGGCGATCGCGATGCCGTAGGTGCCGCACACGGCGCCGGAAACGAACAGGGAAATGCCGATCAGCAATACGGGCAGCAGGCAGCTGCGGGAGCCGATGGCGTCGCCCTTGGTGACGACGAACGCCTCGCCCTCGGTGGCCATTTCAGCCAGCTTCTGGGTGGGCTTGTAATCGGTGGAGGTGTAGTACTCGGTGATGACGCCGATCAAAACGCCGCTGCCGATGCCGAGCACGGCGCAGATCCAGGGGGAGATGAAGCCAAGCTTGAAGCCCGCGCCCTTGAGCGCTTCCACGGAGCCCTTGCCGCTGAACATGATAAGCGCCGCAAAGAAGCCCAATACCAGCGTGATGCCGGCGGAGATCCATGTGGCAAGATCCAGCTCGCGGGAGGGGTTGTCGCTCATCTTTTTGAACTGCGCGTAGCCAAGGCCCAGCAGGCAGCCCAGAAGTCCCAGACCCGCAAGCAGGATCGGGAACAGGTGCATGTGGGTGTAGATGCTTTCGCTGATGACGAATTCGGGATCGTTGAAGATGGAAACGGCGATCATGATGGAGGCGGCCATGGTGGCTACGAAGCTCTCCAACAGGTCGGAGCAGTTGCCGGCGATGTCGTTTACGTTGTCGCCGATGAAGTCAGCGATGACGTTGGGCACGCGGCTGTCGTCCTCGGGCATGTCGTGGCGGATCTTGGCCAGGATGTCGGAGGAGATGTCAGCAGCCTTGGTGTAGTTGCCGCCCGCGACGCGGTTGAACATGGCAACCAGCGAGCAGCCCAGGGAGTAGGTGCTGATGCGCATGAGGGAAGCGTTCACGTTGGGGATCGCGGTAAGAAGGCCCTTGCCGACGGAGTCGTGATCCACGCCCCAGAAAATGAGGATGAGCAAAAGGCCCAGCATGCCGAAGGCCTGTACGCCAAGGCCGGAGATCATGCCGCCCTGCAAAGCAACGCGGACGGTCTCGCCGATGGACTTGGTTTCGCGCGCCTTGTTTGCGGTGCGCACGTTTGCGTATGTGGCGCTGCGCATGCCAAAGACGCACACGGCGCTGCTCATCAGCGCGCCGATGATGAAGGTGATGCCGGCGGTAGCCTCGATAAAGAAGCTGAGCACCAGCGCCAGTATTACAACGACGATCGCGACGGTTTTATACTCGGTTGCCATGAAGGTGTTCGCGCCGGAGCGAATGGTCGCAGCCAGCTCGATCATGTCTTCGGTGCCTTCATTCAGCTTTTTGATGCCGATATAGTTCCAGGCCACGTATGCGATGGCTGCAAGCACTATGACCAGCATGAGGATCCAAACGAGCATATCCTGTCCTCCTTATGAAATAGTATATTGCCCTTTTGGGGCATCATATCCTATTATAACATACACGGCGCGCGGCACGCAAGCAAAAACGAGGGAAATTTGCGGCGAATATGTTAATATCATTTGAGCCAGACCGGAAAATAAAGAGCCCGCGCCTTGCACGGGCTTGGAAAAAGTGTGAAACTATTCTGTATGCGTTAGTCGTGTGCCGTGCGGCTAAGCAACGGAGCGGTTTCGGTAAGCGCCACCTCGGTGTAGCCCTTTTGCGCCAGGGTGTAGCAGACGTATTTGTCCTTGCAGACCAGCTGGGGGTGGGGGTCCAGATGGTAGACGCTGGGCCTGTCCGCGGGGGCCAGGGCGGGGTTCTGGCTTACGATGAAGAGTTGCTTTTTGGTTTTGTAGTTGTAAAAGCCCACGCGGGAGGGCGTGCCGCGGTAGAATACCTCGTTTTCGTCGTAGACGAAGAAGTCGTCCCGCAGGGAGGAAAAGGCGTGCCAGGCGGGCACGGGGCAGTAGACCTTGTGCTCTCCGGTTTCGAGGCTGATGCCGGTGACGCCGTTGTTGCCCTCTTCAAGGGAGGTGTACTTGCAGTAATAAAGCGTCTTTCCGTCCCTGCTCCACCATTCGTGGGTGGCGCGCTGCAGATCAAGCGGGGGATAGAGGGTTTCTTTTCCATCGCGCGTGAGCGTCCAAAGGCGCATGAATTCGCCCTTGCAGTTATAGCGGATGGGGTGGCGGCTGCCGTTTATGTGATCGTTCCAGTGGTCCTCCGCAAAAAGCACAAGATCGCCGTTTACGGGATTGAACTGCGCGTGGTTGCGGCAATAGTCATACTCCTTCCATACGGTAAAGGAGCCGTCAGAAAGGCGCAGGGTGCCAAGGATAAAGCGGTCGTTTACCCGCGCGTCCAGAAACAATTCGGACTTGTCCGGGCTGTAGGTAAGGTGTGTAGCCAGGGAGGAGGGGGAGCCGTATTTTGTGATCTCGCCGGGAAGGTCGCAGATCTTTACGGCCGCCTTCTGCTTGGGGCTTTTGCTATAGAAGCCCTGGGGGCTTGCAAAAATGCATTCGCCGCTGTCCACGTCCACAAGCGGGCCGCCCAGAAACTGGGTCTCGGGGAAGCAGCGCACGCAGTCGTCTTCAAAATCCATGACGCCGAGCACCCGGTATGTGGCGGGCGGGAAGTAGCAGTAAAACCAAAGATAGCGGCCCTGCTTGTCCATGGCGCGGTTTACAAAGTAAAAGCTTTGCTGAAGACCCGGCAAGCCGGCGTCCAGAACATAGCTTACGACCTTTGTGACGGGATCGACAAAGGGGTGAAAATGCCGGCTGGTGGAGAGACTTACCATTTTTGTCAGGCCTCTCTTTCTGTCGTATCCGGGACTATTTTGGATGCTTTTCCCAAAGACCGTACTGCGCCTCGTTTTGCAGGGCGCTTAAGATGAGCTCGCGGGCGTTGGGAATCTTTTTGCAGATGTCGTTTAGGATCTCGGTCATGAGCTCGCGCCGGGTCTCGCCGTTTGCGGGGCAGGGGGAGGAAATGACTGGAAGGCCCAGCTGCTTTACCAGGTGGATGATGTGCTTTTCGCTTGCGTAGACCATGGGGCGGATCTGGGTGATATTGCTTCTTGAAAGGTAGGTCTTTGGGTGAAAGGTGTGGAGCCTTCCCTCATACAGAAGGCTTAAAAGCAGGGTCTCCTCCGCGTCGTCCCGGTGGTGGCCGAGGGCGAGCTTGTTTGCGCCAAGCTCCTTGCACAGGTCAAGCAGCGCGCCGCGTCGCATTTTGGCGCAGAGGGAGCAGGGGTTTTTCTCCTTGCGCTCGTCGAAGATGATGCGGGAGATCTCCGTGCGCTTTACAAGGTAGGGAACGTTCAATTCGTCGCAGAGCCTTTGGATGGGGGCGGTATCGAAGGGCTCCCGCCCAAGGTGCAGAGTGACGGCGGTCAGCTCGTAGGGGTTTGGACAAAAGCGGCGGTAGAGACTAAGCGCATACAAAAGGATGAGGCTGTCCTTGCCGCCGGATACGCCGACCGCCACCTTGTCACCGGCCTCGATCAGGCCAAAATCCTTATCCGCCCTGCGGATGCAGCCTAATAGTTCTTTCATACAGCGTTAGATGGCGCTTGCAAACAGCACCAGGATGAGCAGCGAGCACACGTCCACGATGGTGGTGATGAGCGGCGCGGCCATGAGGGCGGGGTCGAGCTTCAGCTTTTTTGCAAGCAGCGGCAGCGTGCAGCCGATGCTCTTTGCGAGGATCACCGTGCAGATCATGGCGCAGGAGATGGTGCCTGCCTCCATCACCGTGCGCGCAAAGACGAAGCGCTGGATGAAAAAGCTTAGGATCGCCAGGGCGGCGCTAACGATCAGGCTTACGCGAAACTCCTTCCACAAGACCTGAAAGGCGTCGGAGGGCTTGATCTCGCCAAGCGCGAGGCCGCGAATGGCAAGGGTGGAGGACTGGGAGCCGCAGTTGCCGCCCGTGCCCATAAGCATGGGGATGCAGGCGGAAAAGGCGATGGTGAGCTCGCCGGAAAACTTGTCGATGATGGTCTCTGTCAAAATGCTGGACACCATCATGAACAAAAGCCACGGCAGGCGGTTTTTGGCAAGCTTTACCGGGGAGGTGCGGATGTAGTCGTCCTCGGAGGGCAAAAGGGCGTTCATCTTTTCGATGTCCTCGGTGGCCTCCTGCTCGATGACGTCCATGATGTCGTCCGCGGTAACGATGCCGACCATGCGGTCCTCGGTGTCCAGGATGGGCACGCTCATCAGGTCGTATTTGCGCACGAGCTCGGCGACCTGCTCCTGATCGTCCAGGGTGTGGGCGTAGATGAAGCTGGTGCTGATGAGGCTTTCGATGGGCGTGTTCTCGTCCGACAATAGCAGCTTACGAAGCGGCAGCGTGCCCATCAGGTGGCGGGTGGAGTCCAGAACGTAGATGGTGTAGATGGTCTCCTTGTCCACGCTGTGGGTGCGGATGTATTTGATGGCCTCGCCTGCGGTGAGCCCAGCGTGCAGATCGCAAAACTCCATGGTCATGATGGAGCCGGCGCTGTTGTCGGGGTATTGGAGAAAGGTGTTGATGTTTCTGCGCTGCTCCTCGTTTACGTTTGCAAGCACGCGGCGCACGAGGTTCGCGGGCAATTCCTCAAGAAAGTCGACGGCGTCGTCGATGAACATGTCGCTGATCAGCCGCGCGGTCTCGCTGTCGCCGATGGACTCCATGAGCTTTTGCTTTTGCTCGTCGGAAAGATAGGCAAAGACGTCGGCGGAGATGTCCTTGGGCAGGATGCGATAGACCTTGAGCATGCGGCCCTTGTCCAATTCGTCCATATAGTCGGCGATGTCGACGACGTTGAGCATCATGAGAGCCCCGCGCATTTCGCTCATGCGCTCGCTGTCCAGCAGTTTGTCGAGCCTTGCCTTGATTTCGGGATCGATCATAAGTATCACAGGCCTCCTACAATAGTACTGCTGTCGCCAGGGCAAAGAGGATCAGAAGCGAGCAGGTATCCGCAATGGTGGTGATGAGGGGAGAAGCGGTAAGCGCGGGATCGAGCTTTAAGGCCTTGGCGCCAAGGGGCAAAAGCCCGCCGATCACCTTGGACAGCACCACCGCGCAAAGCATCGCGCAGGAAATGGTGAGCGCGACGTTCAGTTCTCTTTGGAAGATCACAAACTGTATGCCAAAGCACACGACGCTTAAAACGACTGCCACAAGAACCGCGACGCGCGCTTCCTTCCACAGCACCTTGAGCGCGTCCTTAGGTGCGATCTCGCCCGTCGCAAGCCCGCGGATGACCAGAGTAGAGGACTGCTGCCCGCAGTTGCCGCCGGTATCCATGATCATGGGGATGCAGGCGGTAAGGGCGATGCCGATGGTGCCGACGATCGCGGTGTCGGTGAGCAGGCCCTCGTAGTGGCTGATGATGAAGCCGGTAAAGATGGAGCAGATCAGCATGATCACCAGCCAGGGCAGGCGGTTTTTGACCAGGGTGAGGATGCCAGTTTTCATGTACGCGTCCTCAGAGGGGGTCAGAGCGCTCATCATTTCGATGTCCTCGGTGGCCTCCTGCTGCATGACGTCCAGGATATCGTCTGCGGTGATGATGCCGACGGGCCGCCCCTCCTTATCGATGACGGGCACGGCCAGCAGGTCGTATTTGCGCACGGTCTCGGCGACGGACTCCTGATCCTCCAGCGTGCCCACGGACACGAAGCTTACGTCCATGATGTCGGAAAGCAGCGTTTCGTCCGAGGCCGTGATCAGCCGGCGCAGGGCCAAAATGCCGACGAGCTTGCCCGCTTCGTTTACGACGTAGAGGGTGTTGATCGTCTCTTTGTCAAGGCCGGTGCGGCGGATCTCCTTCATGGCCTCGGAGACCGTATAGGTACAGGGAAGCAGGCACATCTCTATCGTCATGATGGAGCCTGCGCTGTTTTCGGGATAGGAGAGGAAGCGGTTGATGACGGTGCGGGTTTCCGGACTTACGTTTTCCAATACGCGCTTTACCAGCTCGTTTGGCAATTCCTCCAGAAAATCCACGGCGTCATCGATAAACATATCGTCCACCAGACGGCAGATCTCCGCGTCGCCGATGGAGGAGATGAGCTTTTCGCGCTGCTCGTCGTCCATGTAGCTGAACACATCGGAGGACATGTCGGTGGGCAAAATGCGAAAGACCTTGAGCATCTGCTCGGTATCGAGGGTGGAAAGATATTGTGCGATGTCCACGCTGTTGAGCATCCTGAGCGCGCCGCGAAGCTCGCTGCGCTTTTCAGAGGCGACAAGCGTATCCAGTCGCTGCTTCTGAACTTCCCAATCCAAAGGAAATCACCGCCTTCACAAAAGTATTTGCTGCACGGCAAAGCCATCGCCGCACAAGAAAACCCGCTTTGTGAGGGCGCGCCGAATTATATGACAGTGCCGCAGAATCCAGCGGCATTGCATGATCGCGGCACGCCGTCAGTAGACATGCTTCGTCCGCTGTCTTCCATGAACTGTCACCTCCAATACACATAAAGCTAAACTTTATCATACTCCTTGAAGGCGCGAGCGTCAAGCAATAATTGTTGCATAACTTTGAACTTTTTAAAGCAGTTTTGTGCGTGCGCCGGGTCTTGCGCCTTAAGATGCCGCGAAGCAGGCTGTAACAGATTTGTAAATAGACGGAAAAACTTCTGACAAATTAATATGCTAATATTTTGCCTCGTTGGAGGTGGAGAAAAACTATGACGCCGATCAGCCTTTTTTACGGCATAATCATATATATGTATACCGATAAGTCCCGAGATCTGAAGGTTCCGCACATCCACGCGGTGTACAAGGAGGAAGAGGTCATCATGGCGCTGACCGGCGAAAAGCTGGACGGCTCCATGCGCGCGCAAAAGCAGATCCTCGTGCAGGCGTGGCTTGCCATCCATCTGGACGACCTGATGGCCAACTGGCATTTGATGATGAACGGAAACGAAGTGTTCCGCATCGATCCGCTGCGCTGAAAAAGCGGGAAAATAAGCAAGGCATCCTGCATAACGGGATGCCTTGTTTTTTGCTTTCAGAGCCTGTGCGGGCCGCTGTCGGGATCGTCTGAGGTAAGCAGGGTGGGGGCGGGGACGTCCCGCGTGTTCATGTTTGGCAGGCGGCGGGGCGGATGCTCAAAGCCGGGACGGCCGGGGAGGTGGCGGGGCACAGCCTCCGGCGTGCAGCTGCGGGGCGGCCTTGGATGATGGCGCGGCGCGTCCGGGGCTTCATGAAAGCCCTCAGGCGGCAGGGGGCGTGGCGGATACAGGGGAAGGCCAAGCTCTGCGCAGGAGCGCTCAGCAGATTCGATCAGCCTGTCCAAAAGGATGCCCAATTGCTCCGCTTCCTCGTCGCTCAAAACCTCAAAGGGCTGCAGATGGCCGGTGGAATCGTTGATGTCCTCCAGGTGCCTGCGGCCTTTTTCGCTGATGTGCAGCGCGACCTGGCGGCGGTCGTCCTGAAGGGGCACGCGCTGGATCAGCCCGCTCGCGTCCAGTTTGCTGAGCAATTCGCTCATGCTGGAGGGCTGTATGCCCATGCGCTCCATCAGCTCCTTTTGCGTAAGCCCGTCCCGCAGGGCGATCTGCGTAAGCGCCCGCTCCTGGCTGCGGCCCCTTGGCCCTTCGTGGGGGATGTGCGGATGCTCGAGGCGGCGAAAGAGCATGGAGAGCCTGATGATCTTTTCCATTAATTCCTGTGATGCTCTGTTCATTTGATCTCCTCCAATTCTTACGGTACCGAATGATTGCATTATAAAACACTGAACACGCCTTGTCAATTTAAATTGATACGGTACAGAACAATTAACAAAGTAGAGGAGCTAATAAAAGAGCAGAGCCCCCGCCGAAAGGGATCGGCAGGGGCTCTTAAAAGGTTTAAGGGCGAGCGGGAGAGGGTCAGGTGTCGTCCTCCTCCAGGACGCCGGATTTGTACTGGCTGTTTAACAGGTTTGCGTAGAAGCCGTTTTTTGCCACCAGCTCTTCGTGGGTGCCGCGCTCGATGATCTCGCCCTGGTTGAGCACGAGGATCTGATCGGCATTTCGGATGGTGGAGAGACGGTGGGCGATGACGAAGCTGGTGCGGCCCTTCATGAGGGTCAGCATCGCCTGCTGGATGCGCATCTCGGTCCGGGTGTCGACAGAGGAGGTGGCTTCGTCCAGGATCAGCACGGCGGGATCGGCCAGGATCGCGCGGGCGATGGACAGAAGCTGCCTTTGCCCCTGCGAGATGTTGGAGCCGGATTCGGTAAGCTCGGTATCCAGGCCCTGCGGCAGGCGGTCGATGAATTCCTCGCAGTCAGCCATGCGGATGGCACGGCGGATCTCCTCCTCCGTGGCGTCCAGCTTGCCGTAGACGATGTTTTCGCGCACGGTGCCCGCAAACAGGTACACGTCCTGCAGCACCATGCCAAGGTGCGTGCGCAGGTTCTGGCGCTTGATGGATTTGATGTCCATGCCGTCAAGCAGCAGCTCGCCCTCGTCTATGTCGTAAAAGCGCATCAAAAGGTTGACCACGGTGGTCTTGCCGGCGCCGGTCGGCCCGACGAGCGCGATGGTCTGGCCGGGCTGGGCGGTGAAAGTGAGGTGCTTTAGGATCGGCACCTCCTTTTTGTAGCCAAAGGAAACGTTTTTGAACTCCACCTTGCCCCTTGGCGCGGCAAACTCGTCCGCGTTTTCCACGTCCGCAAGCTCGGGCGCGGTGTCGATCACTTCAAACACGCGCTCCGCGCCGGCCAGGGCGGATTGGATGGTGGTGATCTGGTTTGCGATCTGCGTGAAGGGGTTTGAGAACTGCTGCTGGTACTGCAAAAACGACTGGATGCTGCCGATGTTTGCAACGCGCCCCGTGACCACGAGATAGCCGCCGATGCCGCTCATCAGGGCGTAGGCGATGTTGTGCACCATGTTCATGAGCGGGCCCATCACGGAGGAGTAGATGTTTGCCTTTACGCCTGCCTCGCGCAGGTCCTCGTTGGCCTCGTCAAATTCCGCCTGCACGTATTTTTCGCGGCTGAACACCTTGACCACGCGCGCGCCGCTCACAGTCTCCTCCACGATGCCGTTGACTTCGCCAAGGCAGGCCTGCTGCTGCTTGAAGTACTTGCCGGTGCGGCTGGTGATGGCACGCATGATGAACATGGACAGGGGGATCGTGATAAAGCTTGCAAGCGTGAGCTGCCAGGAAAGCGACAGCATCATGTACAGGCAAACGATCAGGGTGATGACGGAGGAGAGAATCTGCGTGATCGTCTGCGAAAGCATGTTGCTTACGTTGTCTACGTCGTTGGTCAGGCGGCTCATCAGTTCGCCGTGAGGCGTGGAATCAAAGTATCTGAGCGGCAGCTCCTGCAGTTTTCCAAACAGGTCCGTTCGGATCGTGCGCACGGTGTGCTGGCTTACGCGGACGAGCAGCAATTGCTGCGCCAGGGAGCACAGGGTGCTGATCGCGTAGAGGATGCCGATGTAGGTAAGCTGCACTGCAAGGCGGGCGCCAAAGGATGCGCCCTCCTGCGCGGCCTGGGCGGGGACGTCCGGCATGGCGGAGAGGGCAAGGTAGCTCATGACCGTAAAGATCCCGCCCTGGGTAAGGATGTTCATAAGCTGGCCCTTTATGCGCTGCCCGCGCAGGCGGTTTACCATGCTGGCGGCCGCGACGTAGGTGCCGTAGGTGAGGGCGGCGCTTTGCGCGGGGCTGAGGCTGCCCTTGCCGTCGTTCAGGATGTTGATGATGTTGCCCGAGATTTTAGGCGTGATAAGACCCGTGATGGTGCTAAGCAGCAGCGCAAGCAGCGCAAAGGTGAGCTCCCACTTGACGCCGGCCAAATACTTGAACAGGCGCGCCAGGGTGCCCTTGGCGTTTTTGATCTTGGGCTTTGGCTTTCCCATGCCGCGGGGACCGGGGCCTCGGCCAAAGCTGCCGCCCTCAGCGGGGGCAAAGCGGCGGCGCTTGCCGTCCGGGGCGGTAGCTGCGCCCTTGTCAGGCAGGGGATTTACCGCGCCGGGCTGGTTTTGCTTTTTCTCACTCATGCGTTTGCCGCCTCCTCTCCCAGCTGGGATACCACGATCTCGCGGTATACCTCGCAGCGCTGCTTTAACTCGTTATGGGTGCCGGAATCGATGATCTCGCCGTTGTCCAGCACGAGGATCCTGTCCGCGTCCATGACGGAGGAGATGCGCTGGGCGATGATGAAGACCGTCATTTCGCCAAAGACCTCCCGAAGCCCCGTTTGGATCTTGGCCTCGGTGGACAGGTCGACGGCGGAGGTGGAATCGTCAAGGATCAGGATGCGGGGATGCTTTACAAGGGCGCGCGCGATGCAAAGGCGCTGCTTCTGGCCGCCGGAGAGGTTTACGCCCCGTTGGCCGAGGGTGGTTTCGTAGCCTTCCGCAAGGCGGGAGACGAAGGGCGCGGCCTGGGCGATGTCCGCAGCTTCGCGCAGGACCTCGGGACTTGCCTCCTCGTTGCCCCAACGCAGGTTTTCTTCGATGGTGCCGGTAAACAGCACGCTTTCCTGCAGCGCAACGCCGATCGCGCCGCGCAGATTATCGAGCTTATAATCGCGAACGTCCACGCCGTCCACTTTAACGCTGCCGCTGCTTGCATCGTACAGTCGCGGGATCAGGTTGACCAGCGAGCTTTTGCCGCTGCCGGTCGCGCCAAGGATCGCCACGGTCTGGCCGGGCTCGACGGTAAAGGAGAGGTTCCTTAGCACCGGTTCGCCGCTGGAGCCGGGATAGCGGAAGGAAACGTCCTGAAACTCCACCTTGCCGCGCGTTACGCAGGCTTCTTCGTTTGCACCATCACTTACGTCCGGCTGGGTGTCCAGCACCTCGCGCACGCGGCGAACGGATACGCCGGCGCGGGAGAGGAACATCAGCATAAAGGAGCTCATCGTAAGGGACATGAGGATGCGCATGACGTAGTTTGAAAACTGCATGATGTCGCCGGGCAGCAGGTCGCCCTTAAAGACCATCTGTCCGCCGAAAACGTACATGAGGATCATGGTGACGTTCATGATGAGGTTGATCAGGGGAAAGCTGAAGGAGATCATGCGCATGGCGCGCATCGTGGAATTGCACAGATCGTCGTTTGCGCTTTTGAACTTTTTCTTTTCATAGGCGCTGCGGCCAAAGGCCTTGATCACGCGTATGCCGGCAAGGTTTTCCTGCATGACGGTGTTTACGCGGTCCATCTTTTGCTGCATGCTCATAAACAGCGGGCGGCCCTTGGACAAAAGCAGGAAGATGAGCACCGCAAGCAGCGGGATCGCGCACACCACGACCAGCGACAGGCGCGGGCTTATGGAGAAGACCATCACCACGCCGCCCAGAAATAGGAAGGGGGAGCGGATGAGCATGCGGATGCAGCTGGAGAAGGCGTTTTGGATCTGCGTGATGTCGTTCGTGGTGCGGGTGACCAGGGAACCCGTTTTGAACTGGTCGATGTTGGCAAAGGAGAAGGACTGGATCTTGCGGTACACGTCGCTTCTTAGATCCCTTGCAAAGGCGAAGCTGGCCTTGGTGGAAAAGATCATGTTGCCCACGCCGCCGACTACGCCAAGCATCGCCACGATGCCCATCATGATGGCGCGCGTAACGATGTAGTGCGTATCACCGTTTGCAACGCCCACGTCGATGATCTTGCCCATGAACTGGGGCTGCAGCAGATCCATAAAGACCTCAAGCAGCATAAACGCGGGGGCAAGCAGCGTCCAGCCAAGGTAGGGCCTTACGTGCCGCCATACGGGCGTCTTTAAAAGGTTTCTAATCCAGCGCACCAGAAAGTACGCGTTTGCCAGGGCAAGCACCAGCACGTACACGCCGTAGCGGATCAGCTGCGCCGCCCAGGAGGGCAGGGAGGAGCTCATCACATGCGGCTCGAGAAAACGGTTGCTTATCAGGATGATGATACCCAGGGCCGCGAGGTTTACCAGAATGATCAGCGCCGCATACAGGCGCTTTGAGGTTTTGTTCACCCGCTGTTTTTCCTCCTACAGAATATTCGTTGCGATTATACCACAACGCGGCGCGCGCTTGCGTTTGCGTTTTGTAAATAATTTGACGCAAACTTTTGACGAAGGCGCTCCGTGAGGGAAATCTAATTTGAAGGAAGACGAATACTCTATGCATATTCTGTGACGAATGCGCATAGAAATGTGCTGAATTTGCATAGAATTAACCATATCATTGCACTATAATACACATATCCGGTAAGTGATCGTGCATGATTTCCATACTTCCTGTGAAAAGGGGGAGCACTGTGAGCGTGACGGCGATGGGACGCAAAGCGCCGCGCGGCCGAAGCTGGCTGCAGGATTGGCGGCTGTATCTGATGCTCTTATTCCCGCTGGCGTTTTATATCACCTTCTGCTACAAGCCGATGGTCGGAATCCTGATCGGCTTTCAGGACTTCAATATGTTCAAGGGCATGTGGGGCAGCCAGTGGATCGGGCTTGAAAACTTTCGCTTCAGCATGGGCATGCCCGACTTCAGCTCTGCGCTGATCAACACGCTGTGGCTGAACCTTCTGGGGCTGGTGTGCGGTTTTCCCGTGCCGATCGTGCTTGCAATCATGCTAAATGAAATGCGCAGCATCGCGGTAAAGAAGGTTTCCCAAACGCTGTTATACCTGCCGCACTTTCTCAGCTGGATCATCATCGGCGGCATGGTGCTGCAGATCTTCTCTCCGAACACGGGCATCGTAAACGCGACGCTGCTCAAATGGGGCTGGATAAAAGCGAGCGTCCCGTTTTTGACAGAGGGCGTGCACTGGCAAATCACCTATACGCTGGTCGGCGTATGGCAAAACATGGGCTGGGGCACGATCCTTTACCTCTCCGCCATCACTGGCATCAATATGGAGCTGTTTGAGGCTGCCAAAATCGATGGAGCCAACAAGCTTCAGCAGATCTGGCATGTGACCCTGCCCGGCATCCGCTCCACCATCGTGGTGCTGCTGATTTTGAACGTGGGGCAGATGATGAACATCAGCTTCGACCGTCCCCAGATCCTCGGCAATCCCCAGGTGAGAAAATACTGCGACGTGCTGAGCACCTTCGTGTACAGAACGGGCATCACAAACTCCCAGTTTGCAAGGGCTACGGCCATCGGCCTTTTCCAGTCGGTGGTGGGGCTGATTCTGATCTCCGCCGCGAACTTTGTTTCCACAAAGCTCGGCGAAGAGGGCATTTGGTAAGGGGGCGGCAGCATGACAAGCGCTTTGAACAGCTCTGGCAGATCCAGGGAGCAAAAAGAAAAGAGCATCTGGACGCCGCATCAGGTCGTGCTGACCCTGCTGATCGTGCTGGTCAGTCTTACCTGTCTTTTGCCCTTTATAAACGTAGCGGCAAATTCCCTGAGCAGCAAATCGGCCATCCTTTCCGGCCAGGTCGGCTTTTGGCCGGTGGAGTGGACGTTTGACGCGTACCGGGCCATCTTTGCAGATCCCGCGATGGTGCGAAGCCTGTTTTATACCATGGTGATCACCGTGGTGTACACGGCGTTTTCCATGATCCTTACGGTCCTGATGGCGTATCCGCTTACCAAGAAACGCCTGAAAGGGCGAAAGTTCATTAACGCGCTTGCGCTGTTTACGATGTATTTTTCCGGCGGCACCATTCCGATCTATCTGAACATCAAGCAGCTGGGCCTTCTGGATACCCCTTGGTCGCTGATTTTGCCCGGCATGCTTTCCACCTACAATATGATCATCCTCAAAAGCTTCTTCTCGGCGCTGCCGGGAGAATTGGAGGAGGCTGCGATCATCGACGGCGCAAACGATTTTCACGTGCTTTTGCAGGTGTATCTGCCCCTGTCCATGGCTTCGCTTGCGACCCTTACGCTGTTTTACGCCGTAGGCAAATGGAACAGCTTCCAGGACGCGCTGTATTACATCCAGACCAAGGCCTACCAGCCGCTGCAGCTTAAGCTCTATCACATCATCAAGGGCTCGCAGGCGGTGGACATCGCGGCCATGGAGGGCGGAAGCCAGTCCATGGCGACGGAGATCTCGGAATCCATCGAGCCGGCCACGATCATCTTTGCGACGCTTCCGATCTTGGTAGTTTACCCATTCGTGCAGCGCTATTTTGTAAGCGGCGTCACGATCGGCGCGATCAAGGGCTGAGAAGGCTTCGTACTTAGCCGCTTTACGCGGTCAAATAAACACACAAAAAGGAGATGCACACCATGAAGAAGCTCGTTTCCATTCTGCTGGCGCTGACGCTTGCCCTGGGCCTGTTTGGCCAGGTGCTTGCGGAAGATGACTGGATCACCCTGCGCGTCGAGGCGTTCGACCGCGAGATCACCGGCTTCGACGTAAGCGACTGCTGGCAGCTGCACTATGCGCAGGAGCACTTCGGCGATCCCAACCACATCAAGCTCGAGTACGTGTCCTTCGCAAGATGGACCGAGGGCGACCTGCTGACCAACGCTCTGGCCGGCGGCACCGCGCCCGACCTTTGCATGACCTACAACGGAAGCCTCGTGCAGCAGTCTATCGACAAGGAAGGCATCTGGCAGCTGGATGAGCTGATCGAGGATTACGGCCAGAATCTGGTGGCGTTCCTCGGTGAAGAGCTGCTGGGCTACGGCAAGAGCGATCACGACGGCGACGGCGTGAAGGAGCAGTGGTACATCCCCGCCCGCCGCATCAGCGTAGCTAACGTGGGCAACTTCATCCGCGAGGACTGGCTGGAGGCACTGGATATGGAAAAGCCCACCACGGTGGACGAGTTTACCGATTACCTGCGCGCCGCAAAGGACGCACAGCTGGCCGGTGAAAACACCATGCCCTTCTCCTTTGGCATCTACGCGCCCGATCCCATGTTCAACGTGCGCCGCTTCACCGACGCGTTCGTGGACTTCAGCCAGGTGACCGAGGAAGACTGGTTCGCCTATGCCCGCAACCCCGAGATGCTGCCCGGCGCAAAGGAAGGCTTCCGCTGGCTGAACACCCTGTATCATGAGGGCCTGCTGCCCGAGACCTTCGCGCTGACCGACAACGACAAGGCCAACGACACCGCGCTGATCATGGGCTACAACGGCTTCTTCTCCCAGCAGCCCGACCAGCCCTGGCGCACCGACAAGAACTACCAGATCGAGCTGGAAAAG
>CADBNW010000092.1 GCA_902796025.1 uncultured Eubacteriales bacterium
CATCGCCGAGCGGGAGGGCTGGGCAAAGTTCATCTCCGTGCAGGGGCATTACAACCTGATCTTCCGGGAGGAGGAACGGGAAATGGTTCCCTACTGCCAGGAGGAATGCATCGCCCTGACGCCCTACAGTGCCCTGGCGGCGGGCAGGCTGTCCCGCAAGCCCGGTGAAACCTCCGAACGGCTGGAAAAGGACGCCTACGCCAGGTTCAAGTACGACGCCACCGCGCAGCAGGACGGCGTCGTCATCGATCGTGTGGCGGAAATCGCAGAAAAGCGGGACGTGACCATGACGGAGGTGTCCCTTGCCTGGCTGCTGACGAAGGTCGCCTCTCCGGTGGTAGGTGCGACGAAGTTCCACCATGTGGACGGAGCGGCCAAGGCGACAGACCTGGAACTGACAAAAGAAGAAATCGCCTATCTGGAAGCTCCTTATGTGCCGCATCCGCTTGCAGGCGTCATGGCGCAGAACAGGCCGACGAATGCAAAAGAAAAGCACGTCTGATCCACAGGCAATCAGAGAATCTGAAGGAGGAACACCACTATGAATACTTTACCGAAAATCGCCCTAGGCGCATGGGCCTGGGGAAACGACGGCACCTTCGGCGGGAATCTGACGGCGGATACGCTCCGCCCGATCTTCGAGGCGGGCATGGCTCATGGCCTGAACCTGTGGGATACCGCTTACGCCTATGGCATGGGCACATCTGAAAAGGTGCTGGCCGGATTCCTGAAAGGCTTGCCCCGGGAAAGCTATCTGGTGTCTGACAAGTTCACGCCGCAATGTGCCAACGGCAAGCCAACCGCCATGGCGGACATGATCGAAATGCAGCTGAAGCTGATGGAGCTGGATCGCTTCGACATCTACTGGATCCACAACGTCTGGGGCGCTCCCCACTGGACGGAGGAGGTCGCAAAGTACTTTGAAGGCAAGGCGGACGCGCCGATGATCGGTGTTTCCAATCATAATCTGGCGGAAATCAAACAGGCTGATGAGATCCTCCGGGCGCACGGGCTCAGGCTCTCTGCGGTGCAGAACCATTACAGCCTGATCAACCGCTCCTCTGAGGATTCAGGCATTCTGGATTACTGCAGGGAAAACGGCATCGTGTTTTTCTCCTACATGGTGCTGGAGCAGGGCGCGCTGTCGGGCAAATACGATGCGCAGCATCCCATGCCGGAGGGCTCCGACAGGGCGGCCATCTACAACCCCCTGTTGGACAAGCTGGAAATCCTGAACGCGGCCATGAAGAAGCTTGCGGATAAATACAATGTCGCCATTGCGCAGATCCCGGTGGCCTGGGCCATCGCCAAGGGCACGCTTCCGATCATCGGCGTGACGAAGGTCAGCCATGTGGAGGATGCCGCCAGGGCGGCGCAGATCACGCTGAGCGCAGACGAGGTAAAGGGATTGGAAGCGCTTGCGGACACGCTGGGCATCAACGCCGTGCGCATATGGGAAAAGGAAATGAAGTAAGGAGGCTCGGCATGAAAAAGCTGCTTTCTGTCATTCTGCTTTTGTGCGCGCTTTGCACAACGGCCTTTGCGGAAACGCTCGTCACAAACGGCGGTGTCACCCTGGATACAAGTGTCCTGCCTTACTGCACCCAGGACGAATCCGCGCCCGTCGTATATTTCATCAGTGACATTTCCCCGGAAAGCCTGGTCGCAGCTTATCAGGCACTGGGGGTGGAGCTGCCCGGCAAGGTGGGCGTAAAGATGTCTACGGGCGAAAGCGAGCGCAGCAGCTACCTGCGCCCTGCCTTGATCAGCGACCTCATCCATCTGGTGGACGGCACCATCGTGGAGTGCAACACCGCCTACGGCGGCAGCCGCGCCTCCACCGCCATGCACCGGCAGCAGGCGAAGGACAACGGCCTTTTGGACGTGGCTGATCTGGACATTCTGGATGAGGAAGGCAGCATGGAGATCCCGATTGAAAACGGCGTCCGCATAAGCGTGGATTACGTTGGCAGCCACTTTGCAAATTACGATTCCTTCCTGGTGCTGACCCACTTTAAGGGTCACGCCATGGCGGGCTTCGGCGGCGCCATCAAGAACATCTCCATCGGTTTTGGCTCCTCCATGGGCAAGGTGTGGATCCACTCCGGCGGCACGAAGAAAAGCGGCGGCATCTGGGGCACGCAGGATCCCTTCCTGGAGGCCATGGCCGATGCCGCCAAGGGCGTAGACACTTACATGGGCGACAACATCCTTTACATCAGCGTGATGAACCGCCTGTCCGTGGACTGCGACTGCGACGGCAGTCCCGCCGAACCTGACATGCACGACATCGGCATTCTGGCCTCCACGGATCCCCTGGCCATCGATCAGGCTGCGATCGATCTGGTCTACGCCATGCCGGACAGCGCGAGCCTCATCCGCCGTATCGAGCGTCAAAACGGCCTGTATACGCTGGCGGTCGGCGAGCAAAACGGGCTGGGCAGCAGAAGTTACCGCCTGGTAGTGCTTGGAGAATGATTCATGTGGGATTGGATCCAAAGGGAAGCAGTCTATTTGTGGTACTACCTGGATATCCAGATTCGGCAGATCGCGCCGTACTGGGCACTGGGCATTGTGCTGGGCAGTTCGGTCTCCGTATTTGGAAAGAAGTACATCCACGGGGCGTTTGCGAAGATCGGTCAAAGAAAGCTGGGCTGGCTGGGCGTGATCCCGGCAAGTCTGCTTGGCATTGCTTCGCCTCTGTGCATGTACGGAACCATACCCATCGCCGCGTCATTCTCCGAGCAGGGCGTGAAGGACGATCATCTGGCCGCCTTCATGATGTCCAGCGTGCTTTTGAACCCGCAACTGATCTTCTACAGCGGCGCGCTGGGTCGGACGGCGCTGATCATCCGCTGCGTCAGCTGCTTTCTGTGTGGCTGCGCGGCGGGAATGCTGATCCGCCTGTTCTACAGTGGGAAAGGCAAAAGCTTCTTTGACTTTACCGGCTTTCAGCAGGGAACAAGCCGCGATACCGATCCCAACCTGCTGCTTCGCTTCCTCAAGAACATCTGGCGGAACATCAAAGCCACCGGCCCCATGTTCGCCCTTGGTATTCTATTGACGGCGCTTTATCAGATCCACGTGCCCGCGGATTTTGTGAGCTCGCTTTTTGGAAAAAACAACGGCTTTGGCGTGCTGATGGCCGCGACCCTCGGAGTGCCCGTCTACATGTGCGGCGGGGGAACGATCCCGCTGCTCAATGAATGGCTTTCGGACGGCATGAGCATGGGCAGCGCGGCGGCCTTCATGCTGACCGGCCCGGCCACCAAAATAACCAACCTCGGCGCGGTCAAGATCGCGCTGGGTTGGAAACGGTTTTTGATTTATTTTGCATTCGTGATGCTGTTTTCTCTGTGTACGGGCTTGCTCGTCGACCTATTTATATAAGGAGAGGTAGAAAATGATGAAAAGGATCTTAACTGCACTGCTTGCGCTTCTTCTGAGCGCTTCCTTCCTGCCTCTGAGCTTTAGCGAGGAGGATGCGGCCGCTTCTCAAATCCCTGGACCCACCAGTCACATTCTGGTCGTCTATTTTTCCGCAACCGGCACAACGAAGGGCGTAGCGGAGAAGCTTGCCGAGGGGCTAAGCGCAGATCTGTACGAGATCATGCCTGAGGAGCCCTATACCGACGCCGACCTCAATTACAATGACCGCAAAAGCCGCTCCTCCATCGAGATGGACGACCCCGCCTGCCGTCCGGCCATCGCGGGCGAGCTGCCACAGCTTGCGGGTTACGATACGGTTTTCATCGGCTATCCCATCTGGTGGGGCGATGCGCCGCGCATCGTATCCAGCTTTGTGGAAAGCGTAGATCTGATGGAAAAGACCATGGCGGTGTTTTTCACCTCCGGCGGAAGCGGCCTTGGAAACAGCATGCATCATTTGGAGCAGCAGGCCGCTGCTGGCACCTGGCTTGCGGGCAAGCGCTTTTCTTCCCGCAGCACAGTGGAGGAATTGACGCAGTGGGCGCTCTCTCTTGGAATCGAGCCCTGAAATAGGAGGCAGCATGCGCACAAAGCATCTTAAACGCATCGTCGACGTCCTGCTTGGCATTGGCCTATTGCTGCTGATGAGCTACCAGGTGACGGGCGAAGCGACGCATGAATGGACGGGCATCGGCATGACGGCGCTGATGCTTTGGCACCAGATCCTGAACGGAAAATGGTACGCGGCGCTCTTTAAGGGCCGGTATTCTCCGCTTCGCATCGCGCAGACGCTGATCAACGCGGCGCTGCTTATATGCTTTCTCCTGACCGCACTTTGCGGCATAAACATGAGCGTGCATGCCGTGCCGTTCCTAGGCGACTTTCTGCGCGCCTCCCTTGGGCGCAGGCTCCACCTGACCCTGTCCCACTGGTGCTTTGTGCTGATGGGGCTGCATTTGGGGCTGCACATCCAGGCGATGTTTCGGGGCGTAAGGAAGTCCTCGACGCGCAGGCTCGGATGGGGCGGGGCAATGCTTGCATCGGGCGCGGGATTTTGGCTGTTTCTGAAAAACAACTATCCGGATTACCTGTTTTACAGGGTGCCCTTTGCCTTTATCGATTACGATAAGAGCGCCTGGCTGGTGCTGACAGAGACGCTGCTGATCTCCCTGTTCTGGGTGTTTGCGGGGGCGCAGATCCCAAAGCTGCTGAACCAAAGGGCAGAAAAGAAGGAAAAGCTTATCGCGGTATTGGGCGTTGTAGCTGCGGTGGCCATCGGCGTCGGATCAAAGATACTCTTCTGATGCATTTGACGCTATAGCCGCTTTTTTCATGGTAACGCGCCGCATGCTGCCAAACCCTTGCCGGGACGGATGCGGCATAAGACTGAATGGATAAAGAAATGGATCGCAGAATGTATCCCTGCGATCCATTTCTTTTTTTGCTCGCGCCGGAAAAACCGGTAAAGCCTTAAGCTGCTTTCTTAGCAGGCGATCAGGCGCTTTGCAAGCTCGGCAGCGGAAGCCGCGTCGGTGGAGTAGCCGTCCGCGCCAATCTGATCGGCGTATTCCTGGGTGATGGGGGCGCCGCCGATCATGACCTTGACCTTGTCGCGAAGGCCGGCTTCCTTAAGGGCTTCGATGGTGGTTTTCATCATGGGCATGGTGGTGGTGAGCAGCGCGCTCATGCCGATGATCTGCGCGCCATCGCGCACGGCCTGAACGAAATTGGCCGGGGGTACGTTTTCGCCAAGATCCACTACGGTAAAGCCGGTGCCCTCAAGCATCATGCCCACCAGATTCTTGCCGATGTCGTGCAGGTCGCCTTCGACGGTGCCGATCGCGACGGTGCCCAGAGACTGCACGTTTTCATCCATCAGCAGGGGCTTTAAGATCGCGGTGCCGGCCTTCATGGCGCGGGCGGCGACCAGGACCTCGGGCACGTAGACTTCGCCGGTTTTGAACAATTCACCAAGCTCCGTCATGCCCACTACAAGACCGTTGTTTAAAATATCCGCTGCGTTGACGCCCTCGGCCAGCGCATCCTTGACAAGCTGCTCTACGATTTTTTTGCGGCCATCCTTTACGGCTTGGGCGATTTGAGTCATGTCAGCCATAGCAATGCCTCCTATGAGTGTTTGCGTTCATTATACCACTCCGGCCTGGTTCGTACAAGCGGAATGATTCCTGTTTTTTGATGCAATTATAAAATTAACAAATCGTGCGCCAAGACCCTTACTGCTTGAGCGGTTCAAAATCCGCCGCGCCGTGCTTGCACAGGGGGCAGACGAAATCCTCCGGCAATTCGTCGCCCTCGTAGACGTAGCCGCAGACCTTGCACACGAAGCCCTTCTTTGCCGCGCTTTCGGGCTTGGGCTTTACGTTTTCCTGGTAGTAGGTGTAGGTCATGGTGGGCTTGTCGCTGATGACGCGGGCCTCGGTCACGGTGCAGATGAACATGCCGTGGGTGTCCAGATCCACATAGCTTTCCACCTTCAGGGACATAAAGGCGTTGATGTACTTGGGCAGGATGGCAAGGCCGTTGTCCGAATGCGGGGGCGTAGCGCCGTCAAACTTGTCCACGTCCCGCCCGCTGCGGAAGCCGAACTGCTCAAATACGCTGAAGGGGGCCTCGGTGGACAGGCAGTTTACGTTCATCACGCCGCTTTGCCGGATCACGGAATGGGAGTAGTTTTGCTTGTTGATGCACACGGCGATGCGGTTTGGCGTGTTGGTGACCTGGGATACGGTGTTGACGATCAGGCCGTTATCGCGCTTGCCATCGTTTGAGGTGACCACGTACAGGCCGTAGCCGATCCGGAACAGCGCGCTCAGATCGTTTTTCTCAGCGGCGCTGCCGCTTAGGGCGGTGTATTCGCGGCTGAGCTCCTTGCCAAGCGCCTCCAGCTGCCCGGCGCTTTCGTCGTCCAGCGCGCTGCTTATGCGAACGCTGGGCTCAAGGATCGTGATGCCCTTTGCTTCCTCAAGCATCGCGCGCATGAGCTTTGCCGCCTGGGGCGCCCAGGAGCCGTTTTCGATCAGACCCACCGTGCGGTTTTTGTAGCCGCGCTCGCAAAGCGCCGTAAGGAAGGTGCGCATGAAGGGATACAGATCCGCGTTGTAGGTGGTGGTGGCCAATACCAGCTTACTGTAGCGGAAGGCGTCCGAAACGGCCTGAGACAGATCGCACCTTGCAAGGTCATGCGTAACGACCGCAGGACAGCCGCTGCTTTCCAGCTGCTCGGCAAGCTGCAGGGCGGCCTTTTTGGTATTGCCGTAGACGGAGGTATAGGCGATCACCACGCCGTCGCTTTCCCAGGCGTAGGAGGACCAGGTCTTGTATAGTTCGATATAGTGGGAAAGGTTTTCCGACAGCACCGGGCCGTGCAGGGGCAAAATGGCCTTGATGTCCAGCGATGCGGCCTTTTTGAGCACAGCCTGCACTTGCTGGCCGTATTTGCCTACGATGCCGATGTAGTAGCGCCGGGCCTCGTCGTCCCAAACGGGATCGGGCGTATCCAGCGCGCCGAACTTGCCAAAGCCGTCTGCGGAGAACAAAAGGCCCTCGCTTTCCTCGTAGCTCATCAGCACCTCCGGCCAGTGCACCATGGGGGCGGCGATAAAGTGAAGCGTGTGCGCGCCAAGTGAAAGGATGTCGCCCTCCTTTACCACAGTGCGCCTGTCTTCGAACTGGGTGCCAAAGAAATGCTGCATCATGGCAAAGGCCTTGGCGGAGGAGACGATGGTGCAGGCGGGGTAGGCCTCGGCAAAGGCCAGGATGCTTGCGGAATGATCCGGTTCCATGTGGTGCACGATCAGGTAATCCGGCTTTTGCCCGTTCAGCCGGGTGCGGATGTTGTCCAGCCACTCGTGGGTAAAGCGCGCGTCCACCGTGTCGGTCACGGCGATTTTTTCGTCCACGATCGCGTAGGAATTGTAGCTCATGCCGCGGGGCACCTTGTACTGGCCCTCGAACAGATCGATGGAGTGGTCGTTCACACCCACATACTTTATGGAATTGGTCATAGGATGCTCCTTTTCATTATATTTTCTGTAAGGATTATACAGCATCTCTTTGGGCGCGTCAACGTTAAAAGCAGGAGCACACAGCGCAAGAGTCTGTGAAGCACGCTTAGATTATTACAATTTTATTGCGATAGTTTACAAATGTGTTTCGATGTGTTATAATACCCGAAGTGATTTGGAGGTTGTTATGAGCAAAGTGAAGAATAAGAACCATAAAAACAGGGACGCGCGCGCTGTGGCCAGTGCAAAGCGCAGGGCGGCAAGGCGCGCAAGGTGGCTTACCCTGATGCTTGTGCTGTTTGTGATCGCGGCGCTTGGCGCGGCCTACACGCTGGTTTTGAAGCCCGCCCGTTCCTACATGGACGCGGACAGGCTGCTTGAGGACAAGCAGTGGGCCAAGGCGGAGGTGGCCTTCAAGGCCCTTGGCGCCTACGAGGACAGCGGCAGCAAGGCCGATTTGTCCTCCTGCATGCGGCTGTTTGTAAGCGGCGAACTGGACGAGGCTGCGGTGTTGTACGAGCAGCTATCTGAGGACAGCCGCAAAAGCATAAACGCAAACCTCGGCTCCTTCACCGCCCTGGCCGAGCAGGCCGTCGAGGAAGGGCGCTATGAGGAAGCTTACAAGTATTACTCCCTGGACAAGGAAAACCCCGAAAGCGGCGACATCATGGACAGCCTGGATCTGTACATCCAGGCGGACAAGCTGATGCAAAGCGGCGAATACGCGGCGCTTCGCGAGCTGATCGGCGCTTACCCCACCAGCTCCAACGTGATGAGCGCAAAGCTGCAGCAGCTGGTAGACGACAGCTATGAGGCGCAGTATCTGCAGTACGAAAAGCTGAGCGAGACAGACCTGAATGCGGCAGTCGCCGGCATGGAGGCCCTGCAGGACGATTACGATAAGGCGGCCTCCTTCTTAAAGGATCTGAACGGCGTTTACGAGCAGGCGAAGTTCCTGTATCGACAGCAAAAGTATCCGGAGGCGCAAAAGTTTTTTGACCGGATCGGCAGCTATAAGGACTGCGCCTTCTGGTCCCGCGCCTGCGACGTGATGCAGGCCCATCTGAAGGCCGTGGAGGGTGATATGGACGCCGCAAAGCGCTTGCTGGGCAGCGTGTATTCTTTGGACGAATTTGCTGCCGAGCTTCCGGAGGACAGCCCCCTGTATTCGCTGCTTGCCGAGGCGGTTTGATGAAAGCGACGGTTTCGATAACGCCCTGTGCAAGCTACGAGCGCGCGCAGGTGAAGCAGGCTCTGCTGAAAGCGCTCGAACCCTTCGGCGAGATCCTGGACGAGATCCATCCCGGCACGCGCGTGGTCATCAAGGCAAATCTCGTAAGCATGATGAAGCCGGAGGCCGCCGCGACCACCCACCCGGAGCTTTTATACGCGCTGTGCGAAAATCTGATCGCCCGCGGCGCGGACGTGGTGGTGGGCGACAGCCCCGGCGGTCTCTACACCAGCGCCTATTTAAGCGGCGTCTATGCGGCAACCGGCGTAAAGGCGGTGCTGGAAACAGGCGCGCGACTGAACCAGAACTTTGAGCGCGTGCACGCAAAAAACCCGAATGGTGTTGCGCTGAAGGAATTTGAGTATACCGCGTACCTGGACGACGCGGACTTCATCATCAATTTCTGCAAGCTGAAGACCCACGGCATGCTGGGCATGTCCGCTTGCGTCAAAAACCTGTTTGGCTGCATCCCGGGCACCCTGAAGCCGGAGTACCACTATCGTTTTCCGGAGCACGCGAGATTTGCGGACATGCTGGTGGACCTGAACGAGCGCTTCCGGCCCAGGCTTTGCCTTGTGGACGCGGTAAGCGCAATGGAGGGGAACGGCCCCACCCAGGGAAAACCCCGCCACGTGGGGGCGCTATTGGCGTCAAACTCTCCCTACGCCTGCGATCTGGTGTGCGCGCAATTGATCGGCATAGATCCCGAGCAGGTGGAGACGATACAGGCCGCCGCCCGGCGCGGCTTGAACGTGCCTTGCACCGTGATCGGAAATCCCGAACGCTTCGCCGTGCCGGATTTTGAGCTTGTGCGCACGCGCAGCGACCTGGCCTTCGGCCTGCAGCTGCCGGGCGTGATCGGCAAGGTCTTTGGCGCTGTTGCGCGCAAGGCGCTTTCTTCCCGCCCGATGCCTGATAAAGCGGAATGCATCGGCTGCGGAAAATGCGCCGAGCTCTGCCCGGCCAAGGCCATCGCGATGCGCAATAAGCGGCCGCAGATCGCGGCAGGCGCGTGCATACACTGCTTTTGCTGCCAGGAGTTCTGCCCTGTGGGCGCGATGAAGGTAAAACGCCCGCTCATTGCAAGGATCTTAAGTAAATAGCCTTTCGAGGCTCCCGCTTGCCGGGAGCTTTTTCTATGCCAATGAGACAAGGCACCAAGATTTAACCTGCATTTGCGCAAATTCAGCCGCCGCGGCGTTGACTAATTTGTTAGTACATGCTAACATTTATGCGACTTAGCAGTAAGCAACAATGAAAGGGGTGTGCAGGTTATGCAGCGTTCCGTTCAAAAAAGAGTTTTGCCACTGATGATCGCCATAGCAGTGTTGGGTGTGCTTGTGGGCGTTGGCGCAGCTACGTTTCTTCATCCCTGCCGGCATGCGGACGGCTCGCAGGCGATCTGCGCTGCGTCGGGCCGCGCGCTTACGGCGGCAGGGCTTGGCCTTGCGCTTATTGCGCTTTTGGGCGCGCTGGTGCAAAATGCGCACTTTCGCCTGTGCTGCGCGGCGCTATGCGTATTGGGCGGGGCAGCGCTTATCCTGATCCCCGGCACGCTCTGCCCGCTGTGCGCTGCAAGCGCCATGCGCTGCCGCACGGTCACGGCTCCCTCCGCCAGGGTTGCGGGGGTGCTGATCGAATGCATGTCCATCATGCAGCTTGTCCTTTGCGTAAAAGGGATCCGCGGAGAGAAAAAAGCATGAAGCCTCGGTCTTTGCCCTTCAAAAACCTTGCGTCCAGACCCGGACGCAGCGGGCTGCTTTTGGCGCTTATTTTGTTTTTGACGCTGACGCTGTTTTGCGGCTCCGTCGTAGCGCTCAGCCTCAGCCGGGGGCTAAACAGCCTTGAAAACCGACTGGGCGCAGATATCATCGTTTTGCCGTCGAGCGCAAAATCCAAGGTGGACGTAAAAAACCTCTACCTGCAGGGTACCACGGGTTATTATTACATGGACGCCGCCAAGCTTGACAGGGTGCGGCAGGTGGAAGGGGTCGCGCAGGCTTCCCCGCAGATCTTCCTTGCCTCGCTGCGGGCGGAATGCTGCTCTGTGCCGGTGCAGGTGATTGCCTTTGATCCCGCGACGGATTTTACCGTGCAGCCCTGGATCGCAAGGCGCGTCAAAAGCGAACTGGGCCTTAACGAGCTTGTTGCGGGCAGCAGCGTAAGCACGCAGGTGGGGGACATCCTCCGCATCTACGGCGTGGGCTGCCGGGTGATCGCCCGCCTGGACGAAACGGGGACGGGGCTGGACACCGCGGTATACTGCACCAACGATACGATGGCGGGCCTGCTGCAGGCCGCAAGGGAGCTGGGGCACGAACTGAAGATCAGCGGCGACCCGTCAAACGTCGTTTCGGCGATCTATGTAAAGCTGCGGGAGGGAGCGGACGCATCCCGCGCGCTGGTGGAGCTTAGCCACATAAGCAAGGTCACGGCGGTTGAGACAAGGAGCGTGATCAGCTCTGTTTCCGATAGCCTGAGGGGCCTTTCCGGAACGCTCAAGGGACTGATCGCGGCGGTGTGGGTTTTGTGCTTTTTTCTGCTTGCGCTTTGCTTTGCGCTGCAGGCGTCGTCCCGCAGGGGCGAATTCGCCGCGCTGCGCATCGTCGGCTATTCAAGGCGCATGCTGCTTGGCACGGTGCTCAAGGAGGCGCTGATGCTGGCATTTGCGGGCGGACTTGCGGGGGTCCTGCTTGGGGCGTTTGCCTTGATCGAATTCAGCCCCCTTTTGGAAAGCGCGCTGGGGCTTCCGTTTTTGCTGCCGGACGCGGGCAGACTTTTGCTGATCGCCGCTTTGAGCCTTGCGGCGGTTTGCGCCGCGTGCCCCCTTGCAGCCGCGCTGTGCGCCGAAAGGCTCAGTAAAATCGACATCGCCGCTATGCTGAGGGAGGGAAACTGATGCTGCTTGCCGCCGAAAACCTAAGCAAACGATACCTGCGAAAGAGCGCCCAAAGCAATTTCTTTTACGCGGTGCAGGAGCTTAGCCTAAGCCTGGACGAGGGCAGCTTTACGGCTCTGACCGGGCGCTCGGGCAGCGGAAAAACCACTCTGCTGTGCATGCTTTCGGGTTTACTTAAGCCCGATGAGGGACGCGTGACGCTTGACGGAAAGGATTTGTACGCGCTTTGCGACAGGGAACTGTCGCTTTTTAGAAACCGCGCTATCGCCTTTATCCCCCAAAAAGCCAATCTTGTGCCCTCGCTGAACGTGCTTGAAAATATCCTTTTGCCCGCGTCCCTCTATAAGGGTGCGGCGGATGCAAAGAGGGCGCAGGAGCTTATGGAAGCGCTTGATATCGCTCCTTTGCAAAGCGCGCGCCCCTTCGAGCTTTCGGGCGGCGAAACGCGCCGAGCGGCCATCGCCAGGGCGCTTCTTGCAAAGCCCGGGATCATCCTTGCGGACGAGCCCACGGGAGATCTGGACGACGAAAACACCAAAACGGTTTTGACGCTGCTTGCGCAGGCAGCAGGGGACGGGGCGGCGGTGCTCATGGTCACCCACGACCCGCTTGCAAGCGCCGCGGCGCAGCGGCGCCTCGTCATGAACGCCGGGCGTCTGACGGATGAAGACTGAAATACCCGGCTTTTTTTGAAAAGATAATTTTTGCTTAAACTGCCGTATTCCTTAAATTCCTGCATGGCACTGTACATATGGGGACTGGCGTGGTATAATAAGGTATGCAATTATCCCCTTTTGGAGGTTCAGTGCTTTGCAGCGTTTTTTTAAGGGCCTGATCGCCCTGCTGATCGTATGTCTTGCCCTGTCGCCTGTGTGCCAGGCGGTGTCGCCGTCGGATTATTCCACATCCACCCCCGGCGCGCTCGAGCCCGGCCATCTGTATGGCAGGTACTGCATTTTACTAAACGCCGACACCGGCGACGTGCTGTTTGAAAAGGACGCGGACGCCCGTGCCTATCCCGCCAGCACCACCAAGATCATGACCTGCATCCTCGGCATCGAATGGGCGGAGGCAAACGACATGCTCCAAAGCATGGTCACGATCCCAAACAATATCGCGGTATCCTCGGACGCCTCCTCCATGAAGCTGACGGCGGGCGACCGCATGACCTTTGAGGATCTGCTCTACGGCATGATGCTTTCAAGCGGCAACGACGCGGCGCTGGCCGTGGCGATGCTGGTCAGCGGCAGCGTGCAGGCCTTTGTGAACCGGATGAACGACAAGGCGGAGGAATTGGGCCTAAACTCCCGCAACACCAATTTCGTAAACGTACACGGCCTGCACGAGGTCAATCACTACACCACCGCCCGGGACATCGCGACCATCATGGCCTATGCCGTGAAAAACGAGACCTTCCGCTCCATCATCGGCGCGACCGAGCACACGGTGGTAAGCGACATCTGGCCGGACGGCAAAAGCTTTGAAACCAAGTACGACCTCATCTTGCCCACGTCCAATCTCTACTACGAGCCCTGCATCGGCGGAAAAACTGGCTATACCAAGGCGGCCGGGCGCTCCTTTGTGGGCGCGGCGGAGCAAAGCGGCCTTACGCTTGTCGCGGTCAGCCTGAATCCCAAAAAGATCGACGAGAGCGACAAAAGCTATGTCGAGGCCTTCACCGACAGCATCCGCCTGTTCAAGTACGGCTTTTTGCAGTACGATTTCAAGAGCTTTAAGGAAATGTGCCAGCTGTGCGACAGCTCGCTGATGTCCGTCGAGGTGCAAAACGCATCCCGGGACGACGCGGGCGGCGGCTGGCTTGAGCTTAGCATCACGGATATCCCGGCCAACTACGCGGAGGGATATCTGAAAAGCGATATGAACGATCCGCTGAAGCTGGATCAGATTACCAAGAACTTTTCGGGGCGCATCCGCATAGAGTTTAACAACAATCAGGTCAAGGCCCCACTGTTTTCCGGCGAGGTGCTGGGCACGGCCTACTTTACCGGCATGGACGAGGCGGTCTACACGGGCAGCGTGGTCGCAAGCCGCGACGTGGAGCAGGAGCCGCCCACGATGGACGAAATGGTGGACGAGTGGCTGGATGGGAACGCCCCCTGGCTCAAGTTCTTCTCTCCGCGCCACAATCGCGCGGCGTGGCTGATCTACGCGGCGCTGCTGGGGCTGATCGTGTTTGTGATCGTGCGGGCGGGACGCAAAAAGCGCCAGCGCAACCGCGCCAGAAGGGCCGCCTACGAGCGCCGCAAGAAGGAATACCAGCGCCGCATGCAGCGCGAGGAATACCTGCGCCGCCACCCGGAGGCGAGGAACGCCGCGCCCGGCAAGACCGCGGGAAGCGCAAAGCCGAAGGTCAAAAAGTCTTGAGCGGGGAACCGTGATCCACAAAAAACTTCATAAATAATATAGCAGCAGGCTGCCGCAAACGCGGCAGCCTGCTGTGTATCCGCCGGAAATCAGGCGTCGCCCTGCGCGGGGACGAAGATCTGCTCGGCGATGGCGGCAAGATCCAGACCGTCAGGATCGGCGGTGGATACCGTAAGGGAGTACATAAGGCCGGGAACGATGTCGTACCACAGGCAAACCTCCGCCCAGCTCTCGCTGCCGGTCTTGGCCGTGCTGACGATTCCGGGGCAGTAGCTTACCTCGACCTCTTCCGCGTTTTCCCAGTCAAAGTACATGCCGGAGATGTCCATCAGATCGCCGGGCTCAAGGTCGGCGGGCTGGATGCGGGCGCAAAACTCGTCGCCAAAGAGGGTGAACTGCGTCTCGGAAAGCTCCTGGCTGGCAAGGTAGCGGTAAACGACGTTCTGCGCGTCCTCGGGCAGCGCGAAGGTCATTCCGCCCGCCGCAAGGAACTCATCCTTGCTCATTTCCACCCAGGGATTCGCTATGCTCACGTCCGCCTGGGGATCCCAGCTGATAAAGCCGCTCTCCGCCTTGGGGTTGCTCAAAAACCAGTTTTCAAGCTCGCTTGCGTCCGTTTCGCCGGGCAGCACGTGCGCCCACATGTGCATATCCTCGGGCAGGACGCTGATGGGGGTGCCGGGGCGGTACAAAAGCATTTCGTCGCCGGCGCTGATGCCGTAAGGCTCGGTCTTTACAAAGCGCAGGGTGCCGTCGATCTCCTCGTCGGCCATACCGCTGTCGATGGTTAGATTCTCAACGCGCACTTTCCAGCTGTACTCGTCGTTTGCGCCAAGAAGGCTCATCTGTCCCGTGAAGGAGCAAAGGTATACGGTGCCGTCGGGGTACTTTTCATCGCTTTCGCCAATTTCGCTGTCGTGGAATTCGCCGGCAAAGGAACCGTCTGCAAGGATGCGAAGGTCGGTGGACCAGGCGCCTGCGCCGCTTGTAAAGCTCCACTCGAGGCCGGAAAGCGCTTCAAAGCTCACGCCTTCCGTTTCAGCCAGCGCGCCGAAGGCGGAGACCAGAAGGACCAGACTCAGAACCAGTGACAATATCTTTTTCATTGATGTAAAACTCCTTTCGAAGGCTTTGCTTCAGCCTTCGCGTAATTATACGCACGGCAGGGGCAGGTTGTTCCCTGGGAAGGAAAATAAACCGGAAATATACCTTGCTTTAACCGGGATGAAAAGCTTGCGGGACTAAAGCGGGGCATAAAAAAGCGCGTCGCGCGGGATTGCCCACGCGGCGCGCTGTATCAAAAGAGTTGAGCTCAGGCCTTTTCCTTGATGGCGGCCTGCGCTGCGGCAAGGCGCGCGATCGGCACGCGGAAGGGGGAGCAGCTTACGTAATCCAGACCCAGCTGGTGGCAGAACTCCACGCTGGACGGATCGCCGCCGTGCTCGCCGCAGATGCCGATGTGCAGCTTGGGATTGACGGGACGACCGAGCTTGATGGCCATCTCCATCAGCTTGCCCACGCCTTTTTGATCCAGACGGGCGAAGGGATCGCTCTCGAGGATCTTGGCGTCGTAGTACGCCTTCAAGAACTTGCTGGCGTCGTCACGGCTGAAGCCGAAGGTCATCTGGGTAAGATCGTTGGTGCCGAAGCAGAAGAAGTCCGCTTCCTTGGCAATCTCGTCGGCGGTCAGCGCGGCGCGCGGGATCTCGATCATCGTGCCAACCTCGTACTGAAGGTCGCTGCCTGCTTCGGCGATCTCGGCGTTGGCGGTCTTTACGACGACGTCCTTTACGTACTTGAGCTCCTTGATCTCGGATACCAGGGGGATCATGATCTCGGGCTTGATGGTCCAGTCGGGATGGGCAGCCTTTACCTTCAGGGCGGCGCGGATGACGGCCTTTGTCTGCATGGCCGCGATCTCAGGATAGGTGACCGCCAGACGGCAGCCGCGATGGCCCATCATGGGGTTGAACTCGTGCAGGGAGTTGATGAGCGCCTTGATCTCTTCCACGGTCTTGCCCTGCGCGGCGGCCAGACGGTTGATGTCGTCCTCGTCCGTGGGCACGAACTCGTGCAGCGGGGGGTCCAGGAAACGGATGCACACCGGATAGCCTTCCAGCGCCTCGTACAGCTTCTCAAAGTCGCCCTGCTGATAGGGGAGGATCTTCTCCAGCGCGGCCTCGCGGCCTTCCTTCGTGTCGGAGCAGATCATCTCGCGGAACGCGGCGATGCGCTCTTCCTCGAAGAACATGTGCTCGGTGCGGCACAGGCCGATGCCTTCGGCTCCCAGCTCGCGGGCCTTTCGGGCGTCCGCGGGGGTGTCGGCGTTGGTCCTGACCTTGAGGGTGCGGAACTTGTCCGCCCAGGCCATGATGCGGCCGAACTCGCCGGCGATGGTGGC
>CADBNW010000093.1 GCA_902796025.1 uncultured Eubacteriales bacterium
GCGCGTAAAGGTCATCGTTTTCCGCGATTTCAAGGACGACGGCGACCAGGCCCTTGTCGAATCTCCCTTTTACAATCTGCAGGATCCGGGTGCCCTAAGCGCGTTTAACGCCTTCGTCGACGCGATTGTGCCAAGCGGCGGCGGAGACGACCCCGAAAGCGCGCTGGAGGCTATTGCCGTTGCGATGAAGAGCCAGTGGGCCCTGGGCGGCAATCCGCGTTATCGGCGTCAGGCGATCATCGTGTTTACCGACAACTGCGCGCTGCAGTTAAACCATCCAGAGCGCACTTCAAACAGCCGCTATCCCCGTTCCATACCCAAAACAACGGAGGAGCTCATCTCCCTTTGGGAAAACGGAGATCAGGAAATGGCTCCCTACTATGCTCCCCAGAACGGAAGGCTTATCGTATTTGCACCGGAAAGCACGCGCAGCGACGCGCGCAGCGACATCGTGCAGTGGCGTCCCCTTGTGGACAGCATGGAGCGAGTTTGGTTTGTGCCGATGACTGAGGGCGGAGGCTGTGCCGAGCAGGACTTGAACAATTCCATGGAGATCCTCGTCGGCTCCTTCTGATCAAAGCCGTAGGCGCGGCATCGGCTTAAGCATTTTAAGCCGTAAGCGGCAAAAGGCGGATCAGCCATCCGAGCGCAAAAGCCCAAGGAAGATTTGGAGGGGTCAATGCCCCTCCAAATCTCCATCCGCATAGGCGGCTTGCGAAAGAAAAATCTTCGCCATGCCGTTATGCTCCGAGGATTTCAGCAAAAACTGTTTGCCTGTTGCGCATGCTTTATAGTTTGGCGTTTTGCTTAACTATTTACGTATGGGCAACATAACCAAGCACTTCAAATGAATCTTTGATTCATTTAAAGCGGGCGAAGGCTGTGCAGCGGCCCTTTACAAAGGAGAATCATATGGAAAAAGTGTTGTCAATGTGCTTTTACCGCGAGGCGACCAACAGGCTGTATAACGGCAAGGGTGCCGGCGACGACGCTCTGCCCTTTATGGGGAAAAGCCTGATCAGCGTTGCCGACGGCGCAGGCGCCAAGGGCTCTGCAAGACAAAAGGACATAAATCCCTTGCTGCTTGACAAAAGCAGCTCGTTTGAAGCCGCGACTGCGGGCCTCATTTCTTTGGATGATCCCCATTACGCGGACTACAAGCAGCAGTACCTCGAAAACTTTTTCAATGACGGCTTCGACCTGTCCCGCGATTATCCCACGATCAGCGAAGGCAGAAAGAGCAGCTATTTTGGCTCGAGGCTGGCAAGCATCTTTGTGCGCTTGAATCTTGACAGGAGATTTGCAGCTGAAGACCTTGCCGACTACATGCTGAAGCTAAACGGCATGGACAAAGCAGGCAGGGGCCAGGAAATGAAGCGCCTGGGCAGGCAGCTTGCTTCTAAGCTCTTCATTCAAATGGCCGCAGCCGCCAAAAACTGCGGCCTGGTGCAGGGAACGACAGGCAATCTCAACCTCATGGCCACCACATACAGCGGCATCCTCTTCGTTCAAGGCGATGGATATCTGGACACGATCACCATACAGGCGGGCGATTCCCTTCCCTACGCCTTTGTAATGGATCAGGGCAGGCTGGTTTGCAGGCTGCTAGCCAAGGCGCAGGAGCGCGCAGACGGCGGCATGTATAACCTGATTTCTGCAGACAAGGAGTTTTCTTTGGAATGCAGCTACAGACGGCTTGAAACGCCCTGCGCCATCATGTGCGCGACCGACGGCTGCTTCGACGCATCGTGCTTCCCGACGGACGCGCATTTTGAGCATTTCATGCTGGACAGGCTCAGAAGAGAAATGCAGACTGCGGGCGAGCAGCAGACTGTGCTCGTATCTGCGCAGGAGGAGCTCAAGCGTTTTTTCAGCTCGGGAGTCAGCAGCGACGACAGCTCCACCATGGCGTTCAAGGCCTTCGGATTTGAAGCGGATACCCGCATAAAAATGCTGGAGCGCTGCAACGAATTAAAAACAGCCATGGAGCTTGAAAACCTCCAGCTGTATTCCGAGGATTCGCTGCCAGAGGCCCAGCTTCGCAGGCTCGAAATCGAATTCGATCAGACGCTGCTCAGGCATGCGGAAGAATTCTGGGGCGAATCGCCCTGGATAAGGGCACAGTTCGGCCTTACCAACGAAACCCCTGAAGCCCGGAGGCAACGTTTGGCAGAGCGCGCGCAGCTGGAGGAAGAGCTGAAGCAGGCAAATGAACAACTGCAGGATCTGGCTTACGACGCCATTTTGGCATTTTGGCAAAACAACAGCCCCGAGGCAAACGAAAAACGCGAAGGCCTGTTTGGAAGGATTCTAAAGCCCCTGTGGAAAACGCTGCTGAATGAGCGTGCAGTAAGCGACTTGCCGGACAGCGAGGAAGACGACGAGTATGCAAGGCTCGAGCGCGAGCTTATCGCAAAGCTGTCCCATCTGCGCTGGTACGTGGTCGCCAGGGAGGGCAAAGGCGATCTGCGTGCTTACATAAAGCGCACCTGCAGTGAAATAGATGAAATCGAAAGCAGACTGAAAGCACTGTCCCAGAAGAGGTGCAGCAATTTTGAAGATCTCGTCTGGCTGTATTCGCTGGTCCTTAGCGGCGTATACCACGCGCCCAGGCCGGAGGAAAACGAAGAGGAGTATGCGTTGCAATTTTGCAAGGCCCTGAAGGCCGAAGGGCTCAGCTTCGACAGCATAAGCGCCAAAGACACAGCCTCCCGCATCGCGGACCTTGCAGACGAGCTTTTGCAGCTGGATCTGGCAAAACAGGATCTGCTTTCCTTTGAAAACTCCAGGGGAGTGCGCCTTGCTGACCTGGCCGGCAGTATCCGGACAAAAAAGCAGCGCTATCAGGAGCTGGAGGAGGAATCGCCCGCTCAGAGGCGCATCAGGGAACAGACGGCAAAGCGCGATTACCTGGATCGCCCGCTCAGATACTTAAAGGAATGCTACAGCAGCCATTCAGAAGCGCTGAGTCCCGCCTTCGTTGAAGACCTGAAGGCGGAATTAAGACCCCTTGAAGCGCAGATTGCAAAGTATCAGGCTCTTGCATCCCACAAGGCGAAGCTGATCGAGGATTACAACAGGCAGTTTCTTTCCTTCGTCAGCGAGGAGGTTTAGAAATGACTTTTTGCGGTTATGAGCTGTTGTCGTCCGAAAGCGGAAGAGAATGGAAGCAGTCCTCGGACGGAAATATCGCAAAGGGCAAAAAGCACGGCAAGCTTTACCAGATAAAGGTGCTCAAAAAAGCACCCTACCCGGACAAGGCGGTCATCAAGGATGCCGCCCTGGCTGCGCAACGCCTTAATGAATGCCGCAAGCTGCTGCAGGAGCGCAGGCAGCTTGCCATAGAGCTGAAGGAAGCCGACGATGACGACCATGTGCTGGCATACGCGCAGGAGGTAATCTTAAACGAAACCGATCTGCCGCACCGTGGCGTGATGGAGGCGGTCCCGTTTATCGACGGCGCGCTTCGCCCCACAGACTTCAAGAACAACCGGGAATGGCTGCTCAGCGCGTGCTTGGGCGCGGCGCAGGCGCTGATGCGTTTGCACGAGGCAGGTTATGCGCATCTCGATGTCAAAACAGTCAACTACGTCTTTACAGCGCAGGTCAGCCGGGTGCTGTTTTTCTCCGTTGCAAAGAAAAACACAGTGCACGCCACACTGATCGATTTTGATCGTACACAGCCGATCGGCCATATAGCGGAGGGCCGTTACGGCACGCAGGAATACATGGCGCCGGAACTGATCCGGATGCTGTATGAAACCGACAAAAGTAAAAAAAAGCAGCTGCTTTCCCGTCTCGGCCCAGCCACGGACATATTCGCCTTGGGCATCGTGTTTTGCGAGCTGCTAAGCGGCGGCATCATCCCGGAAATTCTGGAGCCGGTCGATCCGGAGGGCGAATTTCTCGTCAGGTGGGACCGGAGCCTTGTTTGCAAAGGGCAGGGGTATCTCGAAGCCCTGATCACTGCGATGCTTGCAAACGATCCAGGCGACAGACCAAGCGCGGAGCAGGTGGTCGAAGCCCTGGAAACGCAGACCTTCAGCCTCCCGGAGGGCGTGTTTGAATTATGGCCGGAGCACGAGAAGGAGTACGCCTTCAGCGCGGATATCGCAAGGAAAGCAAAAAGCGTGCGGAAGGAGCAGATTGGCCCGGCAAAGGCCTACATCGTACTGGACAAGGCGGGCAGCGTGCAGCACTATAACCTGATACAGCTCAAAAATCTGCGCTATATAAGCAGCAAATCCCCTGCCTCAGCGCCCGATCCCATCCCCGGGTCCAACACAGGGCTTAAACCGGACGATGCCGCCAGCTATATACTCGATTTGGACATGCTGCGTCAAAGAGGCTACAGCCAGCTTCGCTATACGGCAGACGGAAGCTACATACTCGAATCCAGCGACGGGCGCAGCATGAAAATGACGCTGCAGACGCTTTTATTCTTCAAGATTGTCATCAAAAAGGCTTAGGCTGGCATATCACCGTAAAGGCAGTTCAAAGCGCAGCGACGGAGGATGAAATGAACTTTCATGTTAGCCAGGAGGACGCCCAAAAAGCAAAGGAGCTCTTCCTCAATCCGCAAAAGCCCCTCAGCGGAGCAGAAGCTCCTTCTCGGGAGACGCCGGCGCAGCGTTCAGACGACGCGTCTGGCGCAATGGTGCATACCAGCACGGATCATCCCGCCAAATCAGGAGGAACCGGCTTTGGGACGCTCGGCGATCCGTCGGAGGAGGAATTCAGACATCCCAGCCCGGCAAAGCCTGCGCATCGCACGCCCGCTGCGTCTGACGCGCCGGACGAAGGCTTTGACGCGCACGCAGCGGACTTCACTCCGTCAGAAACAGGGGCAGCCGAATATGACAAAGCCTATAAAGAGCCCATCGTCTCCCATCGGCGTGGAATCACGGGGAAGGTCAGCAATCTGCACAGGCTGGAGCCGTCGCAGGTGCATCGCGGGCTGAACCGTTGGATGCGCAGTCTCTTTGGCGGATATCCTTATGCGACCCGCCGCTGCGCATGGGTTTTTTCTCTGGTCACTGATGATTTCGATGCAGGAAAACACAAAACGGTCATCGTGCCCGGAGAGATCATGAACAACACCCTGGGCAAGGGCGAAAGGGTGACCGTGCGCGGCAGCCTTGACGGAAACGGCCGGCTCGTAGCCAAATCCATCACCAACGTCGACAGCGATTCAGAAGAGGAGATTAATTACCGCCTGTCGGCCTGGGCGGTGCGTTTAATCACGCTGCTGCTCATTGTGCTATTCTATTTTGCTGCCATGGTGCTGCTTACCCTAGGGAGGGGCGTATTCCAGCTGGTGCGTCTGCACCTTGCAGAGATCGTCTTTTACGGAATACTGATTGTGATTTGCGTAAACTGGCTAAGACGCCGCTTCGGCTGGTTCAGAAGAAGAAGACGCTGGCGCTATTGAGAGCAGCGGTCTTAGGGAAATGCCGCCAAGGACAGGAGAGGACGGATGGAGAAAAATATCTTCAAATCCCCGCGCATCGTCGCACAGATGGGAGAAGCCAAACGCCAGTACGCGGCGCTGTTTCGCAGCGACGATCCCTCCGCTGCACCCATTCGGCCGGTCGCCATGCTCCAGCCGGCGACCGATCATCAAAAGCTCCGCATCAAGGGCATGAGCCGTTTCTGGGGCGACGCAGCCAGCGAATTGCACACTCGCATGCAGCAGATCTTAAGCGGCTTGCACACGCAGCTTCGAGAGTTTACCTTCTGTATCAGCGGAGATGAAGCCGGGATCAGCTGTCATGTGGGCGCAGCGGACGCCTTTATGCCCTCCCTAAAAGGCGCGTTTGACGGACTTCTGGAGGACGTCGCCGCAGAAACGGTTAATCAGAGCATTGCAGATTTACTGAGCAGCACCTTCCCTTCTGGGCGCTGCTATGGCGGGGTCATTACAGGCATGCCGGGCCTGCCGGACGAAAAGGGCGGCATTTGGACAAACCCCGCAAGCGTGATCGCCGCTGGCATGCAGGGACAAAGATTCATGCTTGTGGCCTTTTGCAAGGCAGTAGACGACGATACCCTGCAAAGGCAGATCAGCGTACTGCATGACAGGCAGTCGGACGCCTCCTTCAATATGCACTTGACCCTTCCCGGAAACGAACTCAATCCCGTTTCGCAAACCGTGGAGATACGGGATTACAAAAGATACAGCGAGGCGCTGGACAGGCTGGACTCCCATCTGATGGACGCGCAGGCTGGCGGCGCGTGGTCGCTTGCCTTGTACGTCCTTTCGGACAGCGAAGAAAACGTCCGCCGTCTTGCTTCCCTGAGCATAGCGGCGCTCAGCCAGAAAGGCGCCGATCCGGAGCCGCTTCGCTATGCGCCCAGCCACAGCGTTTACGACGCGGTAAGAGGCGGCGGCCAGTACATGGCCCCGTGCAGCCATCCCCTGAACATCAGCGGCGCCACGGGCTTTAGCAGCCGCTTTACCACGCAGCTTAGCAGCAGGCAGCTTGCCGCGATATGCATTTTGCCGGACAGAGAGCTTCCCGGTTTTTTCATAAACGATCCCGTCCGTTTCGATCAGACGGCGCGCCGCGTCTATGCTCCTTCGGGGCGCAGCGTTATAAAGCTGGGAAACATCGTCGCCTCCCCCTATAACGAAAAGCAGGTTGGCGAATACCTCTTTGACGCAGCGGATTTTGACAGGCATGCGCTGGTCGTGGGTGCAACGGGCGGTGGCAAATCAAATACCATTCGCTCGCTTCTAAAGACGCTCAACGACAAATGCGGCATCCCGTTTATGGTGATCGAATCTGCGAAAAGCGAATACTGGCAGCTGTCGAACCTCGGCCTGAACGTAAGCGTGCTGCAGCTTGGCGCGCATGACGCCCCCTTCCGGCTCAATCCGTTTGAATGCATCGAGGGCTTTCCGCTGCAAACACACGTGGACTCCCTCCTGTCCACCTTCAAAGCGGCGTTTGAAATGTATCCGCCGATGCCGTTTATCCTGGAGCAGTCCGTTTACGCGGTGTACCACGACTACGGCTGGGATGTCGCAACTGGCAAAAACAGCCGGGCGATCAAACAGTACCCCACGCTTTCCGACCTCTACTGGCAAATCCCGATAACGGTCGAGAGCAGCGCTTACGACAAGGAAATCAAGGATAACGTCACAGGCTCCCTGCAAACCCGCATCAGATCCCTGATCATCGGCGGCAAGGGCGGCATGATGGACTGCCGCAGCTCCACCCCGCTGTCGTCGCTTTTGAACAGGGCTTTGGTATTGGAGCTTGAAAACCTGGGCGACGACGACACCAAGGCCTTCGTGATCGGCCTTTTAATGACACAGCTGTACGAGCTTAGGCGAACGCAAAGCGCGGGACTGTCAAAGCCCTTTTCCCATCTGCTGATAATAGAGGAGGCACACCGGCTTTTAAAGCGCGTGTCTGCCGATGGCGAAAACGGAAATCCCCGCGCGGCGGCCGTGGAGTTTTTCTGCAACATGCTCTCCGAGATCCGCTCCTACGGCCAGGGCATCCTGATTGCCGATCAGTCCCCCCAGAAGCTGGCGCAGGACGCGGTGCGCAATACCAACCTCAAAATCGTTCACCGCATCGTGGACGCGGATGATCGTGAAGCGGTCGCCGGCGCGATGCACATGAACGAGGAGCAACGGGAGGCCATTACGATGCTGGGGCGCGGCGTCGCGGCGGTGTACGCCGAGGGCGACCATCGTCCGCGGCTGGTCAAAATGCCGCTGATGAAGCCCGCCGCGCGCGCAAAAAGCAGGGATGTCCTACTCGACGAGGCCAGGCGGGATCGCTTGTTCGCAGCGCTTCCCGATGCGGCGTCCGGTCCTTATGAAACCTGCCGCTTCTGTGGATTTTTCCGGTCCGGCAGGTGTGCAAACGAAAAGGGTAAAGCCGAATGCATGGCCTATGCGGATCCGCCGCTGGACAACTCGCAGCAAAGGGCGTTTTACCAGGAGCAGATCCGCAGCCTGGGGCCAAACGCCTCGCTTATGAGCGAGATGATCGCCTTTGCCGTTGAATACCGTCTGACAGCGCAGGGCAAAACCGCCGAGGAAGCCGCCGCCTTTTTTGACAGTTTGAGCGCGGATGCATTGATTTGTATGGCCGGGCGGAGTCTTATAAAACTGGGACTTGAAAAAAAGCTGAGCAGGCTCTTTGCGGACAGGTATGCAAACAGCGTGCTGAAAAAACGCTGAGCGCAGCGTAAAGCGCGCGCGATCCCCAAGCCCTCAGGAAGCAGGTGAAATACAGCATCTATGAACAGTTCTTCAGGAACAAAAGGCAGCTCCGGCTCCATGGACAGCGTTAGAAAAAGCTCTCAAGGCAGCTCTGGAGCAGCGCGTGAAATCCAAAGAAAGCCGCAGGAAGGCACAAGCGCTTCCTCCGCTGTCCAAAGGCCCATGGAAAGAAGCCCCATGGCACAGCAAAGCACGGCCAAAAAAAGCGGCAGTGCTGAAGTCAGCCATGAAGTGAGCAAAACGCCTTTGGAAGGCAAGGAGGCTTCCGAAGCCGGCGCAAAAAGGCCCATGGAGAATAGCCCTCTTGCACAGGCCAAGGCCGAGGCCAGCAAAACCAGCGAAGCGGCAAAAGGCAGTAAAAAAGAAGGCGTTACGCCTTCCAGCAGCGCCAAAGCCAAAACAGACAGCCCTGCCCAGCAAAAGAAAACCACAGATGAAACAAGCGTTCATCTCCGTGTAAACGCCAAAACAGGTGATTCCAGCGTACAATCCGTGGAACACACAAAAACGGTCGTTGAGGCGGCCAAAATGCCGGAGAGCAGCGCAGAAAAAAAGCACGGCGAGGCAGGCAAGGCGGTCGGGCAGCCCGTCGAAAAGTCCTCGAAAGCCACGCCAGACAAAGCATTGGAAGCGTCCAGCCCTCAAAACGCAAAGCTTGAAGCCCAGCGCCAAAGCGCGCTGAGCGAGATCAAACGCAGGGAGTACAGCTCCGGGGAGCTGGAAGCCACACGCCGCAGCAACCAGGAATTGCGCTTTCGCAACGGCGAAGGACGGGAAATGAGCTATGACGAGGCCCACAGGGAAATCGTGGGGCACGTAGAAAAAAGCATCGATGCGCTGCGTGCAGCGGGGCGCGAAATCAGCGACGAGCAAAAGGCGTCGATCCTTCGGGACGTTGACACAACGCTGCTTGCGCAGCAGACGGAAAGCCAGCGACGGACCCTGGGCAGCCACGGAATACCGCACTTATATGGGGTATACGAGCGCATGCGCGATATCCCCGACGATGTTTTGCAAACGGGCGCGGAGCAGTTGAAGCAGCGGGAAAAAGCCTCTGGCCGCATTTCCCATGCGACGAAAGAGGATATGCGCCTTGCCCTCACGATGGCAGCCGTGTACCACGACGAAGGCTATCTGTCAGACATTGCAAGCCGCGGCGTAAACAACGGCAGCTTCGACGGCCTGCACGGCATCGACAGCGCCATTGCATTTGAAAATGAACATGCGGCGCGGTATCGGGGCGCTGTGGACGGAGCGGCAATTGCAGAAGTGAGCCGGGCCATCGCGCAGCATAATCCGCTTCCATCCGAGGCCGCCATCAAAGAAAAAGGCGAGGCAGGCGCGCACCGCCGGGAAATGATCGAGCGGGCGCGGACGGAACAGCTCACCCGCCCGGACGGCCGCGGCGTTATCGCCAGCATGGACCCAAACGACAGTCTGGTCCGCTCTGCTCTGCTGCTCAGCGACAAGGCAGGTGTGGACGCGGACGAGAAGCTGCCGGACGTGCTCAGGCAGCCGGAGACAGCACGCATCGTCGTTGAGTACTATACCAAGCAAAGCGCGGGCGTCTTTCGCGACAAGGCAGAGGAGGAATCCGCCTCCGCGCAAATGCGCCAGCAAATGAAAAAGCGCGTGGACGAAGCCTCTCTCACCGAAGCGCAGAAGGCAAATCTGAAGCAGGCGATCGATGCGGATATCAGCGCCGGCTCTGGCAAATTCAACATGCCCCTTTCAGGCGCTGCCATACCAAAGGACGCGCTGCGCTACCGCACCGTGACCGAAGCGGACGGACGCCGCGTCATAAAGGCCGACCTGGTTTTGTCGCACAGACTGCTTGAGGAGGAGTATGCAGGGGCCTTCCCCGACACGCCCGAAAAAGGCAAATACGAGGCAGCAGGAAAAAAGCTCTCCGGCGCGGTAAGCGACGACCTTGGCATAACGCAAAGCGCCTTTGAGGAAGCACAAAAAAAAGCGCAGGCGCAGCGCGGCTCCCAGGACACGGTCGACGTCCGCACAGAAGGTCTCAAGCAGCTTGCAAACGTAACCGTGCACATCGAAACAGTAAAAAAGGACAATCCCAAAGCAGAAAGAACCGAATTTGAGGCCGTGGCGGAGCAGACGGCGGCCAGGGTGCGGGACGAGCTGAGCAAAACCAGCCTCGAGCTCGACCGTAAGACTCAGGAGGCCTTCCGGGAGGCGATGGAGACGGGTGAGGTGGACAGCCAGAAGATCCTTGAAATGTGCGCGATCGCTTATGCCGCCGATCCCGAAGAGTGCGCCGACATCGCATCGCAGCTTGCGCAGCTGGAAAACGAGGACGATGAAAGCCAAAAGCGCGCGGGCTATCGCACGCTGGCACAGCGCTGCAGCAGGCTCAGGCTTCGCTGAGTGCGGGCTTTTGTTGAAATGGAGGTTTTTTCGCAATGTCGGTAAACCGTGTAGACCTGTTTTATAAGCTTGAAAAAACTGTATGCGGGCTTTTTGCAAAGGAAAAACTGGATCTGAACGAGCGCGGCAATCTGGCCATGGCGGTGCAGGCGCTTGAATCCCCCGAGCAGGCGGAGCGTCTTTGCGACGCGCTTGAGCGCTGTAAAGACCAGGGCGACGTATCCGGCGCATGCTATCGAATCCTCCGCTGCGTTTACAGGGACTGGAGCCAGCGCATAAAGGCCAGTACCGCCCCCGGTTATGCAGGCCTCGTCGAACAGCTCTGGTGGGAACGGGAAAAGGCAGGAAACGCCGGCCGGCTTAAAAGCTATGTCCTGACAAGGCGTCTTGAGGATTACCCCGAGTATTTCACCGCCTTGCTCACCATGGAAAAACTGATTTGAATTTTGGAGGGGCATCAATGACGCTGAAAACAAAAAAAGGTACATTGATCACAGCGTATAACGAAGGAGATACCGTCCGCGGCAACGCGGATACCGAGCTGATCGCAGAGTTTGCTTCGGCGCTGGAAAGCCAGGTGAGCTTTACCATCAAGTCCTGCGGCAGGATGAAGCCCAAGGTCATCGCGAAAGAAGGCGAGCAAAGCGTGATTCTTGGCAAGATGGGCAGCTATGGCACCGGTGAATTTCAGCTGACGCCGAGCGGCCGCGGCTATCCTTCCCGTCCCATGAAATACTTGCTGGCTGTGAGCGATTCTCCAACCGAAGCAGAGCCTGCGCCGAAGCCCGTCACAAAACCTGCTCCGGCCTCCGTGCCCTCCCCCGCGCCTGTTCCACCGCCTGGCGAAGACAGCGCAAAGCTGCAAAAGCAAATTGACGACCTGCAGGCGGCGCTGGCCAGGGAGCAAAGCAAATACGACGCCCTTAAGCAGGCGCTTGCCGACTTAAAGGATACCGACGACGCTCTGGAGGCGGCCAAACGCGAAAAGGCGAAAAAAAAGGAGGATATCGAGCGTTTGCGCTCAGATAGCTGCCAGCTCGATCTGGATATAGCGGATTATGAAGCCTCCGTGGCCAAAAAAAAGGCAAGGCTGACGGAGCTGGAGCAGCAGGAAGCCCAGCACACACAAAAAGAAAAAGAGTTGGGCGATACAGTTGCAAAGCTCGGCGAAGAAGTGACGCGTTTGCAGGAAAGCTACAACACCTTGAGCACAGCTCACACCGATGTGGCATCGGCCCTTGAGGAGCTGATGCAAAAGCGTGCGGCGCTGGGCATGAAGGACGCTGAGATCCTTGAAGCGCAGCAGCAGCTTACAAAAGCGGGGGAAAAGCTTTCGCAGATCCAGGCAAATACAAAGTCCATGCAAGAGCAGGCAGAAGGCCTTCAGCCCCAAGTCGATCAGCAGAAGCAGGAGCTTGAAAAGCTTAAAGCGGATAGCATCGCGCTGCAGCAGGACATCGAAGCGCAAAAAAAAGAGCTTACGCATCTCAAGGACACAAAGCGCAGGCTGGATAATGAATACAGCCAAAACCAGGAACAGCTGCACGACCGCATGCGGGAATTCTTTCAGGCCCTTGGCCTCGTGGAAGCAGAAATCAAGGACGACGAAGAGACCCTGGGGATCCTCGAATCCGCGATGAACGACAGTGCGTTTCAAAAAAAGCTTGACGAGATCGGCAAATCCCTGCGGCCAAAGCTGGACGAGATCGCCCGGCTGCTGGAGGATGCCAAGCGTGTAAAGGCGGAAATACTTCGCGCCCAGGAGCAAAAGTAAAAAGGCGCTGATGCGGTAAACGCGGACCTTGCCCGCAAAGTCTGCCGCTGATTGGAATTTTTGAAAGCCAAACAGGAGGTCTTCTTATGGGTACCGCACGCGGGGTGCGCGCCGAAACAAATTCGCTTTTAGCAAAAGAGCGAAAAAGAGCGGAAGAAGAAATAGCAAGGCTCACAAACGAGCACAGCGCGCGCCTTAAAAGGCTTGAGGAAGAAAACAAAAGACAGCTCGAAAGCCAGAAAAGAGAGCTTGCCGAAATCAAAAGACAGCTGACCGCAGCCGTCGCTTCATCGCAGAAGGAGATCGAGCAAAAGCTGCTCAGAGACCGGGAGGAAGCGCAAAGAAAGCTTGCGCTTCTTGAAAAAGAGGCAAGGATGAAGGTCGAGTCTCTAAAAAACAGCTTCGAACGGGAGCTCAAGCGCCTCTACGAGGAAATTGACCAGCGCATCAGGGAATTGCACGCACAGCTGGAGGAAATGCGGGCAAGCGAGCGCGACAGTGCGCGTCAGGAAATCGAACACGCAAAAGCCGCCTATGATGCAACAAGCCGCGACATTGCGGTGCAGACCTTTGAAGGCGAAACACTCAGTGCTCTGCTGCCGCCGCTGGTGAACAGCAGCGTTGAAAAATACAACGCCGGCAATATGGCCTCCGCGATCTCCATGGCCATGATGGCTGCACTGGAATGCAGGCGCTGTCAGCTTGAGGCGGAAAACAAGCGCGAGGATTGGCTAAAAAGTCTAAATGCCGCAAAACAACAGCTTGGTGCTTTATTGCACAGTCTCTCACAGCTGGACCAGCCGACCCAGGTCGAGGCCCTGGGCCTTCCCTGGAGGGGCAAGCTGCGCTGGCATCTTGAAAGTGGCTTTACGGAGCTTTGGCAGCGCTTAAATGAACTGGCGCAGGCGCTGGACGAGCTGCGGCCTGGCGATGTTGGCGGGCTTGCCGTATTAAACAGCAGCATCAACAGCATCAAAGAAAACGAAGTGCTGGAAAGCCTGATCAAAAAACTCCATTTGCATGTTCTGATCTTCCTTATGGAATATAAGCTGCTTTGCGCGCTTTTGCAGGCCGCGCAGGAGGAGGACGCAGAGTGGGAGCGGATGGAGGGCTCGTTGCAGATGGATCATGTCCATTGCACAGGCGCCATGGTGCTTGTAAACGGCGATGAAGACAGAATCACCGCCAATGTCTCCATGGACGCAGGCGCGTTTGCAAACGATCAGATCCTTCTGATATTGAATGTGGCGATCTCAGGATATCGCGATGACAAAAAGCTGCAAAGGGCGCTCGAACCGATCCTGAACGCATTGACGCTTTTGGTCCAAGAGGATGAATGCGGAAATCTGACCCGAGACGACGCCATGCAGACGTACAAAACGGCAGATGGAGCCACTGCCAGAAGGCTGCAGTTCAGAGTGAACGGAGATCTTCTGCCCCGGGTAACGGGCTTGATCGAAAGCGCAGCGGAAACACCGAAGGATGAAAGCGCAAAAAGCGAACCCAAACAAAATACAAAGCCACACGCTGAAAGGAGAAGCACATGAGCGGAAGCGGAGGAATCGAACTGATCGCAGGGATCCTGGCACTTGGTTGGTATCTGGTCAAGGGGGCCGCATACCTGGCGGGGGGCGCTATTTACCTCGCCGCAAAGGGCGCGATCGCCCTTGGAAAAGGCATCTACAGCGCGCACAAGGCTGCTGAGGAAAGGCGCCTTGCAAAGGCACGCGAGGAGCTTGCGGCTGTAAAGGGCGGCCTGGGCGATCTGGCCCGCGCAAGACACGAGGCGCTTGCGTCCGCCGAAGCTGAGCTGTCCATCGCTTACGAAAAAGCCGTAGAGGCACGCGAACGCCGCCTTGACGAGTCAAGGAAAGCGCTCGATGGCGAGAAGCGCAAGCTTGAGGAGATCGCCCTGGAGCTTCCGGCATTTTACGAGCGCAGAGCCAGCGAGGTGAAGGCCGAGGTTGAAGCAGAGATGGAAAGCTTTTCAACGGGCCTTGCCGCCGCTTGCAGCAGGCTGGAGGCCGAGGGCAAAGCGAGCGTCGAGGCTGCCAGAGCATCCGCCGAAAAAAAACTGGACGAGATCAGCGCAAGCATCGCCGAGCGCAAGGCCTCCAGGCTTTCCTATGCGCAGGACACGCTGGAATCAGCCAGGACCCTGCTTAACGTCCTGGAAGGCAATTATGCGCTCTCCTCTGCCCTTGGCTGCGCATGCAGCTTAACAAAGCTTGCACCGACCGAGCTTGCGATGGTACAGCAGCGCCTAAGCGATCTTGAAGAAGCCCTGAAGGCCTCTGACGGCGACAGGGCGGCAAGGTATGCTGGCGAATTGGAAAGCCGCATCATCACGCTGCAGGTCAGAGCAGAGCAGCGCCTTGCGTCGTTCCAGCATCAAAAGGCCGTGCTCAGCGCAAGAGCAGCAGAGCTTCGGAAAATGGTGGAGGCCACGCACGACATCGCATCCGACAGTCCGGAGTTCGTGCGGGATAAACTGATCACAGAAAAGGAAAACGCGGCATTCTGGTCCGAGGGTGAGCTTGCAAGGCTTTGGAAGCGCGCCCAGGAGCTGTGCGACACGGCCGAGGCCTTCTCGCTCGACAGTCCAATGATGGACATGCAGGCCGCAGAGCTGGCCGTAAGCCTCGACAGGCTGCGCCTTCAGCTTGAACACGAGCACGCAAAAACCCGCGGCCGCCTTCTGAGCCGGATGATATTGCTTAAAATGGTGTTTGACGTCATCGACAGCATGGAGGAGGACGACTGGGAGCAGGTAGGCGATGCGGAATACCAAAATGACGATCCCCGCCTGCCAGTCACGCTGCGTTTTGAGCGCGACGGCGACCAAATGACGATCGTGCTCTACGACGAATACGACGCAAGAAGCGGCCAATATAAGCAAGGCGTGCGCAGAAGACGGCACGACGCAGAGGTCGACGAAGCGGTCCGCGCCGCAGACGATCAGAAGCTGAGCGCAGCCATGCAGGCCCGCGGCCACAAGGACTTTAAAATGAGCTGCGACGGCGGCACCGTCGGGCAGAATTGATGTACTGGCATCCAAACGCAGATGGAGGAAGGCACAGGCAATGGCAAGCGGCAAGTATTTTTTCTCTGACAAGCAGGTATTGAATCGCATTTTCGCAGTGTACGGGAACACGACCGACTGCTATCGCTCCCCAAGTCGTTCATGGCTGTCCATTGAGGGCCTGCTGGAATCGCATCTCAAGTTCATGGAGTACGAGGTCGTGCTGTTCTATGGTGGAAACGAGCTGCTCATGAGCTATGATGCAGAGCTTCGTGCCAATGTCCGCAAGTACTTCCCACCGGATGCGCCAAAGGCTGCCTCCACGCCAAAGCGGACGGTCGCCAACCCGAGCCTGGGCGCGTCCCCCGCCGCGCCCAAGGCAGACAACTACGGCGGCATTGTGGATCCGCGCGGGGCAAGCGCCCACAAAAGTGCGAAGACCAGCGACAAAGCAGAGCAGGCGGAAGGCGACAAGCCCCTCATCGGCGTAAAGGAAAACAAAATACCCGAGTATCTCGACCGGGTGATGCATTCAAAAGTCAAAAGCTGTATCATATTTACAAACTGCTGGCAGCTGATCGACAAAGACAGCGAGTCCAACGCCAAAATCGCCGGCTACATGAGCGGATGGTACGGTCTGCCCACAGAGAGCGACAACATCGCGCTGCTTTTGTTCAATGAACCCAGACTGAGCCTGCTCAATGAGTTTTTGGAGCGCAAAAGCAGCTGGGCTTTTCTGTACGAGCGCCTGTTTCAAAACAGGGAGATGACCGACGCAATCATCCGCATCTGCGAACCGGAGGCTGACGAAATACGCTACCAGCTGGATCAGGCCTTCACGATCCGGGTGACCGACGAGATGGAGGAAGCCGCCTACACCCTGGTCAGGGAAAACGGCGGCAAGCTTCAGATGCTTCGGCGCTACCTTTCCGACAGAAGCGAAAAGCCGCAGGAGGAGATACGGGCAGACCTTTTGAACGATTACGGCGCAAACAGTCACGAGGATGCGCTGGAAAAGCTCCGCACCACCGAAGGCTGGTACGAGGCATACAAGCTGGTAAAGCGCCTGGTGGACGCAAAAGAGGCGCAGCCCTCCGCCAAAAAGGAGACTTACGACAACGAACCACTCACCAACATGCGCATGATGATTAAAAAGCAGCGTGCGCAGGCGCCGATCAATATGAGCATTATGCTCAAGGGCAACCCCGGCACCGGCAAAACCACCATGACCAGCTGGATCGCAAGGGCTTTGCAGCAGCACGGCTTGCTCAAAAGCGGCAGAGTGGTCAAGGTGGCCAAACACGACCTCGAAGCTGGATACGTCGGCCAGTCCGCCATCCAGACGCGCGATAAGATCAACGAGGCCGTGGGCGGCGTGCTGTTTGTGGACGAAGCGTACTCCCTTTTCCGCGACGATAAAAACGGCGGCAGCTCAAGCTTCGGGCGGGACGTCATCGATACCTTTGTGGAGCAGATGACCTCGCGCATGGGCGAGCTTGCGTTCATTTTTGCAGGCTATCCCGAGCCTATGGATCATTTCATGACGGCTAACCCCGGGCTCATGCGCCGCTTTGGCGACAATATCGTCACCATACCCGACTACCAGCCAGAGGTCCTGGAGGGCATTGCCCTAAAGGCCATTGCCTCAGACAACGATCAGGGCGCAGCCGCGACCCGCGAGACGCTGGCATATAAAAGCCGCTTCGAGTATCTGATCGACGCGCAGCTTGTCTATACCCCGGACGCCCAGTGCCCGCAAAGCGCTATCCCGGCAGACCAGGCGCTGGAAATCCTGCGCAAGGCGCGAAGGGACAGGCGCTCGCTTGCGCCTATAAGCCTGTATTTTGACAATTGGTATGCCGATCGCGACAGAGTAAACTTCGGCAACGCCGACGCGGCGCTGAAGCTGGCATCGACCCTCAAGGATAACGCGCGCAAGCGCACCGAACGTACAAGCGGCAAAATCGTCATCACCCGGCAGGATTTTCCCATGGGGCCCCGGGACATGTTTGCCTGCAGAAAGCCCACCCTCGAACAGATCCACGAACAGCTCAAGGACGTCGTCGGCATGCAGTCGGTGCGCGAAATGCTGGAACGGATCACCTCGTTTATGCAGCTGACGATCCTTCAGAACAAACGCCTTGCGGCAAAAACGAATAGTCTGGTGAAAAAGGTTCAGCCCGGTCACTATCTGTTTGTTGGAAATCCCGGAACCGGCAAAACCATGATCGCTGAAAAACTCGCCCTCACTCTGTCCGGGCTGGGCATCATCGAGCGGTATGAGCCAAAGCGCGTCACGGGGCTTGAGCTTAGCAACATGGTGGCTGGGCCAAACGGTGTAGACAAGCTGAACGGTTTTATCAAATCCTGTGACGGCGGCGTCCTGGTGATTGACGAAGCGCATCAGCTTGTGGAGATCTCCTCGCACGGCCCCATCGTCGTAAAGGCGCTACTGGATCCGATGATCAACCGTGCTGAAACGATGAGCTTTGTCTTTTGCTGCTACCCGAAGGATGAAAAACGCTTTTTGAGCTGCGACCCCGGCCTTGCAAGGCGCATACATGAAATATTGCGATTTGAAGACTACAAGCCCGACGAAATCCTGAAAATCCTACTGATGAAAGCCAGCAAAGAGGGCTATGAGCTGGACGAAGCCTGCCAGCAGGGCCTGCTTGAGGCGATCGATCTTCTCAAGGCGCAAAAAAAGGCGCAAAACGGCGGCACGGCAGAAAAGCTGCTTCGGCAAATCAAAATATCCATGGCCGTGCGCATACAAAAGGGGATCGCCGAATCCGGCCAGGCACCGGAAGAAATCGACGACAGTGCGCTGTATCGCGTTTTGCCCGAGGACGTTCAAAACGCGTATCAGATGGTAAACGAAACAACCCCGCCATTCGATCCGGAGGCTCAGGCATATTAAAACAATGACACAGCAATTGCGCATTCACAAAATGCTGGCAGGCATTCGCACCCTGGGGCCATTTGATCGCTTCGTCATCTGGACCCAGGGCTGTCGCAGGCGCTGCCCCGGCTGCATTTCGCCATCGTCGCGCAGCTTTGACGGCGGCAAAGTAATGGACATCGACGCTGTCGCCCGCAGGGTGCTTCGCCATGGGGACTGCGAGGGTCTCACCATCAGCGGAGGAGAACCGTTTTTGCAGGCTGCAGGATTGTGCGCCCTGATTGACGCCCTGCGCGCCCAAAGAGATCTGGGTGTGATCGTCTATACCGGCTATACTCTGGAAGAGCTTCAAGAGCCAGACGCGCCGTATGCTTCGGGCAGCCTACTGTCACGCCTCGATTTATTGATCGACGGCCCCTATATCGAGGCGCTCAACGATGACAAAAGTCTGAGAGGATCGTCCAATCAGCGCGTCATCCCCCTGACGGACAGGTACCTTTCCCAACTGCCCCTGTATGGGGCAGACGGAGACCGCCGCATCGAACTGCGAGCGGGAAGCGACGGCATCTTCGCCGCAGGGATCCCTTCAAAAGAAATTGCCAAACAGCTCGTGAAAAATCGCAAAGGAGAAGAATAATCACCCCGATCCCCTATCCGCACTCACAATAAAAATCAGAATGCAGCCCTGTGCATTGGCAGACTGAAAACGAGAAAAACAGCGTCCCACCCTACACGGCGCGGGAAAGCACAGCTGCTCTCGCAGCTCCAGAAATTGCAAGCGCACACCAGCTTAAATTGGCGGTGTGCGCTTTTATTGCAAAGGACTTATCAATAAGACCGCCGCCCACGTTTGCCATGTTGAAAGCCTCAGGCCGCGAAGCGCCAATTGCCTTTCCTCAGGTTAAAAATCGGTTTAATTTCCAGCGCCAGCTTGACGAAAGCCCCCGGACGGTGTATAATACTGCATGAAGTTGAGGTGCTTTGGCTCAGTTGGTAGTACCAGGTGGTAGCTTCTACAAAAGCCAAATCGCGATGTGAACAGATTGACTGGCATACTGGTCACATCGAGCACTCAAAACGAAAGTTATGAAAAGATTGCCAGAACGTTAAGATTTGGTGCTTTGGCTCAGTTGGTAGTACCAGGTGGTAGCTTCTATAAAAAGCCAAATCGCGATGTGAACAGATTGACTGGCATGCTGGTCACATCGAGCACTCAAAACGATAGTTATGAGAAGGTTGCCAGAACGTTAAGATTTGGTGCTTTGGCTCAGTTGGTAGAGCATCGTGTTCACATCGCGGGGGTCACTGGTTCGAGTCCA
>CADBNW010000094.1 GCA_902796025.1 uncultured Eubacteriales bacterium
CGCGGCCATCGACGCGGGGGTGAAGCGGGTGGTGTGCCTGTCCACGGACAAGGCGGCCTATCCCATCAACGCCATGGGCATCAGCAAGGCCATGATGGAGCACGTGATCTACGCAAACGCCCGGGTGGCAGCGGAGCGGGGCGGCACGGTGATCTGCTGCACGCGCTACGGAAACGTGATGTGCTCCCGGGGCTCTGTGATCCCGCTGTTTATCGATCAGATCCGCGCGGGGCAGCCCATCACCATCACCAATCCAGACATGACGCGCTTTTTGATGAATCTGGACGAGGCGGTGGAGCTGGTGCGCTTTGCCTTCAATCACGCTCAGCCCGGCGATTTGTTCATCCAAAAAGCGGACGCGAGCACCATCGGCGACCTGGCCAGGGGCGTTCAGCGCCTCTTTGGCGACACGGGCACCAGCATCATCGGCACCCGCCACGGCGAAAAGCTGTACGAGACGCTGATGACCCGGGAGGAGCGCCTGCGCAGCCAGGACATGGGCGCGTACTTCCGCGTATGCGCCGACAACCGCGATTTGAATTACGACAAGTACTTCGTAAAGGGTCAGGTGATGACCGGGGCGGACGAGAGCTACACCAGCCACAACACGACGCTTCTGGACGTGGACGGCGTGGTCAAAAAGCTTATGACCACCGATTACGTGCGGGAGGCGCTGCAAAAGGGAGAAGCAAAATGAACGCAAGCTGGCAGGAAAACGGCAAAATAAAGCTCATGATCATCGTGGGCACGCGGCCGGAGATCATACGCCTTTCCGCGGTCATCAAAAAGTGCCGCAAATACTTCGATACCCTGCTCGTGCACACGGGGCAAAATTACGACTACAACTTAAACGGCGTGTTCTTTAAGGATCTGGGGCTTAGCGATCCCGAGATCTATCTGAACGCCGTGGGCGCGGACCTTGGCGAGACCATGGGCAACATCATCTCGGAAAGCTACAAAATCATGGCGCTTCTGAAGCCCGAGGCCGTGCTGGTGCTTGGCGACACCAATTCCTGCCTGTCCGTGATCGGGGCAAAGCGCCTGCACATCCCCATCTTTCACATGGAGGCCGGCAACCGCTGCAAGGACGAGTGCCTGCCGGAGGAGACCAACCGCCGGATCGTGGACATCATTTCGGACGTGAACATGGCCTACTCCGAGCACGCCAGAAGGTACCTTGCGGACTGCGGCCTGCCAAGGGAGCGCACCTACGTTACCGGAAGCCCCATGGCGGAGGTGCTTTCGGCAAACCTGGACGCGATCGAAAAAAGCGACGTGCACGCGCGCCTTGTCCTTGAAAAGGGCAGGTACATGCTGCTTTCCGCGCACAGGGAGGAAAACATCGACACGGAAAAGAACTTTTTGTCCCTGTTTACGGCCATAAACTGCCTTGCGGAAAGGTACGATATGCCCATCCTCTATTCCTGCCATCCGCGCTCGAAAAAGCGGCTGGAGCAGACGGGCTTTACCCTGGATCCCCGCGTGATCCGGCACGAGCCCCTGGGCTTTCACGACTATAACTGCCTGCAGATGAACGCCTTTTGTGTGGTGTCCGACAGCGGCACCCTGCCCGAGGAGAGCAGCTTTTTCGCCTCCATCGGCAGGCCCATCCCGGCGGTTTGCATCCGCACCTCCACCGAGCGCCCCGAGGCGCTGGACAAGGCGTGCTTCATCCTCTCCGGCATCGACACGAAGGGCCTTTTGCAGGCGGTGGACACGGCGGTGGAGATGGTAAAAAGCGAGAAGCTCGGCGGCGCGCTGCCGGTTCCGGACTATACCGACACAAACGTCAGCGACAAGGTGGTAAAGATCATCCAGTCCTACGTCGGGGTCGTAAACAAAATGGTGTGGCGGAAGGAGAGCTAAGGCGTGAACATCCTTATTACCGGCGCAAAGGGCTTTGTGGGGCGCAACCTCGTTGAAAATCTGAAGGCGATCCGAGACGGCAAAAACCGCACGCGGCCGGGGCTTTCCATCGGCGAGATCTACGAATACGATCTGGACAGCAAAGAGGAAAGCCTTGAAGACTACTGCAAAAACTGCGATTTTGTCTTTAACCTCGCGGGGGTCAACCGCCCAAAGGACGCAAGCGAATTTATCAAGGGCAATTTCGGCTTTGCCGATACGCTGCTTAAGACCCTCGAGAGTTTTCATAACGCCTGCCCGGTCATGCTCTCCTCCTCCCTGCAGGCCACCCTTGCGGGGCGCTTTGCGGGCAGCGAGTACGGAAAAAGCAAGCTGATGGGCGAGGAGCTGTTTTTTGATTACGCCGCTCGCACGGGGGCGAAGGTGTACGTGTACCGCTTTCCGAACCTTGCGGGCAAGTGGGTAAGGCCCAACTACAATTCCGCCGTGGGCACCTTCTGTCACAACATCGCCCGCGGCCTGCCGATCACCGTAAACGATCCCGCGGTGGAGCTTGAGCTTTTGTTTATCGACGATCTTCTGGAGGAGATGCTGGACGCCCTGGAGGGACATCCCCACAGGGCCGCGTACCCGGCAGCGGGGGAGACGCTTGACGGCGCGGTCTTCGATGGCCTTACGCCAAGGCCCGACGAAAACGGCCGCTACTGCTTTGCGCCCGTCACCCACAAAGCGACGCTGGGCTACATCGTTAAGTGCTTAAACGCCTTTCACGACCAGCCCGAAACGCTCATGATGCCCGCCATCCCCGCCGGGAGCTTTGAAAAAAAGCTCTACTCCATGTACCTTTCCTATCTTCCTAAAGAAAAGGTCGCCTTCGACCTCAAGATGAACTGCGACGCCAGAGGCTCGTTTACGGAGCTGCTGAAGACGGCGGAGCACGGGCAGTTCTCTGTAAACATCTCAAAGCCCGGCATCACCAAGGGCCAGCACTGGCACAACAGCAAATGGGAATTCTTTATTGTGGTGTCCGGGCACGGCCTCATTCAGGAGCGAAGGCTGGGCAGCGACGAGGTGATGGAGTTTGAGGTAAGCGGCGAGCACATCCAGGCGGTGCACATGCTGCCGGGCTGCACGCACAACATCATAAACCTCTCCGACACGCAGGATTTGGTGACCCTCATGTGGGCTAACGAGCTTTTCGACCCCGCCCATCCCGATACCTTCTTTGAACCGGTCTGATCAAATGCTTTACTTGGGACAAAAAATGCAGAAGTCACGAAATATTCTAAAAACGCTGCGGCGCGCGCTTGCGCCGCTTTGGTGTACGCTTTTGCTGCTTTTCCTCTGTGCGCAGGCGGAGGAGGCGCTTTCTATGGGCGTGGGCGAACCGGGCGTTTACGCAAGCGAGATCGCCTACGGGGACTACCTGAGCTCCGATGAAAGCGTCGTGCGCGTGGACGGGCAAAGCGGGGCGCTTACGGCGCTTAAGCCCGGGACAGCGCTGGTCAGCGCGGACGAAGGCAGGCGCACATGGGCCGTTACGGTCTTGAAGGCACCAAGCGCGCTTGAAGCCGAGGACAAGACCCAGTACATGATGCTTGGCTCAAGCGTTTTGCCCTTAAACGCCGCTGCGCGCGAGGGCGAATGGGCGGGAAGGCTCGAGGTGCGCTTAAGCGGCAGCGCGGCAATGCTCACGCAGGAAGGCCTGATCTACGGGGCGGACGTCGGAAGCGTCACGGTGACGCTCAAAAGCTACAATGGCATAAAGTGCAGCTATACCCTGCAGGTGCGCGTAAAGCCCAAAAGCATGGCGCTGAACCTTAGCGAAGCGGAGCTTGGCGTAGGGGAAAGCCTGACGCTTGAAGCCGCGTTTGAACCAAAGTATTCGTTTAGCCGCGTTGAGTTCACCGCTTCGGATGCCGGGATCCTGATCCCGGGGGAAGCGCCCGGCAGCTTTACCGCGAAGACGGAAGGCAGCGCCACGCTGTATGCGCAAAGCGAAAACGGACTTACTGCGGCCTGCGCCGTTCGGGTCTTGTCCCTGCCAAGCGAGATCCTCTGCCCAGAGCGCGTGCTTGCGGCGGTGGGAGCCAGGGGACAGTTGGACTGCGCAACGCCGCAGGGCACCCGCGCGCGCCTCGTCTATGAAAGCCTGACCCCGGACGTACTGGAGATAAGCGAGGGCGGCGCCTGGCGGGTACTGAAGGAAGGAAAGGGGCTTGCGCGCGTGAGCGCGGTGGGGACCGCGCTAAAGTGCGACATCCCCTTTGAGCTTTTAAGCGCGCCAAAGAGCATCGCCTTTTCAGAAAAGGAACTGAGCATGTGCGTGGGGCAGAGCCTGAGCCTGAGCCTTGACGTCACCCCGGCGGGCGCTTACGCCGGCGCTGCCTTTCGCAGCTCCAACCCGCGCTGCGCCGAGGTGGATCAAAACGGCTGCGTAAAGGCCCTTGGCCAGGGCACGTGCACGATCACTGCGGAGGGGCTTAACGGCCTTCGGGCGCAGATCATTGTTCGGGTATTGAAGCAGCCGGACGAGCTAACGCTTGATCAAAGCTTTTTGTCCTTAAGCCCGGGGCAGCGTGTGCAGCTTTCGTGCAACTACGCAAAAAACAGCTATACCCCCATCGCCTGGGAAAGCCTTTCGCCCGGGGTGGCCAGCGTGGACGCGCAAAGCGGAGAGGTGACCGCGCTTTCCGGCGGCACCGCGGCCATCGTCGCGCGGGGGCTGAACGGCCAGAAGGTCACCTGCCTTGTGAGCGTGGACGCCGAAACGGACGGCCCCGTGGAGCTTGAGATCGTCTTTATGGACATCGACACCAACGACGCCATCATTTTGCGCTCGGGCGACGAGTACGCGTTTATCGATTCCGGCTCCCATCCCTACGGCGAAAAGGCCGCCGCCTTCATGGAGGAAATGGGCATCACCCACCTCAAATACTACATCGGCACCCACGGACATTTGGATCACATCGGCGGCGCGTGCGTGATTTTGAGCCGCTTCGACGTGGACATGGTGATTATCCCACACGAGAGGGTGATCCGCGCCATCCAGGGCAGCGTCTGGACGGAGGAGGAGCGCGCCGCGGCCGCCGCGGCAAGCTACTGCGTGCTGCCCGCGGGCGGGCGCATCTATCTTGGAAGCGTGCCCTTCGACTGCATCGGCCCCATCACGGCCAAAAGCGTAAAGACCACGGACACGAAGGAAAACGACAATTCCCTGGTGCTGCGCGCCCAGGCGGGCAGCAAAACCATCCTTCTGACCGGGGACGCCACGGTAAACGAGTTCAACGCCATCATGCGCGCCTATCCGGACAGCATCCAGTGCGACGTCTTCAAAAACACCCACCACGCGGGAGAATTGTCCGACCAGCAGATCAAGGCCATCGCGCCGAAGATCGTGGTGTTTTCCACCTCGTCTTTGCGCCTGCCGTCCAATCGCTACCGCCAGCTGTTTGAAAAGCTGGGCAGCGAGATCTACATCACCGCCGAGCGCATCAACGGCAACGTGACCCTCTATACCGACGGCGAGACCATCGCCGTCACCTGCCAGTACGAAAATAACCGCGCCGCCTGGGATAAGGCCCATGGCGCGGCAAAATGAAATCTGATAAATCAAGGGGATCCCTGATCCAGTATAGCGCGCATCCGGCCCGGTCTTTTTTGCCGTTTTCTTAAAGCAGATCCTGTGGCTTTCCCGCCGGAGAATCCTTGGGATCTGCGATAGGAGCTGACGAAAATCCATCGGCCGGACGCCCACCCCTGGATCAGCGCTTCCCTAAAACAGCGAGGTGCCGAGATGATCGATTTTAGACTTGTATCCTGCCTCAACAAGGTGTTCTGGGACGAAGCGCCCACGCCCATGACCCTGGCCCCGGAGGGGCTGATCGGCGAGGAGTGCGCGTTCCAGGTGGCCTGGCGCGCGCTGGATCAGGGCTTTCAAAAGGGCTATGTGTATCTTACGCTGGATTCGCCGATCGCCGCTGCCATTTCCGTCTACCGCGTGCGGCACGTGCCGGTAAACTACGCCTGGATCCCCTGCAAGGACATGGATTACCTAAGGACGCAGCCGGGCCTGTACCCGGACGCGCTGGAGCCCCTTCAGGGCAGGCGGCTTCGCGCCTACTCGAACCGCTGGGAAAGCGCGTGGGTGGAGATCGTGCCGCCCGCGGACCTGGAGCCAGGCAGCTACCCAATCGCGCTTACGCTGACAGACGAAGCGGGAAACGCGCTGTGTAAGCAAAGCACGGTCTACACCCTGCATCCCGCAAAGCTCTCCGCGCAAAGGCTCATCCACACCCGCTGGTTCCACTGCGACGCGCTGTGCAATTATTACGATATCGAGATGTTCTCCGAGGAGTTCTGGCGCGTGTGCGAAAACTTCGTGCGCGCGGCGGCGGACATGTCGATCAACTGCCTGCTGACCCCGATCCACACGCCGCCGCTGGACACCCGCGAGGGTGGCTACCGCAGGACCTGCCAGCTGGTGGACGTGTGCGTTAAAGACGGCGGCTACCAGTTCGGCTTTGAAAAGCTGGAGCGCTGGGTGCAGATGGCAAGGCGCTGCGGCATCGAATACTTTGAAATGGCCCACTTCTTTACCCAGTGGGGCGCGCGCCACGCGCCGCAGATCGTGGCGGAGGTGGACGGCAGTTTACGTCGCATCTTCGGCTGGGACACGGACGCGACCGGGGACGCGTACCGCGCGTTTTTAAACAGCTACATCCCGGCGCTGCGGGGCGAGCTTGCGCACCTTGGGATATTGGACAAGTGCTTTTTCCACATATCGGATGAACCGAACCTTTCGCAGCTTGAGGACTACAGGCGCGCGCGGGACAGCGTGAAAGAGGCGCTTTGCGGGCTCAAGGTCATAGACGCCCTCAGCAATATCGATTTTTATCTGAACGGCGTCGTGGAAAAGCCCGTGCCCGCCTCCAATCACATCGAGCCCTTCCTGGAGGCGCAGGTGCCGGGGCTTTGGACGTATTACTGCGTGGGGCAGTACGAAAACGTCTCCAACGCCTTTATCGCCATGCCCGCCGCCCGCACCCGCGCGATCGGCCTTGCGCTGTTCAAGTACGGCATCGAGGGCTTTTTGCAGTGGGGCTTCAACTTCTACTCCAGCCAGTACTCGGATTATCCCGTGGATCCCTGGCTCATCACGGACGGCGACGGCTTCTCGCCCGCCGGCGACTGCTTTATCGTCTATCCCGCGCGGGACGGAAGCGCCCTGCCCTCGCTGCGCTCCAAGCTCTTCAAGCAGGCCGTGCAGGACATGCGCGCGCTGGAAGCGCTGGCTACGGCCATCGGGCATGAGCGCGCGGTGGAGCTCATGGAGCAGGACATCCCGCCGATCAGCTTTTCCTCCTGGCCGCGGAACGCGGACTTTATTTTGCAGCTGCGAAAGCGCGTAAACGAGGCGCTCGACCGGACTTTGAAAAACGAGGGCTGAACGCCTGCACAGGCATCCGGCGCTGCGCGCAGAAAGGATGAAAGAACAATGAATGCCAAGATCGCCGTCCTCGGCGCGGGCCACGTCGGCTCGCACGTCGCAAGGGCCCTGGCCGCGCAGCAGGCGGCAAACGAGATCGTGCTGATCGACCTTCTGCCCGAAAAGGCGCGGGCGCAGGCGATGGACATCATGGACGCCTTGAGCTTTGTGGATACGGACGCCAACGTGCGCGCGGGCACGCACGCCGACTGCCGGGACGCGGACATCACGGTCGTGGCCATCGGCAAGGCCCGGGAGCCGGGGCAGACGCGCCTGGACCTGTTAAAGGACTCCGTACTCATGGCGGCGGCGCTTGCAAAGCAATTGGGGCCAAAGGGCGTTAACGGCCTTTTGATCTCCATCACCAACCCCTGCGACATCATCGCGGACATGCTGCGGCAGCTGCTGGGGCTTGAGCGCTTTTGCGCCTTCGGCACGGGCACGCTTTTGGATACCGCGCGGCTGAAGGGGATCCTGAGCCGCCAGACCGGAGCGCCTAGGCGGGAGATCAGGGCCTATGTGCTTGGAGAACACGGGGATTCCTCCATGATCCCCTGCTCCTGCTTAACGATCGGCGGCCGGCCTATACAGGACGTGCCGGGCTTTGACGCGGAGGAGGCGCTCATCCGCACCCGCATGACGGGCATGGACATCATAAACGGCAAGGGCTCCACGGAGTTTGGAATTGGCCAGGTCACTGCGCTTCTGTGCCAGACGATTCTAAACGGCCGGGAATGCGAGCTGCCGCTTTCCGTCCATTTGGAGGGGGAGTACGGCTTGAGCGGGATCAACTGCGGCGTGCCCTGCATAATCGGACGCAGGGGGATAGAGCGCATCGTGCAGCTGCCCCTGACTCAGCAGGAGCAGGCGGCGCTGTATGCGTCGGCGGCGGTGCTGCAAAAGCACAGCGGCATGGCAAGGGAGCTGCTGAAGGGGCAGCGCTAAAGCTGCGCGCTGGCGGAGGATGGATCTGCTTCTTGTGAACTCTGTGTTAAAAAATGAGGCACCTTAAGCGTATCCCATCCAAATATGATATAATGAAGTATACTTTTTGATACTTGCCTTGCATAAAAATCTGTAATGGAGGAAGCTCATGGAGAAGAGTTCCCTGCTGGTCAAGCTTTTCGATGCCGCGCGAAAGATGGGCGCGGAGGATCATTGCGGCGGCTATACGATAGATCACCTGATGCTTGCGGCCATCGACCTTTGCCAAAACGCTCCGGCCGCGCTTTCGGCACAGGAGAAGGCGGAGCTTGCAAAGGTAAACAGTCTGGTCGCCCCGTATTCCGGTGATGCGCAGGCGCTTAAAAACCTGCGCAGCGCGCTGCAAAACCGCAAGGTGCCCTTTATGCAGATCATCCAGCTGCAGGGCATCGAGGCCGACGCGGAAAAGGCCGCGGCGCAGGAAAAAAACAGTGAGGTCACTGCGGACGTCTATGTGCGAAGCCTTCTGGCCCACGAGACCGACGCGATCAAGGCGCTGAAGGAAAAAAGCCCCTCCGGCGCGTCTGCGCAGACACAAAATGCCGCTTCGCAGACGGCTTCAACAAGCCAAAGCGCTTCGCAGGCCGATGCGCCGCTGGGCGAAGCCAGGGATCTTGAGCAGCTGGTCGAAAACACAAAGCGCATCTACTCCGAGCTCAGCAAAAGCGTGCTGGGCCAGGCGCACGCGGTCAGCACCTTTGCCTCGGGCTACTTCCAGGCGGAATTGCAGGCCATGATGGAGAAGGACAGAAAGCTCCCGCGCGCGACCTTCCTCTTTGCGGGCCCTCCGGGCGTCGGCAAGACCTTCCTTGCCGAGGAGGCCGCGCGCGTCCTTGGCATCCCGCACCGCCGCTACGACATGAGCGAGTATACCTCGCTGGACGGCGTGCAAAAGCTGACGGGCTCCAGCGGCAACTGGAAAAGCCCCTCCGAGGGCCTGCTTACGGGCTTTGTGGCGACCAATCCCCGCTGCCTTCTGCTGTTCGACGAGATCGAAAAGGCGTGCATCGACGTCATCCATCTGTTTTTACAGGTGCTGGACGCGGGGCAGCTCAAGGACGAAAAGCAGGACAAGGAGATCTCCTTTAAGGACACTATCATCATCTTTACCACAAACGCCGCAAAGCAGCTCTACGACACGGACCGCGACGAAAACCTGGGCGCGCTGACCCGCGACGTGATCCTGGACGCGCTGGGCAAGGACATAAACCCCAAGACCCAGGAGCCCTTCTTCCCCGGGGCCATCGTAAGCCGCTTTGCGTCTGGCAATGTGCTGATGTTCAACCACCTGGACGCCTACACGCTGGAATCGATCGTAAGCAAGCAGCTGGATAAGCACATCGCAGACTTTGAAAGTCAGATGCGGGTGCAGGTCTCCCTGGCGCGGCAGGTGCCCGCGGCGCTGGTGTTTGCGGAGGGCGCGGGCGCGGACGCGCGCACGGTGAAGAGCCGCGCGGACAGCTTTTTCAGCACCGAGCTTTACGAGCTGTTCCGCCTGACCAGCTCCAAAAGCAACGACGTAAAAACCGGCGACATAGCAAAGGTGCGCTTTGAACTGGATCTGGACAGCGCATCCCAGGAGATATGCGATCTGTTCACCCCAAGATACCGCCTGCACATCATGGCCTATGCGCAAAAGGACGCGATCCGCGTGCCTCAGAGCGAAAACTCCCCCGTGGTGCACTGCGTAGACAGCCGGGAGGACGCGGAGCGCCTGCTGGATCAGGAAAAGATCCACCTGTGCCTGTGCGACTTGAACGCCCCGGCCGAGGGGGAGACGGGCTGGCTCAACCGCGAGGACGTAAAGACCCGCGCAAGGGAGTTCCTCTTTGCGATGCTCAAGCTCCATCCGGAGATCCCCTGCGTGGTGCTGGACACCCTGTCGCCTTCCTACTCTCAGGAGGAGCGGGATTCCTTCCTGCGAAGGGGCGTTCGCGGCTTCATCGACCCCAGCCAGGGCGATTTTGACGAGCAGCTGGACACATACATCTACAGCGTCTTTACCCAGGCCTGCATGCGCGAGCTGAGCAAGAGCAACCAGCTGATGCGCTACGAGACCGCGCAGATCCTGGACGATCCCAAATCGGCGCGCATCGTGATGTTCGATATGCGGCTGGATCAGGCGGTCAGGGCAGAGGACGCGGACAATGTGCTAAGCGCCCTGTCCCGCCCAAAAGAGCGCTTTGCGGACGTGTACGGCGCGGACGAAGCCAAACAGGAGCTGCAGTATTTTGTAAACTACATGAAGGAGCCCGAAAAGTACAGCCGCCTGGGCGCAAAGCCGCCCAAGGGCATCCTGCTCTACGGCCCTCCCGGCACGGGCAAAACCATGCTGGCGCGCGCCTTTGCAAACGAAAGCGGCGCGACGTTCATCGCGGCGGTCGGCAGTCAGTTCCGAGACAAATGGATCGGCTCGGGCCAGAAAATGATGGGCGAGCTGTTTGCCGCAGCGCGCCGCTACGCGCCGAGCATCCTCTTTATCGATGAGATCGACGTGATCGGCCGAAAGAGGACCGGCCAGGACAACGCCTCCAATCACGACCAGGAGGAGATCCTGACCCGGCTGTTTTCGGAGATGGACGGCTTCAAGACCGACCGGAAGCACCCGGTGTTCGTGCTGGGCGCGACCAACTACAGCCCCTTTGACGACAGCATGCGCCTGGATGACGGCCTGATGCGCCGCTTCGACCGCCGCATTTTGGTGGATCTGCCAAACCTCGAGGGCAGACGGCGCTACCTTGCCGACATGTGCGCAAAGCAGCCCATCTTCCACGTAAGCGACGACATGATCGCCTCCCTCGCGGACAGATCCGTGGGCATGAGCCTTGCAAATCTGCAAAGCGTGATGGAACTGGCGGTAAGAAACGCCATGATGAAGGCGCAAAGCAGCGTGGAGGACGCGGACCTGAACGACGCCTTCGAGCGCTTCAACAGCGGCGAAACGCATACCCGCAGCGCGGAGGAAACGCTGCGCACCGCGCGGCACGAAACCGGGCACGCGATGATCAGCATCCTGGGCGGCAACATCCCAAGCTATGTCACCGTCGTTTCCCGCGGCAACATGGGCGGCTACATGCAGCACTCTGAAGAGGAGCTCTCCAAGGGCGGCTACACCAGAAAGGAGCTGCTCGGGCGCATCCGCACGGCCCTTGGCGGGCGCGCTTCTGAGATCGTCTACTATGGGGCGGAGGACGGCATATCCACCGGCGCTTCCTCCGATCTCAGGCAGGCAAGCGCGATGGCGCGGGCGCTTCTGTGCACCTACGGCATGGACGACGAGTTCGGCATGGCGGTGACAGATCCCACGGTCCTGGGCAATTCGCCCGAGGTCACCCAGGGCATCAACCGCATCCTGAAGGAGCAGCTGGAGGAGGCCATCCGCCTTCTGGAATCCAACAGGGACGCAATGGAAGCGCTGATTGCAGCGCTGCTCAAGAAAAACAGCCTGAATGCCGCAGACATAAAAGCGATACTGGGCAAGTGATTTATCACTCTCACAATAAAAATTTGGAGGTACTACCATGGGAAGAATCGAAGCGGAGCGCGTGTATAACAAGTTCAAGGCCTATCTTGGCAAGCGCGAAATGAAGTTTGAAACCTTTGATAACGACCTCGTTATCAAAATCACCGTGCGCGGCCAGGACCTGCCCCAGCCCACCATCATCCGCGTGCTGGCGGACAGGGACATCGTGCAGATCGTTTCCCCGATCCCCTACAACATCCCCGAAGACAAGCGCCAGGACGCCGCCGTGGCGGCGGCGGTTGCCAACTACGGCCTGATCAACGGCTCCTTCGACTTTGACATCCGCGACGGCGAGGTGCGCTACAGGATCACCCACTACTACGGCGATACGGAAATGACGGAGAACCAGGTGGAATACCTTTTGAACTGCATCTGGTTTACCACCGACCGCTACAACGAGAAGTTCTTCATGCTGGGCATGGGCAGAATGACCGTGCAGGAGTTTATCGAGGCGGACAAATAAGAATTCCGAGCGGCGGAGGTTTTCCACAGCCCCGGCTCAAAAAGACTGCGATCCCATGGTACGATGGGCTCGCAGTCTTTTCGTGTGATGCTTTCTTCCGGCCCTTGCCCCAAATGCAGTAAAAGCAGAAAAATATTTTTCTCCTTCAACTTTTCATGCCCCTGCGCCATCTAATCTATGAAAGCCGAGGTGATGAGCTTGAACGAAGCCGAATTTGGCGGGCGCATCCTGAAAATAAGGCGCCGCCTGTATTGCACAGCGTATTCCATCTTATGGAACGAGGCGGATTGTCTGGACGCGATGCAGGAGGCCGCCGCCCGGGCCTGGATGCACCGAGGACGGCTGAGAAACGAGGACTTCTTTGAAACCTGGTTCACCCGCATTCTCATCAACGAGTGCAGGGCGCTTTTGAGAAAGCGGAAGGGCGAGATCGCGCTCACAGAGGATATCGCTGCAGCGCGGCAGGACATTCCTGCCGATATCGATCTGCAAAGAGCGCTGATGCGCCTAAAGCCCAAATACCGTCTGCCCCTGATCCTGCACTATCAGGATGGGTATTCGCTTAAGGAAGCAGGCCAGATCCTTGGTTTAAGAGAAGCCCTCGTAAAGTCCCGCCTGCATCAGGCGAGGCAGGAGCTCAAACGCCTTTTGGGAGGTGACGAATATGAAGCTTGACAAGGCCTTTCCCCCGACGCCCGCGGCTTTCGGGGACGCCGTTTTCAAAGGAATACGAGAAGGAGAAAAGCGCATGAAGATGAAACATAAGCTCAGGCTGTCGGCAATCGCCGCCTGTCTCGTCCTATGCCTGGCGGTCCTGGCCTACGCGGCAGGCAGCACGGACAGGACGGACAGCACCGCCGCGCCGCAGAGCGAAACTACGCCTTCACCCGTCATCGGCGGCAGCGACCAGGCCACGACCATCCTCTTTGTCGCCGATGCGCCGTCGCCCACGCCGCCAAACGCCGGGTTTCCCACCCAGACGCACACGGACGAAGAGACGGTTTACATGACCGAGCACGGCCTGTTCTACCATTCTGATCCGGCCTGCTCCGGGATGAAGAACGCGTTTCCCGTTCCGGTCAGCGAGGCGGGTGAAGAGGGCAAGCGCCCCTGCCCCGTCTGCCTCAGCGACAGATCCATTGAACCGGCCAGCTATTTCCAAAAGGCCGTTGATACGCTCGAGGCGGTTTTCCCGGGCTGCCAAGAGGTTTGCAAAAAGCACTACAACACCGATCAGTTCTACGCGGACCAGCCATCGACAGAGGACAGGTTCGTCACGCTGAACCTGTATGCGGGCGACGTCAGGGTGGCGCAGGCCGCGTTTGACGGCGAGGAAGCCAGGTTGTCCTTCCGCTTTATCGACGTTGAGCTTCGCAGCAAGCTCTTTGCCGGCGCGCAGGAGGGCACCCTGTCCGACAAGCTGACGGAGCTGTACCTGCGCTGTAAGGAGGAGCTTTTGGGCGATCTTCTTTCAGCGGTGCACAGCAGCGCCAAGAGCCTTATGCCCATCAGCGCGGAGCCCTACAATCTGCAGTCGATGGAGCTGAGCTTCTGGGCGGAAGAATGCATGTCCGTAAGCTTCGGCTTTCAAACGCAGCACGCCTGCACGGCCACCTTTACCTTCGACCTGGTGGAGGGCGACGCCCTGCGCGAGGTGGTATTGCAGTCATATTAAGGGCAACGGTCAAAGCAGATTGACAAAGGGGGCTGTGCGAACAGCCCCCTCAGACCATCAACAAAGTCACACTACAGATTCTGCGGTGTGACTTTTAACATAGACTAAACAAACAACCAAAAGGAATTGTGAG
>CADBNW010000095.1 GCA_902796025.1 uncultured Eubacteriales bacterium
GCCGACCTTGAGAAAGTGCTGGTAGGAATTCTTCTGAACCTCGATCAGATCCGGTACGGCCAACGCTTCTTCCACGCGGGCAAAGCTCATGCGCGTGCGCTTGCCCTGCTTGATGGGATGCACCATATCAGTATCACTCCTTACACGGTATTGACGCGCAGTATCCGGCGTAAAATTTACGCTAAATCTGCGATGGAAAAATGAATTTTTTGCTCGACGCGCCGATTCATTTCTCACTGCTCTCGTTTGGTGTGCGCTTTATTTCCATATTAGCGTAGTTTTTGATTATATCAAGCGTCTTCAACTTTGTCAACAGCAATTCGCCGCTTTGCTACAGTTATTAACGCAATAATAACCGTCTACACTGCAAATTAGGGTCAAAGGGCTTCTTTGGCAGCATCGCGAGCTATGTTGTAACAACTTGCGTTAAGCTTATGATTTGCAATTTTTCCTGCATTTTCTGCTTTTTGTTTTGCCACCTTTAGAAAATGCCCCAAAAATAATCCCTTCATCGTTGAAAAAGAAAGCGATTGAATATATAATAATAGCATAAGAAACAAGGAGGCTGCTATTCATGAAGCTTGCCATCGCCTGCGACCACAGAGGTCTTTTGCTGAAAAACGCGCTGATCGACCATTTACGCGCCGAAGGACACGTACTGATTGACTTTGGCACCTACACGCCGGAAAGCACCGACTATCCCATTTATGGCGAAAGGGTCGGCCGCGCGGTGGCCGAGGGCGAGTGTGAATTGGGCATTGCCATCTGCGGGACCGGCTTTGGCATCTCCCTTGGCGCGGGCGCCGTTCCCGGGATCCGCGCTGTTTGCTGCTCGGACATCTACACCGCCGCCTATGCGCGCCAGCACAACAACGCAAACGTGCTCGCCATCGGGCGCGATGTCGTGGGCGAAAAGCTGGCGTTCATGATCGCAGACACCTTCCTTTCCTCCACCTTCGAGGGCGGGCGGCATTTAAGGCGGCTAAACATGGTGGAGCGCCTTCGCAGGACCGCCGCGGTCACGGGCAAAAAGATCGTTGTGCACGTAAACGACAGGGAATTCATGCTCTACAATCAGCGCTCCGTGCAGTGGACGCACCCCTACGAATATCCACCGCGCCCGGGCGACACCCTGAAAAGTGCCGGCTGCGGCGTGTTCAGCCTGTGCGAAGCCATCGAGTTTATGAGCGGACAGCGCATCGCACCGGAGGAAATGGCGGACTTCTCCTGCCGCGTCGGCGGGCGCGGGGACGACGGCACCGACCGCCCCATGCTGCTGAAGGGCGTGGTTGAAAGCGGGCTTGCCGGCCAGTACGGCTTCCGCTACGACATGGATGGCCTTTTGAACGACCACGAAAAGCTTTGGGAGTGCCTGACAAACGGCGGCTGCGCCCTTTGCAATCTGCGCGTGGGCCACATCGTGACGCTGCTTGGCTGGCGCGTGAGCGAGGAGGGCGAAAGACAGGTCCTCGCCATGGACTGCCACAGCGAAAGCGCGGATGAGCGCGTGCGCGAATCTGTGCGCGAGGTCGTTCCGGAAAGTCTGATCACCTACCCCGTCACCAACGAAGCAGGCGTAATGACGGGCTCCGCACAGGCCTATGGCCTGTTCTGGGTGCCGTTGGAGCTGCCCAAAAACTTCAATCTTCTTCATCATCTGTAAGGAGCAAGCATGCTGTACGAAAGCGTAGAACAGGCCATCGAAGCAAACGCCCTTGTAAGTCCAGGAAGCTTTCATCCCCTGCCGACCATAGACGAGCGTGACATCTGGGACAATGTGGACCCCGAAGTGCGCGCCTACTTCGACGGCTTAAGCGAGGGGCTGCTTCAATATGCGCCGTCTCCCCTGCCCGCGTCGCTCTATGCCGATTTTTTCCTGACCGGCAACCGACAGCGCTTTGAAAAGGAATACTTTGAGCGCCGCCGCATGCTGCTTGGCTGCGTGATGGCAGAGTGCATCGAAAACCAAGGCCGGTATGTAAAGAACATCATCGATATCGTCTGGGCCATATGCGAAGAAAGCACCTGGGTGATCCCAGCGCATTTGCATCAAAACACCCAGGGCGACGGCAAGGCGCACCCCCTGCCGGAGCAAAAGCTTTGCAATACCTACATCGACCTGTTTGCCGCTGAAACCGCAAGCGTGCTTGCCTGGACGATGTACCTGGTCGGTTCGCGCCTTAAGCACATGCCACAGCTCGGATCCCGCGTGCAGGCGGAGCTTCAAAGCCGCATACTGGATACCTATGTACAGCACCCCGAAATGGGATGGACGGGCTTTAACGAAGGGCGGAGCCTGAACAACTGGACCCCCTGGATCTATTCAAACCTTCTGTGCGTACTGCTGCTGAACGAAAAAGAGGAGCAGCGTCAAAAGGCGCTCAGCCGCCTGATCGCAAAGGGCCTTGACGCCTTTATCGCCACCTACGCGCCAGACGGCGGCTGTGACGAGGGGCCGGGCTACTACGACAAGGCTTGTGCAAGTTTGTTAGACGCGCTGGAGCTGTTTGACGAGGCGACAAACGGTAAAGCCGTCATATGGAACGAACCGATCATACAGAACATGGCGCGCTACATCATGCAGGTGCATATCGACGGAACGTACTATGTGAATTTCGCCGATTCCGGCTGCCGAACCATGGCGGACGCGCTTGCCTTAAGGCGCAGCGCTGTAAGCATGAACGACGAAGCGCTGATCGGCTGGACGGAGTACCTGCTTTCAACAAACGCCTGCAAAACCCCCTATCGCATCGAATACGACAGCATCTACCGCAAGGTCAAAAACATCATCACCTTCCGCCGAAGGGACTTTGCTTCTGTTGTAAAACCGAATTACCCCTTGAGCCACTACTTTGACGGCATCGAGCTTGCCGTCATGCGGCAGGACGCAAGCGGCAAGGGTCTGTTCCTTGCGGCCAAGGGCGGCAATAACGCGGAGAGCCACAATCACAACGACATCGGCAACTACATCATCTACTTGAACGGCGAGCCCTTTGTCGTGGACGTCGGCGTTGGCACATACAGCCGCCGCACCTTCTCTGCGGAGCGCTACGACATCTGGACCATGCAAAGCCGCTATCACAATACCGCTATCATCGGCGAAAGGGACCAGCTGCCCGGCATAAACTGCGCAGCAAGCGACGCAAGCTTTACCGACGACGGCCAACACGCGGAGTTCCGCGCGGATATAGCGGCGGCTTACGGGGAGTTTTCCCGGGTGGAAAGCTACGTGCGCCGTATCGAAATGCAAAGAGCGCAGGGACTTATCGAGCTTACAGACAGCGTCACGCTTGAAGCTCCTCTGCCGATCACTCTCCCCGTTATGTGCGCAAAAGAGCCGCGCATCGCGCCTGGTGAAGTGCAGATCAAGGGTGAAAAGGGCATCCTTCGCATCCTCTACGATCAAAACGCGGTGAACGTCACAAGCGAAGCCATTCCGCTTGACGACGCAAGGCTTATAAACAGCTGGCGGCAGGATCAGCTGTACCGCTTGAAATTCACCTTTGAAAGTGAAAGCCTGACGCCGGTATTGAAGCTCCGCTTCATGGCTTAAGGCAATTAAAACCGCAGCCGCTCCCGTAAAGCTTACGGTGAGCGGCTGCGGTTTTTTACCTGCGGTTTAATCCGCCGCGCTCATAAAGCGGTACTGCGCCTCGCACAGGGCACGGTAGTGCCCGCCGGGCAGACGGATCAGCTCGTCGTGCGTGCCGCGCTCTGAAATGTTGCCATCCTTTACCACCATGATGAGATCCGCGTTTCGGATGGTGGACAGGCGGTGCGCGATGACAAAGGAGGTGCGCCCCTTGAGCAGCACATCCAGCGCCTTTTGTATGAGCATCTCGGTATGCGTGTCGATCGAGGAGGTCGCTTCGTCCAGGATCAGGATCTTGGGATCGTTCAAAAGCGCCCTTGCAAAGGAGATCAGCTGCCTTTGCCCGCTGGAAAGCTGACTGCCGCGCTCGTTTACCACGGTCTGATAGCCCTTTTCCATGCGCATGATGAAGTCATGGGCGTAGACGGTTTTGGCGGCCTCGATGACCTCCTCGTCCGTGGCGTCCAGTCGGCCATAGCGGATGTTGTCCATGATCGTGCCGGAGAAAATGAAGCTGTCCTGCATCATGACCGACATCTGCCGGTGCAGGGAAAGCAGCTGCACGTCCCTTAGGTCGTGCCCGTCGATCATCACGCGGCCGCCGCTTACGTCGTAGAAACGGCTGATCAAATTGACCACCGTGCTTTTGCCGGCGCCCGTTGGACCGACTAGGGCTACGGTCATACCGGGCTTTATATCAAAGTTTACGTCGTTCAAAACGATCTTGCTGCTGTTGTAGCCAAACACCACGTGCTCGAAGGTCACTCTGCCCTCGATCGGCGGGATCGGCTGCGCATCCGGCTTATCCTGGATCTCGCTTTTCGTATCCATGATTTCGAAAATGCGCTCCATGCTGGCAGCGGCAGTCAGGATCTGGTTGTAGAAATCGCTAAGGGCGTTGAGCGGCTCCCAAAATCTGCCAAGGTACCACAAAATCAGCAATAGGTCCGCAAGCGCCAGGGCATCGGCTCGCATAAAGCTTACGCCAAAGATGTACACCAGCACCGTTCCGATGCTGCCGGTAAGATCCAGCATGGGCCAGAAGGCGTTGGAAACCTGAACCGCGCTCATCCAGCTCTTTTTGACTTCGCCGCTTACGCCCTGAAATGCCTGACTGTTTTCCTGCTCGCGCACGAAGGCCTGGGTCACGCGCATGCCAGTCAGCGTCTCGTGCAGATATCCGTTCATCGTGCTGTTTTTGATGCTGTTCCTCTGCCAGCGAAGGCGAACGAGGCGCTTTAGCTTAAAGATGCCAAAGGCCAGCACCGGCAGGATGCAAAGCGCGATCAGCGTAAGCTTTAAGTTTACCACAAGCATGATGACAAGCAAAAATACCAGCGTCAAAACCTCGATGATCACGTTTACGATGCCGTTAGAAAACAGATCGTTCAGCGAGTTTACGTCGTTCGTCACGCGGACCAGCAGCTTGCCTGCCGAGCGCGTATCGAAAAACGAAAAGCTCATGCTCTGGATGTGGCCAAACAGATCTTCTCTCAGCTGTGCGATGGCGCGGCGGCCGGCAAAGTCCATCCAGCGGATCCTCTGGCGGGTGCAAAACGCCGCCATTACGGAACAGGCGACCATCATGCCCAGCAGATACGGCACGTAACTGTAATCGCCCTGCGAGAGCTGACCTACGGCGCGGCTCATCAGATACGTGTTTCCAAGGCTGCACAGACTTGCGATCGTCATCAGCACCAGGGATGAAATGACCTTTACTCTGTAGGGCTTCATGTATTTCAGAAGCCGGATAAACTGTCCCTTGTTAAACGGCCTTTCAATGGCCTCGTCGTCTAACTGTCTAATAACCGTTGCCATCAGCTCACCTCCTCCGCCTTTACGGCGCTCGACATTTGATCCGCCACCATGCCAGCGTAGATGCCGCCGCGCGCCAGCAGCTCTGAATGCCTGCCGCGCTCGGCGATCTCGCCGTCCTTCAATACGATGATCTGATCGGCGTTCTTCACAGAGGAAATGCGGTGCGCTATGATGAAGGTGGTTCTATCCTTCAGCACCGCCTTGAGTTCATTTTGGATCTCGTACTCGGTTTCCATATCCACCGCGCTTGTGGAATCGTCAAGCACCAGGATGCTTGGAGAGATCAGCACTGCTCTGGCAATCGAAACGCGCTGCTTCTGGCCGCCGCTTAAGCCCATGCCTCTTTCGCCTACTACTGTCTCGTAACCCTGGGGGGAAGCCTTGATAAAGTCGTCCGCGCGGGCGACGCGGGCGCTTGCCTCGACGCGCTCCATTTCAGCGTCCGGCTCGCCATAGCGGATGTTGTCGGCGATGGTATCTGAGAACAAAAAGGCGTCCTGCTGCACAAAGCCGATGTGCTTGCGAAGCGGCTCGAGGCGTTGTTTGCGTACGTCGATGCCGTCAACCAGCAGGGAGCCTTCGTTTATGTCGTAAAAGCGGCCAAGCAGGGTGATCAGTGTGCTTTTACCGGCACCTGTCGCACCCATGATGGCGACGGTCTCACCCGGCTTTGCCTCAAGGCAGATGTCCTTAAGCACCATGCTGTCCCCATAGCCGAAGCTGACATGATCGAAAACCACGTGGCCTTTGAATTCTTTGGGGCTTTCGGCGTCCTCAGGCTCTTTGATGCTTGCGCCAAGGTCCATATAGTAAAACAGCTTTTCAGCGCTGGTGACGGCCTGCGCGGTCACGTTTATGATGCTGGCCAGCATGCGCATGGGGTTGGTAAGCATGAAGATGTAGCCGGTCACGCCCACCAGGGTACCGATGTCCATGTGTCCAAGGCTGACCATTAGCGCGCCTCCGGCAAGCGCAACGGGTGTGCACAGGGCCGAAAGCATGTCCATGAAGGGCATAAAGTTTGACCAGACAAAGCTGGCCTTCAGGTTTCGTTTGAGCAGCTCGCGGTTGTCCTCTGAAAAGCGCTTTTCTTCGTAGTCTTCCCGGGCAAAGGCCTTGACCACATGCATACCGGCAAGGTTTTCCTGCGTGCGGGTGTTGAGCACTGCGTTCTGCTCGCGGATGTCGCGAAACACGGGGCGGATCTTTTTGTTGAAGATAAAGGCCACAACGGCGATCACCGGGGCCATTACCAGCACCATCAGCGTCACCTGCCAGCTCATGATAGACATAAAGATCAGCGAGCCCACAAAGCACAGCGAATTGGTGAATACCGAAAAGGTGGTGTTGCACAGAAAGTTTCGGATGTTGTTCAGATCGCCCGTCATGCGGCTCATGATCTCGCCCACGCGGTTTTTGTCGTAAAACTCCCAGGGCATCTGCTGCAGATGGTCGTACAGCTCCGTGCGTATGGAATAGGCGACGTTTTGCGCTTCGGTCTGAAAGATCATGCCGCGCACGTAATTGCACAGCGAGCGCAGCGCTGTAAGGGCGACGATTGCGATGCAAAGTCCGGTAAGCAACTCATAGTGGCCGTCCGTGATGACGTCGTTTACCACCGTGGCGGTGAGCCGCGGCAAAATCAGGCGCGTTACGATGGCCGTTACCTCGAGCGCGAGCGCCAGGTAAAGCATTTTTGCGTAGGGCATGTACAGGCTCAGTATCCTGCGCAGCGTTCCGTGCATTTTTTCATCACCTCCATGCCCGGGCATTATACACCCCCGATTATTAGGAAATAAGGGGTTTTATGATATGGAATGGGAAATTTGACGCTGTGTTCAAAACGAAACGTTTGTTGAAAAGCAAAAGCCGCCGGAACGATCCCGGCGGCTTGTATGCCCTATGCCTGTATTTTATACTTTTCAAACGCTTTCAGAAAGACTTTTGCTTTGCCCTGCTTATGGCACGACCAAGCGTACTTCCCCATCTGCGTTCTTATTTTGAATACGCCCGCCTGTACCGTTTCGTCCACCCACGCTTCGATCTGCTCATCCGTCATGTCGCACAGCTTCCACGCATACAAAAGCCAGTCAAAGGGGATATCCAGCTCGGCCTTCACATTTTGAAGCGTAAGCTTGTCGGAAACCGAGGGCTGAAAGCGCGTGATATGCGCGTGGCTCAAGTATTTCAGCTGCTCCGGTGACATTCCCTCACAGTGCAAAAAGCGGTAGCTGCCGGTCGCCCTTGCGCTGTAATAGGCATCCCAGTAGGGTACCACAAACTCGTCCCACAGGCGCGGGGGCACGAGCGCCGCAAAATCGTCGGCCAGGTAAGCACCGGTTGACGATACCGGAGGCTGGCCGTTTATCCTGCTTTGCCAGTGACAGAAATCGATGATGCTTTGGTTCAGCAGCGCAAAGTATTCGTGCGTAAGCTCCGGTTCTTCAAACATGTCGATAAAGATATCCTGCCCCCGCATAAGGACCGCGGTGGTGATGATCCCCTCCATCCCGTAGCCCGCAAGCGGAAGGATAGGCGCATCCGGAAACGCATCGCGCAGATGGCGGTTTACCTCCAGATAGTGCCTGCACATGTCGTTTGCGCCAAAGTCGATCCCGGCGATCTTACGCATGTAGGCGACGGCTTCCTCGATGGAGTGCACAAAGGGCCTGACGTTCGGCTCCGAATCCTCTGGCAGGATATACGGCGCGCCGATACTGACCAGATGACCGTAGGAAAGCGGCGCGGCGGAGGGCGTGCGCACGGGACAAAGATCCCCGTAATAATCCCTCAAAATGCCGTTTGCCTGCTTCCATGCCCTTGCGCAGGCCTCTTTGTCCATATAGAATTCGCGCTCCCTGATGCCCGCAAGATACGGGATCAGGTCGTGATAGAATTCCACGACAGGAAAGATCTCCTGTCCGCCATAGCTGTACTTCATATTAGCTGAACCAATAGCTTTAAGCGTCGTCTGCGACGCAGACCCTTTCGCCCGTGAGGTACGAGCGGTGAATCGCGTTTAGCAGGGTGACCGGCTTTAGCAGGTCGTCAAAGCTATGAGGCATTACGCCGCTTTGCACCATTTGCTTATACTCCAAAAGCTCCTGCTTGAAGCAGTCGCCAAGGTCGAAGGTATAGGCGGTTTTGCAGCTTTTGTCGCCGTAGGCCGTGATGGTATAGCCATAGGAGGAGGTGTACTGGGCGCTTACGTCAAAGTCTCCGTAATCGAAAAGCACGCTCACGCGGTTTTTCGTCTGATCCGGGCAGTAGGCAAATACGCTCTTTACCCCAAAGCCAAACACCGTCAGCAGCATTTCCAGCAAATGCTGCGAATAGAAGAAGAACCCGGCGTAATCGTTTACCATATTGATCGGCGCGCCTACATAGCCGCCTACGATATGATTTTGGCTAACGAATTCCTTTACCGGCTGCAGATCACGCAAGAATTTAAGGCACGAGCCGCCGCATACCAATGCGCCGCTTTGTTTTGCGGCGTTTGCAAGCTCCAGGGCATACTCCTTTTTTACGGTAAAGGGCTTATCGATAAACGCGGGCACGCCGGCCTTTATATAGGGCAGCGCGTATTCCCAGTGGTGATCGCCGTGGCGCGCGGTCACCAAAATGCCGTCCGCCTTTCCCAGAAACTCGTGCGGGTCGCTTGCCACATAGGGCGTGTAACCGTTTTTCAAAAGGCGCTCGTTTGAGGTGGCGTCGTAGCCGTAAACGCCCAGGACCTCGAGATCGGAAAAGTCCGGATCGTCGTGGATAAACTTTGCAAACGCGAAGGCATGGGAATTCTCAGTGCCAAGAATTGCAAGCTTCATTTTGCCGTCCTCCTTAGTCAAACACCGTAAGCGGGGTCTGTGCCTCTATTTTATCGATCACCTTGAGCTGCGTAAGCACCTGCTCCGGAGTGATCTCCATGGGGCGGTTTTGCGTAAGCGCATAATAGATCATATCGTAATAATCCTTGACGGCCTTGTTGAACGCGCCGCTTTCCACGGTCACCTTCTTTTCGATAAAGCTCAGCGTCTCGCGGCAGTAGCTGGGCGTTCCGTCAGGCTTGCACAGGGGCTCCATGATCTGCGCCTGCTTTTCGAGCTTTTCCTCGTCCAGGTATTTATACTCCACTTCCCCAAGCGTTGCGCGAAGGCCGCCCCTGCTGCCCATGATCCTGTAGGTGGTGGGCGCGTAGCAGTCGCAGGAGGAGATCTCAATGTCGATCAGCGGCTTATTCGGCACAAGCAGCAGGATTTTGGCATAGTCGTCGGCGTCGCCAAAGGTAGTAAATCTTCCAAGGCGGCTTACCACCTGGACGTCCTCCGGGAAGCCCAGCAGATCCATGGCCTGATCCAGGGGATGCGGGCCGGTGTTTCGCACGTTGCCGCCGGCGTAGCGCTTTGAGGTCTGCCAGTCCCAGCGTCTTGCAAAGCCGGAAAAGCAGATGCTGATCTGCGCGATTTTGCCAAGGCAGCCGCTTGCCAGCACCTTTTTTATCTCACGATAGTACGGCGCAAAGCGCGATTGCTGAAAGGCGTTCAAGAGCTTGCCGCTTTTGCGAGCTGCGGCGATCATCCTGCAGCCGTCCTCGTAGGTCTTGGCAAAGGGCTTTTCGCTGACGACGTTAAAGCCGTGCTCCAATAAATCAACGGTGATGTCCGAGTGCATGTAGGAAAAGCTGCTGTTTACGACAAGGTCGATGTCCTGCCTCGAAAACAGCTCCTGATAGCTGGCGTACACAGGGCAGCCATACTCCTGCCTTGCGCGCTCGCGGCGATCCTCAAGGGCCTCCACCACCGCGGCCACGCGGAACTTGTCGTTATTCTCGCTCAAGAAAAACCGCCCGTGTATGTCCCGGCCGCTGCGTCCCTGGCCGATGATGGCAACGTTCAGTCTGTCCATAGATGCTCCTCCTGTAAAGTACACTGATGCTTATGAATCCTCACGCAAAGCGCCGCACAGCGGCATCTGTCTATACAGACACAGCCCAAACTTTTTTACAAAGAATTTGGGCTGTGGTTTGGGTTTATGATTTCTTTATTCGTCCTCTGGGGGCAGAAGCTCGTCTTTTCGCTGCTCGACGCTAAGCAGGATGCCATTTACCTGCTTATCCAAAGCGTCCAGCAGCTTCCAGCTGTCCTCAACCGCCTTACGGCGCATTTCGTTTGCCTGGCGGCGCGCTTTTCCGACGATCTGCGCGGCCTGCTTTTGCGCAGCTGCTGTGATGGCGTGCTCGCTGATCAGGTGACGGCCCTTGGCCTTGGCCTTGGCCACGATCTCATCCGCCTGCTTGTGCGCGTCGGCAAGCATCGTATCCACCTCTTGCTGGGCCCTTTCGTGCGCCTGCTGGATCTCGTGATCGCTTTCCTCCTTGCGAAGGCTTGCGCGCTCCCGGGCGGCCTGCACGCGGTTTTCGGCGATGCGCTTGGCTTCGGCCAGCATCTCGCGGCGCTGTTCCTTGGTGCGCACGGAGTAGCTGATGCTGGTGGGAATGTTTTCACGGATGTTTTCGATGATGGTGAGGCAGGCGTCCACGTCCACGCGAGGCTTGGAGATCAGCGAGCCCTTTGTGGGCTTTTTGAGCGCTTCGGTGAGGTAGTCCAAAAGCTCTATGATGTAGGCGCTTTCGTCCGGCTCGTCGCCGTCCTTTTCCTCATCCTCGTCCAGCGCTTCGCCCTCGGCCTCGTCAGAATCGTTTTCCTCGTCGTCGGCGCCTTGCCCGTACTCCGCTTCCTCTTCGTCCGCGTCGTCATAGGCGTAGCCGTCCTCATCCTCGGGGGTATCGTCAGCGGCATACTCTTCGCTGTCGGCGTTGCCGTCGTCCTCGTACGCGTCCTGCTCCGCTTCGATCTCTTCCTCGGCGCGGTCGTCCACTTCAGTTTCGTCTTGAGCGCCGTCTTTTTTGGCCTCGTCCTCGTATTCGTCCAGCCAGTCCGACATGGTCTACACTCCTTTGCCAATATAAGTCAGTATTTTACTATGTATTTCAGGCGGCACAAAGGCGGAGATGTCGCCGCCGTGTCCCGCAATGTCCATCACGATGCTCGAGGCCACCGCGCCAAGCGCCGGGTCGCAGGGCAGAAAGAGGGATTCCACGCCCGTGAGGGTTTTGTTGATCTCCGCCTGCCTTAGCTCGTATTCAAAATCTGCGTAGTCCCGAACGCCTCTTAAAAGCACCTCGCAGCCCTCTTGACGCGCAAGCTCGGAGGTCAGGCCGCCTGAATAGACCACCCTTACATTCTTTGCGCCCTTTAAGCAGGCTTCAAGCATTTCGACCCGAGCCTCGGCCGGTATGACGTATCGCTTTTGGCTGTTTATCATGACCGCCACCACGACCTCGTCAAACATTTTCGCGCCCCGAAGGATGATGTCGATGTGTCCCTTTGTGGGCGGATGAAAGCTGCCCGCAAACAATGCCTTCATGCGTTATCCTCGCAAACAAATTCCAGCGCAGTATCCCGGTAAACCCTTTGGTCGATGCGCTTTAAGCCCGTAGGCCATACGATTTCCACGTCGCTTTTGCGCTCCGCCACGATCAGCCCCTCCGGCGCAAGCATGCCGTTTGCAAGCAGCATTTTTGCGCTTTCCGCGTAAGCCTCAGCCATGCGGTACGGGGGATCCAGAAACACAAGCTCGAACTGCTCATTTTGAAGCAGGCTGAGCGCCTTTTTATAGTCCCCCTTGATCACGCGCACCCTGCCTTCTTCGCCCGTGACTGCCTGCGCGTTTTTGCGGATGCATTCGATGGCGCTTTGCGCGCTGTCGCAGATGACCGCATTTTTAGCGCCCCTGCTTATGGCTTCAAGCGCCAATGCGCCGCTTCCGCCAAAGAGGTCCAGCACCCTTGCGCCGGGTACGTCGTTTATCAGGATGCTGAAGAGCGCTTCGCGCACCTTGTCCGCAGTAGGGCGCGTCTCCATGCCGTCCGGGGCGATCAGTCTTCTGCCCCGCGCCGTGCCGCCGATGATGCGCATGGCTTTACCTCACCCAAAGTTATTATAGCATTTGCCGCGATGGAAAGCAAGAGCTACACCTCGGGCTTGGCCTGCCTGTTTTGCCGCTGCCGTTTGGATTTCAAAATGCGGCGCTGCTTTTTGCGCGAGCCCTTGAGCATATCATCTACGGTCTTTGCCCGGAGCCTTGGCCCCTGCAGATAGCCGATCAGCTGCGCGATGCCTGGAAGCACACCGGCCGGGATATACAATATGCGCATGAGGGTCAGCGAGCTGGTATCCGACGCAAAAGCGTAGCGCGTGATTTTGGACGCCTCTTTGATAAGCCCCGCAAAATCCACCGTGCCGTAGTCCACGCTGCTGATCGCCGCGCGCCCCGCCGCAATCGCGCCGTTTATATCGGTCTTTACAGCCTCAGAGCACCAGCGGGTGATGAACGCCTGGGGCAAAAACACAAGGCGCGTGACAAGGCCCAGGGGCGTTTCCGCAGTGGTCGTGGGATTTGCAAGCACGAGGTTCAAGATCGCAAGCACCAGCGGGATCCCGCTCAATACCGCGCAGGCCTTGATCGCCTTTTTGCGGTCGTAGGCATTTTTCTTAAGCTTCTCGTCGCCTTGTTTGCCTTCGCTTGCCAGGCGCTCCAGAGTGGCGCTCACAGTGCAGTGATGCTCTCCCACCGAGCAGCCCTCGCCGTACATCATAAGGATGTACGCCGCGTACAAAAGCGCGCCGACGATGATGCCAAATACCGCTCCGCCCGCAAAGGCGCTGAGCATGCAAACGATCGCGATGGCCACGTGCAAAAGCAGGCCTTTTTTGATGAGTTCACCCATTTATGTCATCTCCGGTTTTGTTGGTGCCTGCGCACCTGATTCTATTTCTCGCTTAGGCCCGTCCACGAGCGCGTCACGCGCCCGGAAAAGCCCAGCATGATCTCGTATGGAATGGTTTGCGCCTTTTGCGCCAGCTCGTCCGGGGTGATCTCTTCGTCCCCGTCCCGTCCAAGCAGGTAAACCGGCGTTTCGTAGCTTATATCCGGTATGTCTGTAACATCCGCCATCAGCATATCCATGCAGACGTTGCCAACGATCGGCGCGCGCCGCCCCTTTACCAGCACGTCCGCCCGGCCGCTGAGGATTCGTGGGTATCCATCGCCGTAGCCACAGGGAACGGTCATGATGAGCGAGGGTCTTTGCGCAGTAAAGCGCCTGCTATAGCCCACAGTATCCCCCGCCTCCAGCCTGTGAAAGGCGATGGGAAAGGTTTTCAAGCTTTGCGCCGGATGCACGATGTCCTTAAGTGCATCCACGCCTGTGCCGTACAGAGCAATGCCCGCGCGCACGCAATCGTATGCATAGTCGCTTCTAAGCATCGCCGTGCTTGCCGCAAGGTGGCAAAGGGGCTTTAAGCCGCAGGACAAAACCAGACTTCTGGCTTCTTCAAAGCTTTGCTTTTGCAGGGTGGTAAAGTTCTCGTCCTCGTCTGCGGCGCACAGGTGGGAAAACATGCCGGTCACATGGAGCCTTCCCTTTGCGGCGTCAAGCGCGTCCAGAAGCTGCGAAAGCTCCGCTGTTCCCCGCGCGCCGAGCCTCGACATGCCCGTATCGATTTTGATATGGACATTCATGCTTTGGCCGGGAGCCAGGTCGGAAAGCAGGCTTTCGACATCGTGCCTGCTTCCAATGGAGCGGGTAAAACGATCGCCTTTTAGTACGTCCCCGCAGGCAGGGCCAAGTAAAAGGATCTGCTCCGGATCAACGCCCGTCTCCGCCTGGGAGAGCGTTCGCGCCTCGTCTGCGGTGGCGACGGCAAAGCCGCCTGGGAGATTTTTGCCCGCTAAAGCGGCGTTTGAAAGCGTTTTTGCGACCTGCACCGCGCCGTGCCCATAGGCATCGGCCTTAACGACCCATATTATGCCCGCATCCTTTGGCACGCGCTTTTTGATCTCAATAGCGTTTTGCCGTATGTGGTTTAGGTCTGTAATCAGTTCAAGCCTCGTCACAGGGAACACACCTGCTCTTCGGTAAGGATCGTAATGCCCTTTCTTTCAAGGGCCTCCTGCGCGCGTTCGGGATCGGAGAGCTTGAATACGATCATGGCGTCGCCGTCCTGCGGTCGCACGAAGGAATAGAGATACTCCACGAAAATGTCCTCTTTTTCGAGGATCTCCAGTACCTCAGCAAGGCCGTTTGCCCTATCCGGCACCCGCGCCGCGAGTACGTCCATCAGGCGCACGGTATAGCCCCGCGCCTTCATCAGCTTCATCGCTTCCTCGGGCTTTGCCACGATCAGGCGGCAGATGCCGAAGTTGTCCCTTTCGGCGATGGACAGCGCATGGATGTTGAACCCGCCCGCGCCAAGCAGCCGGCAAACAGCCGCCAAAGACCCTCTGCGGTTTTCCACAAATACTGAGACCTGTCTGACTGCCGCCATGCGCCCTCCTGACTAATGCTTTCCGCCGAAAGGAAAAATTTCTTGATTGTAAGAATTATAGCAGAAAACGCGGGCTTTTTGCAATAACTTTGTATAAATTAATATACAAAAAATACACAAGCAGCCACAAAAAGGGCACATGACGCTTAGTCACACTGTTTTGTCGGGTAAAGCATTGACGCTTACTCCCGTTTTTGCTTATTCCTCCGCGTCCGGATCCACGCCCAGGCGCTTTAAGGTCTCCACCACATAGCTTTCGCGGTATTCCTGATCCTTCGGCCTGCCAAGGTAGCTTTTGAAGAATTCCTCACAGGCCTGCTCGTAGGAAATATTTGCAAGCTGCGCGATGATGCGGGTGGAACGGTCGATCAGCTTTTTATTGGTGGGCAAAACCTGTATCATCCAGTTGCTCCAGACGCGGCCCATTTTGGCCATGGTCGCCGTGGACAAAAGGTTGAACGCAAGCTTTACCATGATGTGCGGCATCAGCTCCATAAGCGTATGCGGAACGCTGATCGGGATGCGGATCTCGTTTTCGCCAAGTGCCTCGGCGGGGATATCGCCGATCCTAAGCACCATTCCCCCGTCAAATTTGGGCAGATTTTTCTCGTACCACTCGCGGCAGCCGTTGTGACTGCTAAGGCCGTCGATGTCCACAAGGACAAGGCGCGCGGGATGCTGGCTGTAGCGGGTCTTATCGTCGCTGTTTCCAAGGTCGTAGTAGCTCAATTCCTCCGATCCGACCTTAGGCGGGTTATCGACGATGGTCTGGGCGGCGTTCATTTGGATATAGTCTTCCCTGGTCCAGTCCAGTCCCTTGATGGGGCGGCGGATGATGTGCTGCCAGGCGATGGAAGCCGGATACAGCGGATCCTTTGCGTATGCCCAGGACAGCGGGCTTTCGCTGTCGTCCGTGCGGCGGAAGGGCGGAAGGGTAAAGGTGGGCTGGCGCTCGGTGGTGTCGGTCAGGATGTCCTGCAGGTAGTCGTGCGTGATGTAGGTGATGAGGCCGCCCTTTGTGTAGGTGTCCGCCTCGTATTCCACGGCTTTTGCCATGCTGGCAAGCGCCTGACCGCACTGCATCTGGCGCACCATGTCAGAAAATGCCTCGCTGTACTCCCTGCCGGATAATGCCTTTGCGCCTACGGCTTCAAGCTCCTCGGGATCAAGGTTTTCCTTCAGCCACGCATACGCTGCCATTTCCAGCGCCGCGCCCGCAAGCAAGAGCTCGATCGTGGTCACCTGCATGCGTGTGGAGCCGGCAACTGCCATGTTGCCGGCGAACATCGGCACAAAGGTGATGCGCTCGTGGCTGAATACCTTACGCGCCCGCTCCAGATGCTCGCAGAGGATGTCCTTGGGATTATAGTAAAAATAATAGGTGGAAATGCCCATGTCGTCAGCCTGGATGGCGCTGCCGATGGTGCTGGAGCTAAGGCCGCACTCGGCAAGGACCACTACCACGTCGCCGGGCGTCACGCCGGAATCCACGGTCTGCCACGCGCCGAAGGTCTGGTAATCCTCAAAGTTTTCCACGCTGCGCACGCACGCGCGGTCGCCGCCGGTCATGAAGCTGTCGGTCATTTCGGCCATTTTTACGAACTGCTCCGCGCGCAGAGGAAGGCGCTCGATCAGCTGTTGCCAAAATAGCCGCCAGGTGGAATCCAGCTGCAGAGCCATGCGCCCGGACGCGCCCACAGAGGAAAACACCACGCGCCGCCCCTCGTTCATGCAGCGCAGGATGTCTGCTGTCAGCTTTTTAAACTCCGCGCTTTCAAAGCACTTTTGGGAGACCTCCGGGATGTATCGATCTGCGTCCAGGATGAGCTTTACGCCCTCACAGGTGTCCCTGCGGATCTTTGCCGAAAGTCCGCGGGTCAGGGGATTCGACTGCTCGGTCGGGATCGCGCCTAAGTGGAATTGCTTTTCGTTCTCGATGAAATCTCTGGCTGCGGCTTTGTAGTCCTGCATAGTGTTCGCCTCTTTGACTGTTATTTACTGTTATTTATTGTATGCTGCGTATAGTGCGTTGTGCAGCGCGCGGCGGAAGCGGAACAGCTTGTCGCTTTCGCGCGTGGGACAGACGCGGTTTGACAAAAGCACCACGTAAAAGCCCGTCGTGGGATCGATGGCGGCGCAGGTGCCCGTAAAGCCCGTATGTCCAAAGGAGCAATCCGGGAACAGGTCGCCCATGTAATTGTACTCGGTGCCCGCCATGTGAAAGCCAAGCCCCCTGTGGGTATCAAAGCCCGGGGTGTAGTTGTGTGCGGCCTTGCTTAGCATCGCGCGGCTGATAAAGCCGTCTCCGCCTACAGCCAGCATGCCGCAAAAGCGCGTCATGTCCATGATGTCGCTGAACACGCCCGCGTTTGCGGATACGCCGTTCAGAAAACGGGCGTTTTCGTCGTGCACCACGCCGCAGAGGCATTTGCCGCTTGCTTCGTCCATTTCGGTCGCGGCGATGTTCGTGCCCGTTGGAAGATAGGAGGTGTGCACCATGCCAAGGGGCTTAAACACGCTCTTTTGCGATTGCTCGTTCAAGTCCTGTCCATAGAGCTTTTCCAGGATCTTTCCCAGCACGATGTAGCCCATGCAGCTGTAATTCGGCCTTTCGCCGGGAGTCGAAACGAGCTGGGAATGAAGGATCGCGCTTAGCGCCTCCTCCGGGCGTGAAACCGTTTTGTCCAGCCGGAAAGAGGGCGTAAAGCCAGCCGTGTGGGTCATAAGATGAAATACGGTGATGTCCTTTTTATCCTCGGGCACGTCATTAAACCAGTAAGGCAGCGTATCCCACAGGGTAAGCTCGCCGCGCTCGATGGCCTGAAAGGCAAGCATCGTAGGCGCAAGCAGCTTCGTAAGCGACGCCATATCGTAGCGGGTCTCGATGTTTACGTCCGTTCCGCCCGGCTCGGTCTTGCCCACCGCGGAAACAGCCAGAACCTGCTTTCCTACGCCGCAGGCCGCAGTCGCCCCGGGGTAACAGCCGAGCTCCAGTCCCCTTTGCAGCCAGGTGTCCAGTAAGCGCTTAAGATCCATGTATTCACGCTTTCCCGCTCAGATGCCGAGCGCGTTTTTGATGGTGAGATAGTCGTTTGTCAGCACGCAGTCGATGCCCATGTCCACAAATCTTCTGGCCTCGTCCGGATCGTCCGACCAGAAAACGTTCAGCTTTATCCCGTTGGCCTTGGCCTTTGCGATCATCTCGGCGTTAAAATAGGGCTTGAACAATTGCACCCTGTCGATCCCAAGCTCTATTGCCCTGTCGACGATCTTAAAGTGCTCCCTTTCCCCCACGCACCTTGCAATGTCCGGGGCAAGCTGTCCCAGCTGCTTTAGGATCGCGTCGTTTGAGCTCATAAAATACACATATCTTCGGTTGTCGTATTTGTCGATCAGGGCGATGATGCGCTTTAAAATGTCTTCGTCCAGAGGACTGAAATCGTCCGGATCCTTTACGTGCACGTTCATGATCACTTGGCCTGCGTACTTTTGCAGGATGTCCTCAAAGCGAACGATCTTAAGGCCCTTGAACTTTTCTGAAAAGCCGGAGCCGAAATCGAGCTGCTTTAATTCGTCATAGGTCTTTTCGTACACCTTGCCGTGGCCGTTGGAAACCCGGTCGAGGGTGGCGTCGTGCAGGGAGATGATCTCTCCGTCCTTCGTGCTCCACAAATCGAACTCAATCTCCTGCGCGCCAAGGGCGATGGCCGCGCCGAAGGCCGGCATGGAGTTTTCCGGAGCCACGGTGCTGAAGCCCCTGTGGGCGCAGATCCTTGGATAGGGCAGCGTGCGGTCGTCGGGGATGATGGCGCTTCCCGCCGCGCGGTACTTCCAAGGCCTTCTGCCCTTTTCGGTATAGTCATGATGCAGGCCCACCGGGTTCATGTAGCCCATGGGCTTTAAGTACTTTTTGAACGGCTCAAACTCAAAGCAGATCGTGCCCCTGCCGTTTTCCTTAAGCGCCAGCACCTCGCCATCCGGGCCGACCGCCATGGAGGAGCCGCCAAGGGGGCTTTCATCCCCCATCGAGACCCCGGCGCGAAGCAAATACGCGCCTGTGGCGTACGCGGCAAATCTTGCATAGATCGCCGCCGCCTCGTGGGTGTCGCTTCGCTGCTGGGCGCAGCCGATCACGATGTGCGGTTTTTGCTGGGCGATACTGGAGTACATCTCGTAAAAGTAAAAGTCGTAGCAGGTCAGAAACGCAAACCTCAGCCCGTCCATTTCCAGAATGTAGGGCGGCGAATAGCGGTAGGAGTATTCGCTGCCGAGCTTTAAGCGGCTGATCTCCCCGGGGGTAAGATGCTGCTTTAAATACTTGCCCTTCAGCTGCCCCGCCTTATTGTAGGCAAAGGTGGTATTGTAAAACACGCCGTCTTTGCAGTCTGCGGCGTTTACAAACACGTACGCACCGGCGCGCCTTGCCGCCTCCTGTGCCGCCTGCAAAAGCCGCCCGGTGTTTTGGCGGTACGCCTCGGCATATTCCTCGGCTGTCGCCGGAGGAAACGGCATGTCGGCGCTTTCCGGCAGAACGATGATGTCAAGGCTCTCGTCGCATGCGTTCAGCATTTCGATCGCCTCGTCCACCCCGCGCTTTGCGCCCTCTATATCCGCGTAAAACGCGCTTTGATAAATAAGTCCTTTCATGTTACGCCGCCTCCCGCGTTTGCTTAGTCCAAAAAGCCGTCCTGTTTTTCAAGGCCGATAAACTTCAAAAAGCGCTGGATGTGCACATCCCAGTATTCCCAGCAGTGCGTTCCCTCGTCCTGCTCGTAGACGTAATCAAAGGGATTGTCCATAAGGCCCATGAAGAAATCCCGCGTGGAGAGAGCTGACGGCAAAATGAAGTCCTGCGCGCCGCAGCTGTGATAGATCCTGGGCAGGGGCTTATGGTCCGCAAGCGCGGCCCTGGCGTTTTCAAACACGTCCTCCTCGGTGCCGCCAAGCTCTCTGTCCCCGTAAAGCATGTAGGCGCGCGCCTGGGCTTCCGGCGTATCCTTTCGGCCAAGGTTTATGCCCCCGGCAGACAGACAGCCGATGGCGCAGTAGCTTTCGCAGTTTGCAAGGCCGATCTTCATCGCGCCCGCCCCGCCCATGCTGAGGCCCGCGATGTAGTTATCCTCGCGCGCATCGCTTAGGGGCAGAAGATTTCGCATGATGGCCGGCAGTTCTTTGGCGATGTACGTGTAATACCTTCCGCCGTGCGCCATATCCGCATAGGCGGACAGGTGCGCGCAGGGCATGACTACGGCAAGTCCCAGATGGGAAACATATCTTTCGATGCTGGTCCGCCTTTCCCAAATGGTTTCGTCGTCGCTTCGCCCGTGCAAAAGCCAAAGGGTCTTGAAGCGCTCGCCCTCCCTGGCGTATTCCTTCGCCCTCTGGGGCAAAACGACCAGGCTGCTCATGCACATGCCGAGCTGGCTCGAAAAATAATTAAGCTTCAAAAGCGCCATTTACTTTCCCTCCCCTTCAAGCGGAAGCCATTCGAGCACGCGCTGGATCTTCATATCCCAGTACTCCCAGCGGTGATCCCCCGGCTCCTCCTCATAGGTAAGATCCATTTCAAGGCTCTTTAAGTGGTTGCGCAGCCGCACGTTTTGCCAGTACAGGCTGTCCTGAAGGCCGCAGCACATGAACAGGCGGGGCTTGGGGCGCTCGCTGTTCTTTAGCTCGGCCGCAAGGTGGAACAGATCGTTATCCCCTCCGCGGATCGCGTCAAAGGGGCCAAACACGTCCTGAAACTCCCTGTTCACGTCGCCTGTCCAGTTTTCGCAAAGCTCTGCGATGTCCACAGCGCCGGAAAGGCTGGCAGCGCAGGCGTATTGCTCCGGGCAGCGAAGCGCAAGCTTCAGCGCTCCGTATCCGCCCATGGACAGACCCGCAACGAAGGTATCCTCCCTGCGCGTGGAGATGTTCGGGAAGAAGCTGTGCACGATCCCGGGAAGCTCCTTTGTAAAGTAGCTGAACCATGGAAAGCCGCACTTCATGTCGGTATACCAGCCGCGCTGGGTCTCCGGCATGACTACCGCAAGCGGATGGGCGGAAGCGTAACGCTCGATGCTGGTCCGCCTCTCCCAGATGGTATGATCGTCGCTTAAGCCGTGCAAAAGGTACAGTACCTTCCAATTCTCCTTTTGCGCCGAGCCGTCCATGCCGATAAGACCTCTGGCAGTCTCCGGCAGGATCACGTTCATCTGCGTGCACATGCCAAGCGTCTGAGAAAAAAAGTCAACATGAATCAAAGCCATAAACTTCACCTCACACGTATCAAGCGCGCCGCAGCGGCTTTTTTGCCGTCGCGGCGCGGGGACGCCATGGGCGTCAGTTGTCGATCATCTGCAGGGTGACCTCTACCTCAAGCTTTTCAAAGCGCTTGAGCGCTTCGCCGTCTTTGTCCTTGTAGCGAACGACGCTTAGCGTCATGCTTTCGCCGGCGGCCAGTTTGTCCACGATCTTGGTGTACTCGCGGAAGGTATAGATGCGCGTTCCGTTTACGTGCGTGATCACGTCGCCCGCGCGCAGGCCCGCTTTGGAGGCCGGGCTGTTCTTTTCCACTTCGTTTATCAAAAGTCCGGCGGGCGGATAATTCTTAAGGGGCTCCTCCGGGCCTTCGTTGTCCGTCACGCTCACGCCAAAGCGCGGGCGGGCGTAAGAGCCGTTTTTGATGATGCTCTGGGCGATCGGCCAGGCGATGTCGATGGGCACCGCGAAGGACAGGCCCTCGTACACCACAAATTCCTCGCCGTTTGCGTCTTTGTAGTAGTAGCCCATATATTTCATATACGGGATGCCAACCAGTTCGCCGTCCATGTTCAATAGCGCGCCGCCGGAATTGCCGGGGTTGATGGCGGCGTCGATCTGGATAAGCCCGATCGCGCGCTGGGAATCGTAATCCGCGTCTTCGCGGTTCAGGCCCGATACGATGCCCCGGGTCAGGGTATTATACATGGCTTTGGTATCCACAGGCGTTCCGATGGTACAGATCTGCTGACCGATGCGAAGCGACGCGGAGAAGCCGATCTTAACGGGCGTCAGGTCAAGCTTCTCATCTACCTTCACTACGGCTACGTCCGCTGCCTGGTCGCCGCCCACGACGTAGGCCGCGTACACCTTATCGTCGCCAAAGTGGATCTCCAATTCGTCGGCCTCTTCGATCACGTGGTAGTTGGTCAGGAAATAGCCGCCTTCTGCGATATACACAGCGCTTCCGGAGCCCTGCGGGGTCTTGGTCACCGTGTTGGTCTTGGCGTCCCAGACGTTGGTGACAAGCTCCAATACCGCAACTGAGGGCGATACCCTTTCATAAATGTCGGGCAGGGGATCATAATAGCCCGTCTGTCCCTCCGCCAGGCAGGAAGTGGCGCACAAAAGCGCAAGGAGTGTTGCAAGCGCGATGCGAAGCGTCCGATTCATTTGTTTACCTCTCCTACTCCTACTATAAGTTGCTTTGTGTAAGCTTATTTTAGTGTCACGATGGTCACGCCGTCTTCGCCCTCGCCGTATTTGCCCAGGCGAAACGCCGATACATAGGATGTGCGCTTTAGTTCGTCGTGCACGGCTTTTCTAAGAGCGCCCGTGCCTTTTCCATGGATGATCGTAACGTCGTGAATGTGGTTAAGCCGCGCGCCGTCCAGGAACAGGCTCATTTCGTTCAAAGCCTCCTCCACCGTCATTCCTCTTAGGTCACATTCCATTTCCGCCCTGCGGGAGGCCTGTGGGATCGCACCCTGGGCGGGCTTTCGGGGCTCGTATTTGCTTCTGGGCTTTGCCTTTGGCTCCGGCGGGGCCATGCGGACCTCGCTGATATTTACGTTCATTTTCAGCGCGCCCGCCTGCACCGTCATGTCGCCCTTGGCGTCCGGGGCGCTGAGCACCTCGGCAACTGTGCCCAGGCGCAAAAGCTCTACTCGGTCGCCGATCTTTAAATGCTCCGGCCGTTCTCCCGCCTGCTGCTTTTGCGGCACGATGGTATCGCTCAGCTCATCCAATCCGCCCTGCAGCGCGCCGCGCAGCTGATGCAATTCGTGCTCCTTGAGGCCAGAACCGCTCTTTGCCTTTTTGAGCTCTGCGATGATGCGCTCCGCTTCCGCCTGGGCCTTCGTCAAAACGCGCCTTGCTTCCTCGCGCGATTTTTGCATCATGTGCTCGCGCTGGGCCTCCAGCTCCTTTCGCGCCTTGTCGGCTTCGTTTCGGATGCGCTGGGTTTCAAGATGCGCCTGCTCGGCAAGCGCCCGCTCCTTTTCCGCTACCTGCCTGTGGTATTCCGCGTTTGCGATCACGTCCTCAAAGCGGATCTGATCCCGCGTCAAGTGCGCGCCGGCGCTTTGGATGATGTCCTCACTAAGGCCAAGCTTTCTTGAGATCTCAAAGGCGTTGGACTTGCCGGGCACGCCGATCAGCAGCTTGTAGGTCGGGCGCAGCGATTCCACGTCAAATTCCACGGAGGCGTTTTCAACGCCCTTTGTGCCAAGAGCAAAGGCCTTGAGCTCCGCATAGTGCGTGGTGGCAAGGGTGATAACGCCCTGTTTCAGCAGCTTTTCCAATATGCTCATGGCAAGAGCCGCGCCCTCCGTGGGATCGGTGCCCGCGCCAAGCTCGTCAAACAACACCATGGAGCGTTCGCCAAGCGCCGTCAAGATCGACACGATGTTCGTCATATGGCTTGAGAACGTGGACAGGCTCTGCTCAATGCTCTGCTCGTCGCCGATATCCGCAAACACCTCGTCGAACACCGAAATCTCGCTGCCATAGGCCGCCGGGATCTGCAGCCCCGCCTGCGCCATCAGCGTAAGCAGGCCAACCGTCTTCAACGTGACCGTCTTTCCGCCGGTGTTCGGGCCGGTGATGACGAGGGTAGTAAACTCGTCCCCGATCCATATGTCCAGGGGCACCACCTTGTCCCGGTCGATCAGGGGGTGGCGCGCCTTGATCAGGCGGATCCGCCCTTTGTCGTTCAATTGCGGCGGAACGGCGTCCATCTCGCGCCCGAGATAGGCCCTTGCAAAGATCAGATCGAGCCTTCCCATGATGAGGATGCTCTCATCGATGATGGTGCTGTCCGGGGCGATCCTTTCGGTAAATTCACCAAGGATGCGCTGGATCTCCTTATGCTCCTTGAGCGTCCACTCCTTTAGCTCGTTGCCCGCCTCGACCACGCTCATGGGCTCGATGAACAGGGTCGAGCCGCTGCCGCTTTGGTCGTGCACGAGACCCGGAACGTATTGCCTGTATTCCGCCTTGACCGGGATCACGAAGCGGCCGTTTCGCATGGTGATGATGTTGTCGCTCAGATACTTTTGCGTGGCGGCGGAGCGGATAAAGCCGTTCAGCTTGTCTCGCACCCGGTCGTTTACGGTGCGTATGTGGCGGCGGATGTCCTTAAGCTCCGGGGAGGCGCTGTCGCTCATTTCGTCCTCTGAAATGATCGCGGAAACGATGTCCTCCTCCAGCATGCGGTTGGTATAGATGCGGCTTGCCATTTCGCTTAAGATCGGGGTATCCTCCCGCTCGGTGACGAGCGCGCGCCGGGCCTGCCGCATCGCGTTAAGCACGCCACTGATCTCAAGCAGCGCCTTCATGGTGAGCACCGAGCCCATTCGGCTTAAGCGCAGATACTCCCTAACGTCCTTAAAGCCGCTTAAAGGATTTCCGCCGGTATAAGCGATGACGCTCAGCGCCTCCTCGGTTTCCGCCTGCAGGCGCTTTACCGCTTCCAGTTCATTTGCAGGCTCAAGCGCGCCTGCAAGCTCGCGCCCGATCTCGCTTACGGCATACTCCTTCAGCTTTTCCAGTATTTTATTGTATTCCAGCACTCGCTGATACTTTGCGTTCATTGAAAGCTCTCCGCGTCATTCGATAGGTCTGAAATAGTGCCCGGTCGTATATTTTCCATTTGCTGCTTCTGACTCGCCCGCATCCGCCAAACGGCGATAGCGCCGCGTGATGATTATGGCCTCGTCCCTGCTCTCGACTGACAGCAGGATCAAATAGCTTTTGCAGGCAGGCAGGCGTTTTAGCTGCCCGGATAGCTCCAGCGGCACGCTGTTTAGAACATCTATGATGCAGCCGCTGTCACTTGCTGTGCGCCGTAGCGGAAACACCGCCTTCATGCGGTCGGTCAGGAAGCAGTCGTTTAAGCGCTTCCCCTCTTTTGCTTCGTCGCAGGCCCGGCAGGCAGCATGCAGTTCCCCGCCCCTTGCGGCGTTTAACGGACAGTGCCTTAGGTGCATAAGCGGCAGCCTTCCGTAAACGACCAGCTCCTGATTTCCGCCGAGGGCAGATGTTTCTGCGGCTGTAAGCTCTACGGACGGGATATAGCGTTCATCTGAGATGTTCAAAAACGATAGCGCGCCCGTATTGCAGAGATTCAGCTCAAAGCCAAATCTTTTTTCGCCCGGCCAGTCAAGGCCCATCTGCCCGATATTGCTCAGGTAAACGCCCTTTTCTTCCGCGCTGTGCTTAAGGCAAAAGCGATTGAGCACCTCTAAATCGCTGCCAGAGCAAACGGCGGGCAGGTGGATGAACAGACCCCTTATATCCGCCTTTTCAAGCGCTTCCTCTCTTAAGTCCGCAGGAAAATAGATGGCGTCGTCCGCACCTTCTTGAAGGCAGGCGCGAAGCGTCAAAATGTCGCTTCCCATGACGCTGAGGCCCGGCTTTTCCCTGGCCGCCAGAAGGGCGTCTGGAAAATCGTATTCTCGCACGCTTCCCGTTGCGCCAGAACGAAGCTCGATGCGTTTTTTTCCAAGCATCTCAAGCGCCTCGCGCCTTAGGCGGTTGATCTCAGATACCGGCACAAAGGCGTCCTCGTCCATATCGATGACCGCATCTTCGATGCTGTAGCAGGTGCCGCCGGTTTTTGAAAGCTGCTCGCGCACGCGCGCGGGATCCGCCTTTTTGGACTGGGCTTGCTCCACCTTTTCGCCGCTTACGCTCTGCACGGCCTTTCCGTCGCTGAGCGTAAGAGAAAGCGCCTTCCCGACCCGCGCTTCCAGGCGCGCGCTTAGGCGGACCATTTGCTTTTCGACCCGGTAGCTTTCCTTTGCATCGCTTAGCTGCGAAGCGCTACTCATCAAGTACACCTCGCCCTTCAGCCTTGCCGGGTTTTGCACACGCATGCCCTTTGAGCCGTTCAGGTGTACGGGAACGTCTTCGCCGTTTTCCGGCCGGATCGCTGCGGCGTCCTGCGCTGATATGTCGCGCTCCAGGGTAATCGTTTTGCTGTCTTTGCTCTCTCCCGCCCTTATGCCCCAGTGAGAGGGGCGCTTAACGGACAGGAAGCTTCCGTCGGATACGCCCCTTAGATACCCCTGGGTAAAGCCGCCGCGGTTAAAGATCTGCTTAAGCTCGTCTTCGTCCTTCTCGGTAAAGGGCGCGCCGTCCAGCAGCTTTCGGTAGATGCGGGTCACGATCGCCACATACTCCGGGCGCTTTAAGCGTCCTTCGATTTTAAGGCTGCTTGCGCCGGCGCTCACGATTTCGCCTAAGATCGGCGCGGTCATCAAATCCTTGGGCGACAATAGATAGCCGCTCACCCGCGCCGCGCCGCTTAGGCTGTATTCCATGCGGCAGGGCTGGGCGCACATGCCGCGGTTGCCGCTTCTTCCGCCCACCATGCTGGAAAACAGGCATTGCCCGGAGCAGGCCACGCACAGCGCGCCGTGGCAGAAGACCTCGGTTTCAATGCCGGCTTCCGAGCAGGCGCGGATCTCCTCCAGCGGCATTTCGCGCGCCAGCACGGCCCGTTCAAAGCCACGCTTTTTCAAATACTCCGCGCCCTGGCGGTTGCACACCGCCATTTGCGTGCTTGCGTGCAGGCGAAGCCCCGGCACCATCTGCCCAAGCGCCTCGCATACGCCAAAATCCTGTACGATGGCAGCATCCGCATGGCAGGCGGCAAGCTCCCTTGCGACCTGCTCCAGTTCGCCAAATTCGCGCTGCTTTACGATGGTGTTTACCGTAACGTACAGCTTTTTGCCCCGCTCGTGCAGATAGTCGCTTGCACGCTTTAGCTCTTCTGCGTCAAAGTTGCCCGCGCCTTTTCTGGCATTTAAACCCTTGCCGCCAAGATAGACCGCGTCCGCGCCGTTTTGCACGGCAGCGATCAGGCATTCCCATTGCCCCGCCGGGGCCAATAGCTCAACGCCGCTCATTGGCCGTAAATGAACTGGTGAAGCTTTCTGGTATTGGCTTCAAGATCCACGTCGTAGAGCATATCCTCGTTTCCGCGCCGCTCCTGCACGTAGGTGCCGGTCTCCGGCAGACGGAGCTCCTTTGCGCCCTCAAAGCCCTCGCGCCCAAGCACAAGCCCGGCAAGCTCCACGATAGTGTTGGTGTTTAAGTTCGTTTTGAAGTTAGAAAGGTTTCCAAGCACCAGCTCCATGATGCGCTGGGAGGACGCGCCCTTCATTTTGAGCATCAGCTTGTTGAGCACCGCCCTTTGGCGCTCCGCTCGGCCAAAGTCGCTGTCCAGCTTTCTGATGCGGGCATAGCCAAGGGTCTGCATGCCGTTTAGGTGCACGTTTTTGCCGTACTGGGTCAATTCGCTTGCCAGATACTCCGCCTTAGCCGCGTCGTAATCAGCTCTTCCAAGCTTGATCTGGATTGCGTACTGCTCGCGCACGTTGTGGTTGATCTGATCCATCTCGTTTTTGGTGATGTCCATTTCGATGCCGCCAAGCTTTTCGGCGATTGTTGCAAAGCCGGAAAAGTCCACAAAAGCGTAGTATTGGATGTTCATGCCGAAATTGCTGTTGACCGTCTGCATCGCAAGGTTTGCCCCGCCGAAAAAGTAGGCGGAGTTTATGCGGTTGGTGCCGCCGTTTATTCTAAGGGCGGTATCGCGCATAAGGGAGGTCAGCTTGATCTCGCCGCTGCTTCGGTTTATGGAGCAGATGATCATCGTGTCCGTGCGGCAGGCCTCGTGGGGATTACGCGTATCGGCGCCAAGCAGCAAAATGTTCAGCCAGCTTTCATCCAGCCCCGGGGTGACGGCAAGATCCTTTACGCTTACGCTGTTGCCGTCCGCTGCGTTCAGATTGTCCTCCTGCTGGCTGCTTTCGATATCCGAAAACAGCTTGTCCATTTCGTCAAACTGCGGATCGGAGACGGGCTGCGCGGTGCCCTGGGGCTTTACAAGGCTGATGAGCTTTGTGGAGAAGCCGCCAATATTCACGATCTGCTTGTAGTCCAGCAAAAACAGCGCTCCTGCGGCAAGCACGATCACCAGCACAAAAGCAAGCACCGCGGGCGCGGCAGATTTTTTGCGCTTGGCTGGCGCGCTCTTTTTCTTTTTTGTATGGAGATCGTTTTTTGCACGGACATTGGATTTTGCCGGGCGTTTTTCGCTGGTAGCGGCCTTGTGTCTGCTGTCCTCTTGAGCCCTCCTTTTTTTTTCGGACGCCTTTTTGCTTTGGCCCTCGTCCTCGTCAACGTAGTCGTAAGGCAGCTCCCGCCTGGTGTCTGCCTTTTTTGCGCTCTTTGCTGTTTTGCCCTCGTCTTCGTCTATATATTCGTAGGCTAAGGACTTGTCCTTTGCGTCAGCGTTTTTTTTGCGCTTTTTCGTCTTTCCCTCGTCCTCGTCTACGTACACGTAAGGCAGTGAACCGTCTTTCATTCGATGTCCTCCAAGACTTCCCAGTATATATCTGCGATTATACTACCATCCACCGCATTTTACAAGTAAAATCGCGTGGCAGCAAAATTTTGTCGCGCGCAGGCCAAAAACAAAACAGCCGGCAGCAGCGCTGCCGGCGAAAAAAAGCTTAGTTACTTCTTTAGATACTTGCTCCAGATGAAGCCCGTTTTGCTTCCATACTTCACCTTCCACCATTTGCTGTTGGAGGTGCTCACGATCGTGACCTTGGTGTTTTTTGCAAGCGTGGTCACTCTGCCATAGCTTGTGCCGGGGCCGGAGCGCATGATGACGGCCGATGCCGTTACCACGGCGGTCTTAGTGCTGCTGGAGGAAGAGGAGGCGCTGGTCTTAACGTACTTGCTGTGTACGAAGCCCTGCGTTCCGCCGCTTGTGGATACCAGGTACCAGCTGCCGTTTTTGCCAAGCACGGTCAGCTTCTGGCCGTTTTTGAGGGAAGCGATGTGGGCGTATCCCGTGCCCGCACCGGAACGCAGATTGACCTTGCTGGAGGCGTAGGTGGTCTTTACGGTGCCGGTGTAGTGCTTGGAGTAGTAGGTGGTGCCGGAGGCATAGCCTTTGCCGTTACCGGAAATGTAGAGGTTTTTGATGTACCCCTCCCGGTTATCGCTGGTGCGGATCTTGCTCCACACAGAGCCCTTGCTAAGCACTGTGATGCTGTCGCCGTTATGCACGTAGCCGTTGATCTTGTACTTCGTGCCGGGGCCAGTCCTAAGGTTCAGGCTTCCGCCCTTATATGCAAGCTTTACGGTTTCAGCGCTTGCTGCGATCAGCAGCGTGGACAGAAGCAGCAACACCATAAATACACTTAGGATTCGCTTCATATTATTCACCTTCCTTGTAATTCTAAACACATTATATCACACGAAGCTCCTGAAGCGAATAAATAAAGCTTTACAATGTTATGTACAATTTAATACGCATGTTTGACAAATCAAATCCGGCCCACCTCTGGGATGCACAAGCGGATAAGCTCCGGGGTGGTTTGGAGGGGCTGCAGCCCCTCCTGCTTCAATCCGCAGGGACGGCTTTGCCATCCCGAGGACGATTTTTGCGAAGCAGAGCTTGCCCTGCGAAAGCAAAAATCGCTTCCTTGCAGTTTTTGCGCCCGGAAATCTCCGCAGAGATTTCAGCAAAAACTGTTGGCCTGTTGCACATGCTTTACAGCTAAGCGTTTTGATTAACTATACACATAATGGCAACATAACCAGGCGCTTTAAATGAATCTTTGATTCATTTAAAGCGAGAGGCTGTGCAACAGCCCCATTTGCCTTTTGAAAGTATTTACAAATTCTGTGCCTTATGGTAAAATATCAATATACCCGCAATGCGGGAATTTATTGAGGGAGGCTTTCTGAAATGAAGAAAGTTATGTCCTTTGCGCTGGTGCTTGCGCTGGCGCTGACGCTTCTTGCCGGTATGGCAAACGCCGAGGATTATTCCGGCTACACCATCCGCATTTATTCCAACTCCAACTCTGCCGAGCGCGTCACCTGGCTCAAAACTGAAGCCGAAAAAGCGGGCTTCAGCATCTCTCTTGACGACAACTCTGTCTACTCCGGTGATACCGCTGCTGTCCAGGCCGCAAACGAGCACAAGGACGGCGACATCATCTTCGGCCTCAACGAGACCCGTTGGAGCCAGCTGGTTAACGGCACCTATGAGAACCTCAAGGTCATGGACTGGACTCCCAGCTGGGCTGAGGACGTTGGCGAATACAAGTACGACGGCAAGGCCTACGGCATCGTGATCCAGAACGTCCTGATGCTCTACAGGACCGACGAGTACGGCACCAACGGCAAGGAGCTTCACTTTGATCACTGGGCGGACATCGTAAACTGCGGCTACACCTGGTACCGCCAGGGCAAGGTCGGCGGCACGACCAACGCCAACATCAACTCCTCCATGCTCTACGCTTTCACCGATCCCACCTCTCCTGCGGGCGGCATCAGCCTTGACGGCTGGAAGACCCTGTGGAAGTACTGCGCAAACGGCAAGTTCACCGGCGACTCCTACGGACTTGACGCCATCAACCGCTGCGACGTGCAGGTGAGCACCTACTACTCCTCTTCCCTCTACGGCCAGATCTTTAACGCCCAGAATACCTTCGACCATCCGCTGCTCGGCACCCTGCAGCCCGAAAACTGGGCCCTGGTGGACATCGCCGACGGCACCTACTATATCGCTGAGTACCTGGGCATTTTGGAGCGCGAGGGCAGGACTGAGGAGCAGACCGAGATCGTGAAGGCCTTTGCCGAGTGGTTCGGCAGCGCCGATCTGCAGGCGGCCTGGGCCGACACCTTCGATTCCTATCCCTGCAACAAGGTTGCCGCCTCCGTGATCTACGGTGACGACATCCCCGCCATCTATCAGCTGAAGAACTTCGCGCTCAGCAAGGTCGAAGGCACCGATATGACCTACGCCGAGTACGTGGCCGCCCACAGCGCCGAGTGGACCAACATCATGACCAACCTCGGCTTCTACTGGGCCGATTCCAACGCCCCCGCCGAGCCTGACTGGGAGAACCTCGACTGGGCGACCCTCACTCAGAAAAAGTAATCCGTATCCAAATTGCGCGAGGCTGCTTTCGGGCAGCCTCGCCATTGATTGCAAAAGGAGACTTCGCTATGATAGAGCTAAGGGACATCTATGTGCGCTTTGGCGATTTTGAAGCGCTGCACGGCATCAACGTCGAGGTAAAGGAGGGCGAGTTTTTCACCTTTCTTGGCCCCTCCGGCTGCGGCAAGACCACGACGCTGCGCACCATTACGGGCTTTATAGACCCCGCCGCCGGCAACGTCTTTGTAAACGGCAGCGACATCACGCGCGTCCCCATCGAAAAGCGCAACATCGGCATCGTGTTCCAAAGCTACGCGCTGTTTCCCTCGATGACGGTATACAACAACATCGCCTTTGGACTCAAGATCCAAAAGCTCTCCAAAAAGGAGATCGACAAAAAGGTGCGGGACATCGCCCGCAAGGTAGACCTGTCAGATGAGCAGCTTGCAAAGGCCGTGAGCCAGCTTTCCGGCGGCCAGCAGCAGCGCGTGGCGATCGCCCGCGCGCTGGTGACGGATCCTGCGATCATCTGCATGGACGAGCCGCTTAGCAACCTTGACGCAAAGCTAAGAGTGCAGTTAAGAAACGAACTTAAGGCCATGCAGAAGGAGTTTGGCATCACCACCATCTACGTGACCCACGATCAGGAGGAAGCCCTTACCCTCTCCGACCGCATCGCGGTATTCAACAAAGGCTACATCGAGCAAATCGGCACGCCAAATGAGATCTACAACCATTCCAAAACCGAATTTGTGTGCAATTTCATAGGCGATATCAATCCGCTCTCCGGCGAAATGGCAAAGAAACTGAATCTTTCGCTGGACGAACACCACTTTATCCGCCTTGAGCGCCTGCGCGTGAACCGGCCGGACGAATCCAGCCCCTTGACCCTGCGCGGCACGATCAAGAGCGTGGAGTACTACGGATTGTATCTGAAATATTATATCGATATCGACGGCATCACGCTTAAGGCCGTGGAGAAAAACGACGGCATCAGCATCTACCAGCCAGGGCAGGAGGTCACGGTATCGCTGCATCCCAGGGATATCATGAGCTACCCCGGCACCAAGGAGGCGTAACATGGTAAGCTACCGAAGCGCCGCTGAGGAAAGCGCGGGGATGAAGCTTGGCTCAAGGCTGGTAAAGGTATTCTTTATCGCGTTTTTTGTGGTGCTGATGCTGTGCTTTATCATCATCCCCTGCATAAACACCATCGGCCAGATCTTTACGGCGGACAAAAGCGACCCGCTAAGCGTCATCCGCTTTTTCTTATCCGGCACGAAATATAAAAGCGTGCTCAACTCCCTGCTGCTGGCCGTGTGTCTTACGGTCACGGTAAATGTCGTGGGCATCAGCATCGTGCTGCTTACGGAGTACTTTGACATCAAGGGCGCAAAGATCCTTCGCCTTGGCTACATGACGACGCTCATCTATTCGGGCGTTGCGCTGGTCACGGGATATATGTTTCTGTACAATCACGACGGCATGGTGACCGGTTTTCTGGTAAAGATCTTTCCCGGCCTTGACAAGCGCTGGTTTACGGGCTTTTGGGCGGTACTGTTTACGATGACCTTTGCCTGTACCTCAAACCACGCGCTGTTTTTGCGAAACGGCATCCGCGGGATCGACTATAATACCGTTGAGGCTGCAAGAAACCTTGGTGCAAAGCCCTTCAAGGTGCTTTTCAAGGTTGTCTTTCCGACCCTTCTGCCAACGCTTTTCAGCCTTACGGTCATGACCTTCATCACGGGCCTTTGCGCCATGAGCTCCCCCACGCTTTTGCAGTACGACACCATCAATCCCGAGATCGTGCGCCTTGCCGGCTCCTCTGAGGCAAACGAAGCCTACCCCCAGGCGCGCGCGGCGCTGCTTAGCGTGATCCTTGCGCTTCTTACGATCGTGCTGCTTACGATCCTATCAAGCTACGAGCGCAAGGGGCACTATCTGTCCGTATCCAAAACGAAGGCAAAGCTGCAAAAGCAAAAGATCACGAATCCCATTGCAAACGTCCTTGCCCACATCTACGCCTACGCCCTGTTTGTGATCTACATGACGCCTGTTGTGATGATCGTGCTGTTTGCCTTTCAGAACTGGGAGGCCGTGCGGCGCAAGGCGATCGACTGGAGCAGCTGGACCTTCATCAACTTTTTTGGCACCCAGCCCTCCCAGTATATGGACTACAAGGGCCGGGTAAAGAGCGTGGAAAACGGCATCACCGGCCTGTTTTCAAACGAAAAGACGCTGGGCGGCATAAGGCTGAGCTTCATCTTAAGCGCCATCGCGGCGGCCCTGGCCTGCGTGATCGTGGTGGTCGTGGTAAACTACATTTTCAAAAACAAGGGCAAAAAGCGCGCAACGGCCTTGGAATACTGTATGCTCCTGCCCTGGCTTTTGCCCACGGTGCTCATTTGCTACAGCTACCGCACCTTCTATAACTCAGACACCTGGCTGTCCCTGGGCTTTGCCGGGCACACGCTGATCGAAGGGAACACCAACTTCTATACGCAAAACGTGCGGCTGCTGATCATAATGGCTTATACGGTGGTCAAGCTTCCCTTTGCGCTAAGGATGATAAAGGCGGCGTTTTACGCCATCGACGAAGAACTTGAGGACGCCGCGCGGAACCTTGGAGCAAGCGGCCTTGTCACCTTCCTTCGGGTAAAGCTGCCGATCGTCTTGCCAAGCGTGCTTGCGGTATTTGCGCTTAACTTCAACTCTCTGTTCACCGAGTACGATATGTCTGCCACCTTCCAGTCGCCGCACGCGATCAGCTACGCCATGGTCATACAGCAGGGCATGAACGAGCCGGAGGGCACCTACGGCCTCAACATGAACGCCACTGGCCGCCGCTGCGCGAGCACGGTCTTCATCATGGTGCTGAGTGGCCTTATCCTCTATCTCGTCTACGGTGTCGGCGCGCGGGATCTTGGCGACCGGCTGGCGCTAAAGGAAAAGCGCCGCAAGCGCCTGAAAAAGCTGACCGGCATTTTTTCCCGAAAACAAAAGGAGCAAAGCGCAAAATAAGCGCAAAAATCATGCAAAAGACAAGTCTTATCTACGTGGAGCAGGATGGAAAGTACCTGATGCTCCACCGCGTCTCCAAGAAAAATGATCCCAACCACGATAAGTGGATCGGCGTGGGCGGCAAGTTCGAGCCCGGCGAAACGGCCCAGGAATGCGCAAAGCGCGAAATGCTTGAGGAAACGGGCCTTACCGCCCTGTCGCTTGAATACCGCGGCATCGTGGACTTCTACTGCGACGTAGCTACCGACGAGGAAATGCACCTGTTCACCTGCACCCGCTTTAGCGGAACGATCCAGCCCTGCGACGAGGGCGTGCTGGAATGGGTGGAAAAAACGCGCGTAAATGAGCTTCATCTCTGGGAAGGCGATAAGATCTTCCTCAAGCTGCTTGCGGAGGACGCGCCGTTTTTCCATCTTGAGCTTAAGTACGAGGGCGACAGGCTGGCAAGCAGCAAGATGCTGCCGTAGGCCCCTTTGGAGGCGCAAATGTTTGATATCAAAATAGGCACCGTGCTGCCGGTAGAGCACGCGCTTGAAATGCTGCCGCTTCTAAAGCCCCTTGGCTTTGAAGGGTACGAGCTAACTTGCGGCCATTATTTTGCCGGGCACGACATCCGTGAAAGCGCAAAAGCGCTGATGGATGCCGCTGAGGGCCTGCCCTTTTCCGCCCTGGGCTGTTACGGGAACACGCTTTCGGATGATATAACGCTTAGCGAAATAAAACGCCTGATCGATAATGCGCGGCATTTTGGCTGCGCCACAGTCTCGCTGTTTGCCGGGGCGATGGAGGGCGTATCGGTGGAGCAAAGCATTCCCGCGTTCCAAAAAGTATTTAAAGAGCTTTGCGCCCTGGCAAAGGATCAGGGCGTGACGCTGGCCATCGAAAACTGCCCCATGGGCACCAGCTGGAAAAGGGGCGGCGGGCAGAACATCGCCTATTGCCCCGACGCCTGGACGCTGCTGTTTGACGCGGTGCCGGACGACTGTCTTGGCCTTGAATGGGAGCCCTGTCACGCGCTGATGCAGCTGATGGACCCGATCAGCCAATTGCGCGCCTGGGCCAAAAAGGTCAGGCACGTGCACGGCAAAGACGGCACTGTGGCCTGGGACGTGCTGCGCGCCCACGGCACAGACAGCGGTGTTCCCTTCCGCTGGAATCGCACGCCCGGCTTTGGCGACACCAACTGGAACGACGTGTGCACGATCCTTTTGATGAACGGCTACGAGGGCTTTATCGATATCGAGGGTTACCACGACCCCGTATACTATGATACCGCCGAGTGGAGCGCGCAAAAGCGCGCGCTGGACTATCTTAAGGACTGCAGGGGCGGGCGGGAATACTTCGACTGTCCCGTCTACCGCGGCTATCAGACGCCTAAAAAGAAATAACTCACCACAGGAGCAATCGATGAAATCCTATACTCAGCATTTTCGTATCCTCACCCGGGACTGCGACGGAAACGGAGCCTGGCGCGTCGGCGCTATCCTCGAGACCTTTCAGGAGCTTGCGGGCGCGCACTGCACCCATCTTGGCTGCGGCCGGGACGAGCTGCTTCGCCGCCATGTGGCCTGGGTGCTTTTGCGCACGCATCTTGAAATGCAGCGCTATCCGCATATCGGCGACGAAGTGACCGTCGAGACCTTCCACATGAACGCGCGCCACGGCCTGTTTCCAAGATACTTTATCATACGAAACACAAATAACGAGACCCTTGGCGTCTGCTCGAGCGCCTGGACGCTTTTGAACCTGGATACCCGTCAGGCCGTCCTCGACCCGGAGATCGAAAGCATGCTTCCGGACAACAGCGACATGCAGCCGCCTCTTCGTCTGCCGGGCGCGGTCAAAACCCCGCAGGATGCCTGGGAGCAGCAGCTTTGCTATACCCCGCAATACACGGACCTTGACGCCAACGGGCACATGAACAACGCAAAGTACGCGGATCTGTTTTGCAATACCCTGGGTATAGAAGCGCTTCGCGCAAGCGAGATCCAGGCGCTTACCCTGATCTACGCAAGCGAAGTAAAGCCCGGCGAAACGCTGCACCTAACGCTGCACAGCGCAAGCGATGCCTGCAGGCTGCAGGGCCTTTTAAACGGCAAACCCGCAATCGATGTAAGCTGTTTGCTTCGCGCGCGGCTGGAAAGGGGGCAGTATTAAATGCTGATCCTGCTGCTTGCTTTGCCCGTGCTTATGCTGCTTGCCACCTACCACTGCGCAAAAAGCGGCAGCAAGGCGGAACGCCTTGCCGTGGGCTTTGGAAACGCCCTGTGGATCGGAGCGCTGCTGTGGCTGTTTTTGCTGTTTGACGGCCTTAAATACAATAAGATCGCTTACTGGGGCATCGCCGCCGGGGTGTGGCTGATGCTGTTTGGCTGGGTCATGGGCTGGTGGAAGAAAAAGGCGCTGATCCTTTTGCCCTGCGCCGTGATCGTTGGCTTTGCGGGCTTGCGGCTTTGGTCCGGATACCGCGAGGCCTGGTTAAAAAGCATCGAGGTGCCGGAAAAAATCGAGATCAGCGCCTGGGCGCCCTACGATGAGGACAGCCTTGTAAAGCGATTGGACGAGCCGGCAAGCCTGCGCCTTGAGGGCAAGCTTCCCCACATGGACGGTGCGACCGCGCTGTACCCCGTATACTCCGCCTTTGCCAGAGCCACTTACCCCCAAAGCCTTAAAGGACTAAGCAGGCAGGAGATCTATCGAGACTACGTAAGCTGCCAGGGCACCAATTACGCCTATACAAATCTTATAAGCGGCGACGCCGACATCATCTTTGTAGCAAGTCCCAGCAAAAAACAGGAGGAGCTTGCGAAGGAAAAGGGCGTAGAGCTGGTTTTCACCCCCATCGGCAAGGAAGGCTTCGTGTTTTTTGTAAACCCCTCAAATCCCATCGAGAACATTACGATCGAGCAGCTGCGCGGCATCTACAGCGGCAAGATCACCCTGTGGAGCGAGCTTGGCGTAAAGGGCATGGGCAAGATCAAGCCCTATCAGCGAGACGAAGGCAGCGGCAGCCAGACCGCGCTTTTGCGCTGGGTCATGCAGGACACCCCGCCCATGCAGCCTGAAACCGAGCAGTACATTGGCGCGATGCTTGACATGGTCGAGCAGGTCGCATCCTACAAGAATCTAGACGCCGCGATCGGCTATTCCTTCCGCTTCTATGTGACGGAGCTTCTCAAGGATCTGGATGTAAAACTGCTTAAAATAAACGGCATCGCGCCCACTGCTGAAAACATCGAAAGCGGCGCGTATCCCCTCTCCGGCAATTTCTACGCCGTCACCCGCTCGGACGCAAGCGAAAACACCCTGTCGCTGCTTTCGTGGCTTCAAGGTCCCGAGGCGCAGGCGCTGATCGCCAAAACAGGCTATGTTCCCCTATACTGAAAACAGGAGGCGTTCCCATGATTTCATCCTGGCCCCTGGACACTGCGCTGTCCTTTGACCCTTACTACGGCGAGCCCGACCGCGACGGCGATCAAGGGTATGAGATCCTTCCCGGCGGCAAGGTCCATTTCCGTCTGAAAGCGCCCGGCGCTTCGAGCGTCGAAATCGACCAGTTCGGGCGCGTCTTTCCCCTCTCGCCCAAAGAAAACGGCATGTGGGAGGGCGAAGCAGCGCTTGGATACGGCTTTCAGTACATTTTTGTAAAGCTAAATGGCGCAGACGTTTTAAGCTCCTACCTGCCCATTGGCTATGGCTGCTGCCGTCCGATGAATTTTGTGGACGTGCCTGTGCCAGGCGAAAACTGGGACAGCCTTGAGGAGATCCCGCACGGAAGCGTAACCCGCCAGTATTATCCCTCTGTTGTCACCGGCAAAACCGAGGTGTGCCTCGTCTATACGCCGCCTTTCTACGATCCCGCGAAAAAATACCCCGTACTCTACCTTCAGCACGGCTACGGCGAAAACGAAACGGGCTGGGTGTATCAGGGGCACGTAAACAGGATCGCGGACCAGCTGCTAAACAGCGGCAGGATGCGTGAAATGCTGATCGTCATGGGCAACGGCATGGCGCGCAAAAAGAACGACGCGCAGCCCGGCGCCAAGGGGGCCTTCAGCCTCTTTCCGCAGATCCTGCTTAAGGACCTCGTTCCCTTTATCGAGGCGCACTGGCCCGTTTACACTGACAAATGGCACCGCGCCATGGCGGGCCTCAGCATGGGCTCGTACCAAACCAGCCTTGTCACCCTCTCCAATCCCGACAAATTTGCCTACGCCGGGGTGTTCAGCGGCTTTTTGCGCACGCCATGGGCCCAGGGTCAGGAAGAGCACCTCGCCATTTTGAACGAGCCCGAACGCTTCAACGAAAGCTTCCGCGTCTTCTACCGCGCAATGGGAACGGAGGATAATTTCTTTGACCGCTTTTCTTCAGACGACGAAATGCTCAAAGGCAAGCCTCTTCAGATCCTTCGCAAAACCTTCCCCGGCGGCCACGACTGGGGCGTGTGGCGGCGCTGCATCCACGATTTTCTGCCGCTTTTGTTTTAAGAATTAGAGACTCACTTTTCAGCGTAAGCCTGTGAGGCTTCTTTGCGCTCATCCGCGCACGACATTAAACAAACCGGGAAGCAGCTTAGCCTCCCGGTTTGTTTTAAAAGGTCCGCTCTATTGCTCGATCAAACGGATCGAGGGCTGGGCGTTCAGGTCCAGATTTGCGATCTCGCCGTTCATCAGCCGGTAAAAGCCAGCCGCGCCGATCATCGCCGCGTTGTCGGTGCAAAGCGCCGGGGCCGGCATCGATACCTCAAGCCCCATCTCGCCGCCGCGCCTTAGCGCCTCGCGCCGCAGCAGGCGGTTTGAAGCAACGCCTCCTGCCAGGGCAAGCTTTTTTGCGCCGCTGTCCTTTACGGCAAGCATCGTTCTGTCCATCAGCGCGTCCACGACGGCCTTTCTGAAGGAAGCCGCCCAGTCCGCAGCGTTTACCTCGCCGCCTGCCTGCCGGATGCTGTGCGCCTGATTGATGACGGCGGTCTTTAGGCCGCTGAAGGAAAAGTCATACTTTCCCTCCGTGTGCATTTTGGGAAAGTGATACCTTTCGGCGTTTCCCTCCTCGGCAAGCTTATCCAAAAGCGGCCCGCCGGGATAAGGGATGTTCAAAACGCGCGCGACCTTGTCAAAGGCCTCCCCCGCAGCGTCGTCCACCGTCCTGCCAAGCAGCTCGTACTTTCCGTAGCGGGTCACATTCACGATGTGGCTGTGCCCGCCGCTTGCAACAAGACACACAAAGGGCGGCTCCAGCGTCGGGCTTTGGATAAAGTTTGCGCTCACGTGCCCCTCGATGTGGTTTACTGCGATCAGCGGCACGTCCAGCGCGTAGGCAAGCGCCTTTGCAAAGCTAACGCCGGTAAGCAGCGCGCCGACCAGGCCAGGACCAAAGGTCACAGCCACGGCGCTTATGTCCTTTTGCTCGATCCCCGCGTGCAAAAGCGCGTTTTCATACAGGGGCGACAGCGCCTCCACGTGCATACGAGATGCGATTTCCGGCACCACGCCGCCGTAGAGGGCGTGAATGTCGATCTGGCTTGCGATCTCGTTTGCAAGCACCCTTCGGCCGTCCTGCACCACGGCCACGGCTGTTTCGTCGCAGCTGGATTCGATGGCCAGGATCGTGGCGCTCTTTTGTGCGATCAGCGCGTCTGCCTTTTTACGCGTTCTTTCGATATAGCTCATATTACAGCTTCTGCAAATACGCGGTCACAAAGCCCTCGAGGTCGCCGTCCATCACGTCGTCGATGGCGCCGGTCTCGTAGCCTGTGCGGTGATCCTTTACCAAGGTATAGGGCTGGAAGACGTAGGAACGGATCTGGCTGCCCCATTCGATCTTCTTAAGCTCGCCCTTGACCTCGCCCATCAGCTCCTGGCGCTTTTGCTCCTGCAATTCAGCAAGGCGCGCGCGCAGCATTCTAAAGCAGGTCTCCTTGTTTTGCACCTGGCTGCGCTCGTTTTGGCACTGCACCACGATGCCGGTGGGCAGGTGGGTGATGCGCACGGCGCTGTCGGTTCTGTTTACGTGCTGGCCGCCCTTGCCGCTTGCGCGATAGGTGTCGATCCTGAGGTCGTCCGGCTCGATTGGGATCTCGCCCTCATCCTCGATGACCGGAGCCACGTCCAAAGATGCAAAGGAGGTATGCCGCCTTGCCGCCGCGTCAAATGGCGAAATGCGTACCAATCGGTGTACGCCCCTTTCGCTCTTCATAAAGCCGTAGGTAAAGTCTCCCGTTACCTCCCAGGTCACGCTCTTTATGCCCGCCTCGTCGCCGTCCAATAAGTCCAGCTCGCGCACGGTAAAGCCCATGCGCTCGGCAAAGCGCGTGTACATGCGGTAGAGCATCTGCGTCCAGTCCTGCGCCTCGGTGCCGCCCGCGCCCGCGTGCAGCGACAGGATGCAGTCGCAATTGTCGTACTGGCCGGTAAGCAGGGTCGTAAGCTTTAACTGCTCCATCTCCTCGCGCAAAAGCTTGAGCTCCTTGGAGATGTCGCCCGCCATTTCGTCGCCGCCCTCTTCTTCGCTAAGCTCCAGCATGACCTCCACGTCCTCAAGACGCGAGCACAGCGACTCATAGTGCTTGATCCTGTTTTCGCAGGAGCGCATCTGCTTGTTGACCCTCTGCGCGCGCTCCACGTCGTCCCAGAAGCCGTCCGAGGCCATGTCCTCCTGGTACTCTATCAACTGCTCGCGCAAAAGCGGTATGTTCAGCGACTTTTCCGTGTCGTGCAGCATTTCGGTAAGGCTGGTGATCTCCTGCCTGAAAACTTCAAACTCGTACATAGCTCCTCCGCTTGTATCTTAAATCAACCATTATCAGTGTAATTATAGGGGTTCTGCGGGCGCGTGTCAAGTTCGCGCGCGTTTCACTTTGTCTTTTCCGCGGGAAAGGCTTGCGTTCTTATTTCAGCGCCGCTTTGGCACGATCGCCCTGTCGCAGATGTACAGCATAGCCGGAAGCCCCAGCAGCACCATCACAAGCGAGAAAAACGCGCCGCTTGCCACCAGCAGGCCGATGCCGGAGATATAGAATACGCTGCACACCAAGCCGATTGCAAGCCCCGCCGCAAACAGGATAAGGCCACTGGTAAAGATCGTGGGCAGCGAATGCTGCATGGCTAAGATCAGCGCTTCCCGCCTGTCCTGCTGGGATCTTTGCCTTAGATAGTTCGTGGTCAGCAAAATGCCGTAATCGATGGTCGCGCCCATCTGGATCGCAAGGCAGATAAGGTAGCTGATAAAAAAGATGCTGCGCCCTGCCGGGACGGAGAGCGAGGTATTGATCCACGCCGCGCCCTGGATCGCGCACACCAACAGCAGTGGGATCATAAACGAGCGGAACGAGACGCACACGATCAAAAACAGCGCCGCGATGGTGATGAGGTTCACCTTCATAAGATCCGAGGAAAAGGCGTTGGAGATGTCATACACGCTCATATTGACGCCCGTAAGCCCCGTGCCGCCTTCGGGATAATGCTTTTTGAGGAGGTCCAAAAATTCCTCCATCAGCCTGTGATTTTCAGGGCTGTGACTGGGCACGTCGATCTGCAAAATGAGGCGGGAGTAGTCGCCGCTCAAAAACATCTGCTTAGCAAAATCGCCAAGGCGCTTGAGCCTTGCTACGTCCGCGTTTGCGGGCATCAGCTCGTATGCGCGATCCAGCAGCACGTCGCCCCGCACGCGCTCCCCTTCCCCCAAAATGCCAAAGTATCCCGCCACTAAAAAGCGATTGATCCCAAGCATTTGAGATACGTCGTCCACCGTGTAATAGCGTATGACCGCTTCGCCCGTGGTGAGGATGGACGCAACATCCGTAACAGCGGGGCGGTTTTCGATCGTAAGGCGTTTAAAGTCCTCGACCAGCGCCCTTTGGCGTTCAAAATCTTCATCGCTGTCCCCGGAGGGCACCAGTGCCACCAGCGAATTGTTTTCGCCGTAGAGGCGCGACAATAGCCTTTCGCCGTCTGAATAATTGTCGCCCATAAAGCTGTAGGTGATGCTGTTTTGCAGTATCCCTGCGGCAATGGCGGCAACGATCAGCAGCGCCGGTATGAGATAGCAAAAGGGCTTTTTTGTGGCCAGCCGTCCAAGCGCCTGTCCGCCAAGGGGCAGGGGCTTATGGCGCGTTTTTGTAAGGCCTTTGGAGAACATCAGAATAAGCGCCGGCATCAGCGTAAACACGCTCAGCATGCTTATCACGATGCCCTTGGAAAGCACGATGCCGATATCAAAGCCGATCGTAAAGGACATAAACATCAGCGACACAAGCCCCGCGATGGTGGTGAGGGCCGAGGAGCTGATGGGCATCAGCTGGCGCGAAAGCGCAAGGCGCATGGCGTCCATTTCGTCCACGCCCGCGTCCCGGATATCGAAATAGCTGTGCAAGAGCATGATGGAGTAGTCCATGCATAGGGCAAGCTGCAATATGGCGCATACCGCATAGGTAACGAAGGAAATGGACGGAAAGATAAAGTTCGTGCCCATGTTCAAAAGGATGGACGCTGCAATCACCAACCCAAACAGCAAAGGCTCTATGTAGGAATGTCCCGTTAAAAACAGTACGCCGATCACCACGACCGCCGCGATCAGCATGACGATCGGGATCTCTGTGCCAAGCGCCTTTTCAACCTCGAGCGTCTGCGCGGCATTTCCGCTGAAGGTGAAAGCGCCCGCGCCAGGAAGCTGGCTGAGCGTGCTTTTGAGATCCGTCGTAAACGCTACCGGATCCTCGCAGTCCAGGTAGATCACGATCCGCTCGTAGCGGCTGCCGCCCTCGCGCTTTAAATCATTTTCCGGGTCGTACAGGGCGATCATCGCGCCTTCCATGTCGCTGATTTGATCGGCCAGATCATTTGCAGCGCCCTCCGGCCAGTTTTCAAGCAGCAGGGTCAGCGTTTCGGTGGCGCCGAACTTTTGCGTCATCAGCTCCAGGCTTTGGCGCGTCATGGTGCTTTCGCTGAGATACGAGGTAAAGTCGTAATTGATCGTGGTTTTGCCCATCGTAAAAACGCTCAAGGCGCAAAGCAGCACAAACAGCGCCAGGATCATCCATCGGCGCTTTACGACAAATGAGGCAAATCGATCAGCCATGCGTTGCTCCCTTCGCGTTTTCAGGCAATAGTTTTCATAAAGCCTTGCTATATTACCGCATCCTCTGCCCCAGGCGCAAGCGAAATCTTGTAAGAAAAGATAAAAATCTGAATTTACAAAAAACCGGAGGGCTTCAAACCCTCCAGCCTTAGACCCGTTCAGATCAGTAAAAGAATGTCGCCATCAGCAGGATAAAGGAGATCAGGATCCACGCGCGGGTGCAATCCCATTTCTTCCAGATCCAGATAAGCGTGCACAGGCACCCCGTAACCAATACCGAGATCCCCCACGCCCCCTGCAGGCGAAGCGCCGTAAAGCCAAAGGAGCGCAGATACATGTATAGCTTTATCACAGCGGAGGCCGCAAACAAAAGCGAGCACAGGGTGATGAGCGTAAGCATGAGCCTTCCCGTAAGGCTTTCGCGCAGGGAGCTTTCAGCGCTTTTTTCGGCGATGAACAAAAGCACAAAGTTCAACGTCATCACTGCGCACATTTCAAAAAAGCCCTGCTTTGCAAAGGAGGCCATGGTAAGCGACCCCGGCGCCCAGTTGGAGCGGTAGGCTGTGATCAGCTCCTGCATTTGAACCCCCGAAAACAGCAGGTACATCGCCGCAAAGCAGCCAAGAAGCGCGCACCAAAGGCCCGTGCTCACGCGCCGCATGCGCTTGAAACCGGCCTGCGTCAGCGCCTGGCGCTGAGCGATCTCCACCCTGTCCATGTGGTCGATGCCGTTTATCTGTCCAAAGAGGTACGCGCCCAGGGGGATACTCAAAAGAAGCTTTAAGATCAATTCGCTCACGCTGAAATCCAGGCGCGGCACCGACGATAACAGCTTGCTAAAGCCCTCATCGGCGTTTTTCAGAAGTACCAGCGCCGCCACGAACAAAACGCTTGCGATCAGCAACGCCGCAATAGTCGCCCCGCCGTGGTTTTTCTTATGGGAATACAGGCGGTTCAGTCTTAGCGTGTTCAGCGTATGCGCCCTGTCAAACAGGCCTCCAAGCGGCAGCAGGAATAAGCTGTGAAACGCGTCCAGCAAGATCCAGCTTCCCGAGCAGTTGTCCGTCGCCTTTCCCCCGGCCATCAGCGCAAAGTAACCCGCGCAAAACGGTGCAAACACAAAGGACGGCAAAAGGGAATGGGCCCAGATCCTTCCGCATTTCAGGGGCAGGGCCCCATCGACGCACGCCTGCGCAAACATCAATACGCCCATCCCCGCAAGCCAGAACCAGCTCTCCCTGGGTCTGGGAATAGAAGGGCTGTCCTTTCCCCTCCACAGCACCATCATCAAAAACAGCAGCAGGATCACGGGATAGTAGTACGCCCTTTGCGGCGCGTCCGTATACGGCGCAAGGATCATAACAAAGCCCAGAAGGTAGCTTAAGCAAATCACAGCCTTTTGACGGGTGCCGACCTCGTTATAAAATTTCTCCTCCTGTCCTTCGGTTGCGGGCGCAGCAGCCAGGTCTTGCTGCGAAGTCTTTTTGCTTTCCTCTTCCATGATCATGGCTCCTTTTCGTACCTGAGCAGGTCGCCAGGCTGGCAGTCCAGCGCCTGACACAATTGCTCCAGCGTGCTAAAGCGAATGGCCTTGGCCTTTCCGGTCTTTAGGATCGACATGTTCGCATTGGTGATGCCGACCCGACTTGCCAATTCTCCAAGAGAGATCTTGCGGCGCGCCATCATTACATCCAAATCAACAATGATACCCATAAAACCGCCTCACACCGTATAATCCAATTCGTTCTTCATGGCCATTGCCTGCTCCAGCACATTTTTGACCATGCGCACGATCAGGCCCATCAGCGCCGCCGCGACTGACACCACGATGATCGAAAAATGCACGCCGCCTGCACAGACAAAGCTTATCAGCGCCACCATAAAGCAGCACCAGGCGATGATGCGAAGCTGCTTTACCGTTTGGGGCGTAAACACCTGCGCGCGGCTCAAACGCCCCATCAGCTGCCAAAGCTCCCACAAAGCCGCCCAGGCCGGCACGCTGCACGCGTAAACGCAGATCCTGATCCACGTAAGCTGCGAAGGCTTGACCACGCCCTCAAGATCCCAGGAGCGGCTGACATTCAGAAAGCCTGCAACGTCCACTGCCAGCAGCAGGATGGCAAAAAAGCCGATGAATGCGCGCGACAGCATGACGCTGTGCTTTATATTCCACTTCATAACGTCCTCCCAAATCGTTGATGCTTGAAGTATAGCACGGTCTTGCCTGTATGTCAATATTTTTTTATTGTTTTTCAATAAATATTTATCGCGGTGCAAAATTGAACGCAGTCCCAGCATCGTGTATATTATTTCACATTCCCGTGCTCGCCCGCTGAAAAAAGGCATGCTATAATTCTATAAAAAGAGCCGATGGCACTTTGCAACGTCGTAGGAGGTACCATGATCATAGAAGTTTTGTCCCGCGCGTTCAGCATTTGCAGGCTTGCGAAAACGCCCGCCCCAGCGGAGCTTATGGAGTTTTGCTTTTACAGCGCTACGGACGAGGAGCTTTCCCTCTTGGGCCCCACTTCCTGCGCGCCAGCCGACGCGCTTAAACGCGAAGACGGCTATCGCGGCTTTTGCTTTGCGGGTACGCTGGATTTTGGGCTGATCGGCATTCTTGCCCGCGCCGCGGCGCTTTTGGCGGATAAAAATATACCGGTGTTTGCGGTTTCCACCTGCAACACCGATTATATCTTTGTGAAAGACGATTTCTTTTTAAGCGCCCTGGAAGCGCTGAAGGGCGAGGGCTACGAGGTAAGGGAAAACCTCATCCCTTGATGCTGCCCGCCAATAAGCCAGATACAAAGTGCTTCTGCGCAAGCATGAACACGATGTAAATGGGCAGGCTTACCACCAGTGTTGCAGCCATCAGCAGATTCCAGTAGATCTCCCCCTCGTCTCTGAAGGAGGTCAGTGCAAGCTGCACGGTCTTCAGCTTTTCCCCGTTGGTTGCGACAAGCGGCCAGGTGTATTCGTTCCAGGTGCCGGTAAACTTTAGTACGCCAAGAGAGGCCAGTACCGGCCCGGAGAGCGGCAGGTAGATTCTCACAAAGGAGCCAAATCGCCCGCAGCCGTCCATCATGGCCGCGTCGTCCAGCTCCTGCGGGAAGGAGACATAAAACTGCCGGCACAAAAACACGCCAAAGGAGCCCGCGATAAAGGGGATGATGAGGCCGGGATAGGTGTTGATCAGCCCGCTTGAGCCGGTACCTGGAAGCTTTATGCTTCTTAAAAGCGCAAACACCGGGATCAGCGTAACCTGCGCAGGCACCATCATGCCAAGCAGGATCAGAGCAAACAGTGCGTTTTTGCCCCGAAAGGGAATGCGCGCAAACACGTATCCGGACATGGAGTTGATAAACAGCGAAATCGCCACCGTAATCAGGGTGATGATCGCGCTGTTTTTGAAATAGTTCAGCCAGTCGCCGGCGGACATCGCCCGGCTGTAGTTTGAAAACATGAGCTTGCCCGGAAAGATGACGGGCTCCGCCGCGTAGATCTGATCCATCGTCTGCAGGGAAACAGACAGCGTCATAACGAGCGGAAACAGCATCGTAAGCGAAAGCAGGGCAAGCAGCAGCCCCGAGAAAAGCTTTGGCAAAAGCTCCGCGCGCGTCTTCTTCATTTGCCAAACACCTCCGCCTCGGATGCGTTGTTGATGCGAAGGTTCACAAGCGTAAGCACAAGCACGATCAGCAGCAACACGACCGCCATAGCGGAAGCATAGCCCATTTTAAAATCATTAAATCCGTACATGTAGATCTGGTGCACGATGGTGGTGGTGGCGTTCATGGGGTCGCCCCGGGTCATCACCTGCACCTGCTCAAAGGTTTTGAAGCCCTCGACCATCGTGGTGATCAAAACGAAAAACGCGACCGGTCGTATCATGGGCACGGTGATGCTGAAAAAGCGGCGCAGCTCTCCCGCGCCGTCCACTGTCGCGGCCTCGTACAATTCCTGCGGAATGGAGTTGATGCCCGCAAGATAGATCAGCATGCAGTAGCCCAGATTTTTCCAGATGTTTATAAAAATCAGGCAGCCCAGGGCAAGGTCAACGTCAAACAGCCATTGCCAACCGCTGAGGCCGATGCTTCTGAGCGCCTTGTTCACAAAGCCATGATTGGGATCCAGCAGCATCAGCCAGATCATGGATACCGCCGTCATGGACGTGGCGTAGGGATACAAAAACAGCACGCGCAGCCCTTTCACTGCGCGGGTGCTCCGATTTAGCATAACGGCTACGGCAAGGCCAAGCGAGGTCAAAAAGACGACGCTCACCAGCGCATAGACGCCGGTGTTCAGATAGGCCCTGCCAAAGGTTGGGTCGCGCAAAAGGCGTTCAAAGTTTCGAAGCCCCGTCCAGGTGGAGCTTGCAAGGTTATAGTCGGTAAAGCTAAGGTACAGGTTTACCCCCGTGGGGTACAGCACAAAAAGGGCAAAGAAAAGCATAAAGGGCAGCAGCATCAGTACTGCTGCCCCTGTATCCCTTCTTTTCAGCGAGTGCATGGATCAGTTGCCCATCCGGAATTCGATGTCTTCCTGGGCCTTGGCAAGCGCCGCGTCAACGTCCGCGCCGCCAAAGAGCACGCTCTGGCTGAGCTCGTTTCGGACCGTCTGGAAGGCGGTGGACCAGGTCACGCGCGGCATGCCGGTGCCGTAGGCGACGCAGAGGCTCCTGGCCTCGTTCCACTCGTCCATCTGGGCGTAGGCCTCGACGAGGGACTGGCGGGTCACGGGGATCCGAACCATCTCGGCGCGCTTTAAGCAGCTGTCTACGCTTAGGGCAAAGCTTATAAACTCAAACGCCTCATCGGGATGCTGGCAGGTGGAGCCGATAAACAGCATGTTGCAGCCGCAGAAGGAGGCGGGCGTGCCGTTGTTGGGAGGCAGCGCGATGCCGACCTTGCCCGCGTACTCGGGGTTATTGAGCATGGTGGTCAGGGCGGCATTGTTGATCAGGGTCATCGCGGCGCTGCCCGAAACGAAGGGGTTTACCTCGTTTGAGGAGTAGGTAAGGTTGGTGTCCGGCAGCAATTCGCCAAGGAATTCCAGCGCGCCCTTTACCTCGCCGTTGTCCGCGAATACGGGGGTGCCATCCTCGATGTAGCGTCCTCCGTTTCCGTATACGAATACGTCAAGCTCCACAAGGTTTCCGCCGGTCGTAGGATAGCAAAAGCCGGAGAACTCCACTTCGCCGCTGTCGTTTACGCGCGTAAGCTCCCGGGCCGCGTCGGCCAGCTCTTCCCAGGTGGTGGGCACGGCGATGCCCGCTTCCTCGAGCAGGTCGATCCTGTAGGCAAACACATAGGGCGTTACGCTGTAGCCAAGGCCGTAGACGTGATCCTGATAGGTGCCGTTTGCAAGCACCGCAGGCATGATGTCGCTTTTGCCTTCCCAGCTGTCGAAGTATTCGTCTATTGCCATATACTGGCCGGCCTCTACCCTCTGGGCGACCGACAGGATGCCGTGGCCGATGATGTCGTAGCCGTCGCCGGTCGCAAAGCGGGTGTTTAGCGCGCTGTCCATGGGATCGCCGATGGCCTTTTCGTCGTATTCGATGTGGATGTCCGGATGCGCCGTTTCAAACTGATCGATCACCCACTGCCAGTAGCTTCGCTCCGCCTCGTCGTTGCCGATGCGCACAAAGCTGAGGCTCACGCCCTCCTTCTGCGCCAGCGCAAACGCGCCAAGCAGCAGTGCGCACGCGATCAGCATTGCCATCAGTTTTTTCATCTTTTTTACCTCACTAGCTTTCTATCCTCAAGCAGCTGGCGTTTCATCCATTGGCTGCCTGCAAAACGGTCGCCGGTCTCCATCAGCATTTCATAGAGCTTGCGGCGCAGGGTGTGGATCGTCTCCTGCGCGTCCGGGCGCGCGATCAGGTTGTTCTTTTCGCCGGGATCGGCTTCAAGGTCGTAAAATTCGTCGGTGTCTGTAAGGTTCCATACGTACTTATAGCGCTTTGTGCGTATGGCCCGGGTGGTGTACAGGCCAAACTGCTGTCCGTTGGAGGTAACGAGCACCTCTTTTGGCAAAGCCTTTGCCTTTTCAAGCGTCTCAGGCAAAGCGCTGCCGTGCCCGTGTTTCTCCGGCGGCAAACCCGCAGTCTCCCGGATCGTTGCCGGGATATCCAGACAGTTCATCACAAAGCCTGGGATCTTTGCAGGCGCAGCGCCCGGCTTTTTCATGATCAGCGGCACGCGGATGATGTCGTCATACAATACGTAGTGCTTATCCAGCATCGAATGGCTGCCGCACATATCCCCGTGGTCGGAAGTAAAGAGGATCAGCGTATCTTCGTACTGGCCGGCGCTTTTCAGCGTATCCAGAATTCTTCCAATCGCGTCGTCCACCTGCGAAATGCAGCCGTAGTACCTTGCCACCATCGGGGCAAAGTCGTCCCAAGTAAGGCTCTCCGTGTCCCAGGAGAGGGTCTGCTGCTTGTGGATGTAGGGCTTTCCCTCAAAAGTGTCGCCAAAGCCGTCCCAGGGCGGGATGGTGGACGGGTCGTACATTTCGCTGAAGGGCTTTGACGGGCGGCAAGGAAGGTGCGGCTCTTCAAAGTCCACCCACAATAGCCACGGCTTATCCCCTTCGCAGTATCTGTCAAGGATCTTACAGGCCGCGTCCGCCTCCAGATGGGTACGGCTGGATTCCAGAGGGATGGGGCTTTCGCAGCCCAGCCAGCCGCCGGTATACTTTGCGTTTGGGAAGGCCTCGGCGATGCGGGCGTTTATGGAGCGCATGTCGCCAAAGTCTGTAAAGCCAAAATCCATCGGGTTATGCACGGCGGATACGTGAAACCTTCCCACATACCCCAGGCTCCAGCCCTGATCCCTTAGCGGCTTGGTCCAGCAAAGGGCCGGATCCAGCTCCGGCGTGGGCATAAAATCATAGTTCCACTGCGCGCCGAAAAAATCCGGGCGCAGGCCGCACAGCAGCGCCTGCCGCGCGGGAGAGCATACCGGCAAAGGCGTATAGGCGTCTTCGTACAGTATGCCCTCGCTTGCAAGCCGGTCGATGTTGGGGGTGCGCACAGGGCGTATCCCCCGACAGCCGATGCAGTCATGCCGCAGTTGATCCGCGTTGATTAGCAGGATATTCATGCTCAGATCCGGGTAATGTCGCCGTGGAAGGCGGGCAGCAGCTCCGGCACCACCAGCGCGCCGCCGTTTTCGTAGCTCTTCATCGCGGCGAAGGTGTATTCGAGGGTGGCCAGCGCGTCGCGTCCAGAGGCCCTTAGATACTCAAGCGGCACCTTGTTTGTGATGTCCTCGAGGTAGGCATGGATGCGCACGGGGAAGGTCGCGCCAAATTCCTTTACGCCATAATCCGTAGTCTTCGGGGTAGGAGACGCCATGGAGGGATTCTCCACCTCATCGATGTTCCAGTAGTGCAGCTTCTCCACACAGTTTTCGATGCAGAAGGTGCCCTTCGTGCCGGCGTGCTCATAGCTCCACCAGCCGCCAAGGCCGAACATCGCGTCGCCTCTTTGACTCATGAGATAGCCAACACCGCCGTTTGCAAATCTCACGTGGATGGAATCGATGCTCAGCATCGGGTCGCAGGCGGTGGCGCGAACGCCGGGCTTGAACAGGAACGCCTGCACGGCGCTGATGTCGCCGCAGAAGTGGCGCATGACGCTGAAGGGATGGGCGCAAAACGCCTTCAGATGGCTGTAGGGCGTCTGCCAGCGAGGCGCGCCGGGGCCCTTGTACTTGCTCTCAGCGCCGTTAAAGCCCACCTTGTGGATGCAGTAGACCAGTTCGCCCACCTTGCCGTTTTTGATCAGCTCATCCGCGTCAAAGGCCGGCTGGGTGAAGTAGTGGTTCAGGTCGCAGCCAAGGTAGACCTTTTGCTTTGCGGCGTAGCGCACAAGCTCTCTTGCGTCGTTGATGTCCGCGCAGATGGGCTTTTCCACCAGCACGTTTTTGCCGTAGCTGAGCGCCAGCATCGCGGGTTCGTAGTGCATGGAGCCGTTGTCGTAACCGGAGGTGGTCACAGACACGATGTCGATCTCCGGCATGGCCTTGAGCATTTCCTCTTCGTCATAAAACGCCCTTACGCCAAACTTTTCCGCCGCCGCGTCCGCCTTTTCCTTTACAAGGTCGCACACCGCGACCAGCTCGGCCAGGGGATCCTCGCTGTAACAACGGGCATGGGTATTGCCGATGCCGCCCATACCGACTACCGCGCATTTGAGCATGAATTTTTCCTCCTCACATGTTGATCTTTGCGTATTGGGTGGGAGCGACTCCCAGTTCTTTTTTAAACTCTCTTGAAAAATGGCTGATGTTTGCAAAGCCTACCGCCCTGCAGCTGTCGTAAACGCCGATGCCCCCCACCAGCAGCTCCGCGGCCTTGGAGAAGCGAAAGCGCCTGATGTATTCCTGCGCGCCGATGCCGCAAAGCAGGCGAAACTGCCTGGAAAGGTAATCGGGCGTCACGCCCACCTCGCCCGCGATCGCCGCCACCGTAAGCCCCGGCTCCCGGTAGCGCTCCGCGATCATGGTGAGGGCGCGCGCGACATAGGTTGTGTAGGCGCTGTGGCCGTCGCCGGGCTGGGTCACGCGCGCGTAAGCCCTTGCGTAATCCACAAGAAGGTTTGTCAGCTGACTTTTGATCTTGCTTTCCCAGCCCAGCTCCCTGTGCTGCTGTTCGTAGAGGATGCTTTTTAAGATCCTAAGCTCGCGCTTTTGCTCGTTGATGTCCAAGTGCAGCTTTAGATAGGGCGTGATGCCCGTTAGCCCCGGTAAGGCGACGATCGCCCCGCCGGACAGAGCGTTTAGGGCTTCCGCGCTGAACAGGCAATTGTAGATCTCCGCGGTATAGCTGCCGATGTATCTGTGCCACTCGCCCGGGCGCATCAAAAAGCAGTCGCCCTCCAAAAGCAGCTCCGTCTTTTTCTCCGTTTCGTGCAGACAAAAACCGCTTTTGACGTACACCAGCTCGTAAAATCCGTGGCTGTGCGCCTCCATGGCGCTTTGGCTGGCCTCGCGCACGACGATGTCCAGCCCTTCAGGCGCGCCCTGATCGCACAGTCTAAGTTCCTTTGGCATTAGGCGTACTCCGGGAACATTTCGTCCAGATAGACCACGCGTCCGCTGTCCAGCGACTCGATGGCGGCGTGGATGATCATCTGCGCCTTTAAGCCCTGCAGGCCGCTGCCGTCGATGTCCTCCGGCTTCGTGCCCGACGCCACCTGCCGCACAAAGCAGCGGATGCGCTCGCGGAAGGTATCGTCAAAGTTGCTGTAGCCGCCAAAGACGGGATTGGTGTAGACGCGCTTTTCGGGGTTTCCTGCGGGATAGAGCGTGGCTTCGCGCCACATGTCCTCAAACACCAGACGGCCCTTTACGCCCGCGACCTCGCAGCGCTCCATGGGGTGTCCGCGCGCGATGTCGTAGGAGGACGTCAGGTGCCCCACCGCGCCGCACTTGAACTTCATGTTGATGGAGGCGGTAGACCAGATGCTTCTGCCCGGCGCCTTCATCGCAAAGCACTGCACGGCCTCAACGTCGCCCATGAAATAGCGGATGATTTCGCAGGAGTGGGGATTGAGCGCCTTCAGGTGATAGTAGGGGCTTTCAAAGTCCTGCGGCTTTCCGATCCAAAGCGCCATGTTGCAAAACAGCAGATCGCCGATCAGGCCCTCGTCCTGCCACTTCTTGGCCGCCCGCGCAGCGGGGGTAAAGCGGTGGTTAAAGTCGATGGCGAAGCAGCGATTCAGGCGCTTTGCGGTATCCACCATCAGCTTTCCGTTTTCGATCAGGTTGCTGATGGGCTTTTCCGTAAGCACGTGGCAGCCTGCCTCCAGCGCCTGGATCGTGGGCAGGCAGTGGTCGGAGGAATACTCGTATCCGCCGGTGGCAACGCTGACAAGGTCCGGCTTTACCTCCTTAAGCATGGTCGGCGCGTCGTACCAGGCCTTTACGCCAAGCGCCTTTGAGGCGGCGTCCGCGCGCTCGCGGTTGATGTCGCAGACGCCGACCAGCTCCACCATTTCGTCTTCTTTATAGATCCTTGCATGGAGATTGCCGATGTGCCCCATGCCGATTACGCATACCTTCAGCATTTTACCCTCTTGCTACTTCTTTTGCAGCTTCACCGCGTCCGCGATGCCACCGATGTACTTGCCCTCGTAGGCCTCCTGAGAGCTGGCAAAGGGCCTGCCGTCCTTTAGGAAGTTCACGTCGATGGGGTTGGGCCTTCCGGTTTCCTTCGTGCGCTTTTCGATCCAGTCGTTCATGCGCTTGGTGAGCAGTTCGACCACCTCGGGGTATTCCTCGGCGACGTTATTGTTCTCTTTGGGATCCTTGATAAGGTTATACAATTCCACCATCGGCTTAAAGTGGAAGTCCGGCTCCAGCGAGCGGATCAGCTTCCACTCGGGGGTGCGCCAGCCGTGCTTTCTCATCCAGGTGCACTCAGTGATGTAGAACTCCGGCTCCGGCTCCCTTTCGCCGCCGCACACCAGCGGCATCATGCTGCGCCCGTCAAAGGGCAGCCCGGTGTCGATGCCCATGATGTCCAGAAGGGTAGGCGTTACGTCCTTAAGCTGCATGTAGTCCTTTACCCTTACGCCGCAGGGCAGGTGGTTTTTCCACACCACCGCGAAGGGCACCACGAGCGTAGGCTCGTACATGCCGTGATGGTCAAAATAGCAGTCGTGATCGTAGAGGGTCTCGCCGTGGTCGGAAACGAACACGACGATCGTATCCTCCTCAAGCCCCAGCGCCTGAAGCTTTTCCAAAATAGCCTGGATGCAGCTGTCCATGTAGGCGACGCTTCCGTCGTACTGCGCGATCACGTAGTCGGGGTTCGTGCAGCCTTTGGGCACCCAGGAGCCGATATAGTCGCCAAAGGGCTTAAAGTCGTACACCTTCTGCATGCGCTTGTCCTTGGGATCGAAGGCGTCGCCCTGGAAGAACATGTGCATGAAGGGTTCCGGAGACAGGTAGGGAGAGTGCGGATCCATGTGGCGCATGAACAGGAAAAACGGCTTATCGCCCTTGGCCAGACGCTCAAGCTCGGGGATGGCCACGTCGTTCAGATTCTGCGCCTTGTGCGCGCGGCCGTCGCTGTGATCGGGACCCCAGCCGGGGAAGCTGATGTAATTGTCGTAGCCCCTGCCGGCCGCGTTGCCCTCAAAGCCGATGCAGGTGGACTCATAGCCCTCCTTGCGCAGCATTTCAGCCAGCACCGGCACGCCGTCCACGATGGCTCTTTGTCCAAGGGCTACGACGCCCGTGCCGAACACGTCCCGTCCGGTCAGCATGTTGGAGTAGCCGGGGGTCGTGGGGATATGCGCCGAGAAGCAGTTTTCAAACGTCACGCCGCCTTCGCAGTACTTTGCGATGTGCGGAGTGGTCAGCCGCTCGTAGCCGTACAGGCTCATGTGATCCCTGCGCAGGGAGTCGATTCCGAAAAACAGCAGATTGGGCTTTTTGGACATGGTGGTATCTCCTTTGCTATATTTCGTAGATTCTGTCGTCGTACACGCTTACGCGCCGGCCTTCCCTTGCGGAAAGGTAGCACGCAAGCACAAGCCGCAGGCTGTCCCGTCCCTCCTGCGCGCTGCAAACCGGCGCGCCGCCGTTCAGAAAACCGGCAAGCGGCCCGGCCTGCGCCCTCAGGCGGTCGGGTTGGGAATCAGGGGAAGGAATGCCGCTGTCCGTCCAGTCGTCCTTACCCCATTTGTACCATTTAAGGCCGTTTTCGCCGTGCTTCAGCTTCGTGCCCGGGGCATCGCCGTAGCGCTGGATGACGCTGCCCTCCGTAAGATAGATCTCCGTCGTGGGATCTGCGGCGCAGGTGGTAAAGCACAGGGCGATTTCGGCGATCAGGCCGTTTGCGTATTTGAACAGCGCCACGCCGTTATCGTTTGGGACCTTCGGGTTTACCATGGTGGACATTTCGCACATCACACTTTCGGGCATGCCGAAATACCACTGCATAAGGTTGATCGGATGCGCCGAGTCGTCCGCAAAGATGTCGCGGTTCATCTGGGGAGCGTTATGCCAGGTGTTTTCAAAGCCCTCCCACTTATGCACGCTAAGCCCGTGCCGCCTGCGGAAGAGGCAAACCTTGCCAAGCTCGCCGCTTTTGCAGAGCTTTCGCATTTTGATGTTTTGCTCGTCGCAGCGCATCTGCCAGGCCATCGTAAAGCGAACGCCATAGTCCTCCACGGCCTTTACGATCTCGTCAGCCTCGGAAAGGGTAAGCGCCATGGGTTTATAGAGGATGATGTCCTTTCCCGCCTTAGCGGCAAGCTTTACAAGCTCAGCGTGATACGCGGTCTCGCTTGTGATCAGAACTGCGTCCACGCCGCCTGCAAGCAGCGCCTCGGGGCTTTCATAGCGCGTAAGGCCGGGCAGCTTTTTGTCTGCCTCGGCGCAGCGCGCATCGTCTTTATCCCAATAGGCGACCGCCTGCGCGCCGTAGGCGGCGGGGTTTTTGTTCCACTCCCCCGCCACCGCGTACACGTGCCCGTGGGCAAGGCCCAAAATGCCGACCCGTTTCATTATCTTGCGCCCAGGATCTTCAGGATCGCGTTCATGTAGCCGTAGCTCTCAGCGGCGATGGACTGGGCCTTTTGCATGGTCTGCTCGGGACCGATGACCTCAAGGCACACAGGGCCGTCGTAGCCCGCGTCCACCAGGGCCTTGAAGTAGCCGTAGAGGTTGATCTCTCCCCTGCCGCAGGCCTGATCCTGGGGTGCGCCCGGCGCGGGGCCCGGGCCCTTGCAGTCGCGGATGTGCACGTGTCCCATGCGCGATACGACGCTTGCCAGCGCGTCCTCGGGCTTTTCACCGGCCCTGTGGATGTGGCTGGGATCCATGTCGATGCCAAAGGACTCGTCCTTGATAAGCTCCATCGCCTTAAGCGTGGTCGGCGTAGAGTAGATCGCGGCGCCCACGTGCGCCTTGCAGCAAAGCTTTACGCCATACTTTGCGGCAAGAGCGCTTCTGGCCTTCAGGGTCTCGATGCAGACGTCAAAGCTCTCCTCGTCGCCGCTTTTTCCGCCCGGGCCCACGTTTACGACCGGGATGCCCAGGTACTGCGCAGCTTCAAAGGCCTTGGTAAGCCGCTGTTCGTCCAGGGATGCGACCTCCATGCTGAGCAGCTCCACCTGCGCTTCGCGCGCGGCGGCCTTTACCAGGGGGGCCTGCGTCTCCCACGCGTCCAATACCAGATGCTCGCACATGCCCTGAATGGCGCTGATCTCCGCGCCGTCATAGCCCGCGAGCTTTATCGCCTTCAGCGCGGTTTTCACGTCGAAGGCCTTATACAGCACTGTGTTAATGCCAAGCTTGATCATATATGCACCTCCGCAGTTGAGTTTGCCTCATTATACAATAACGCCTTCGGGAAAATCAATAACTCTCGGCGTATTTCAGTTCGGATTTAGCAAAATGATGTAGAAAACAGAACAGCGCCCAGCTATATCGCAATGGGCGCTGCAAGCAGCTTTTTCATAAGCGGGATCGCCGTGTCGGGATCGCCCGAGGTAAGAAGGGTAACGCTTCCTTCTCCTTTGCCGCAAAGCAAGTTTTCGCGTTCCAGCACGCGGGCCAGTTGCCGCGCTGTGCCCTCGTTTCCGTCATAGAGGCGCGCGCCGGGCAGGGCTTTTGCGATCGCGCCCGCAACAAAGCTGTAGTGGGTGCAACCAAGCACGACCGCGCGCGGGTTTCGGGCTTTCAGCTTATAAAGCAGCTCGTCCAAAAACGCGTCCAGTTCCCTGCCCTGCGTTATGCCGCGCTCCACAAATTCCATGAGTCCCGGGCAGGGCTGGATGAACGCGTGCTCCCCGTACAACTGCATGAGGTTTGCAAACTTTTGCTGTCTCAGGGTCGCGGGAGTCGCAAGCACCGCGATGGGCCCCTCGGTATAATCGAGCGCCGCAGGCTTCAGCGCGGGCTCGATGCCGATGATCGGAAGGCTAAGTTCGCTCCTTAGCTGCTTTGCGGCGGCGGAGGTCGCGGTGTTGCACGCGATGACCAGTGCCTTTACGTTCAAATCCAAAAGCAGCTGCGCGTCGGCCCGCGCGAGGGCAAGGATCTCCGCTTCCGGCTTTGTGCCGTAGGGCGCGTTGGCTTCGTCCCCGTAGTAGATAAAGCTTTCCTTCGGCAAAAGCCTTAGCATGTTTCGCATAAGACTTATGCCGCCGACGCCGCTGTCAAATACGCCAATGGGTCTTTCGTCCATACATTCCCTTCAAAAATAGAGCCCTGCCGACGCAGGGCTCTATGTCCTTGGATACGCTTATTCTTCCTCGTCGTCCATCTCGGGCAGTTGAGCGTCGTGATAAACGTTCTGCGTGTCGTCGTAATCGTCCAGCCAGTCCAGAAGCTTTTGGATCTTTCCCGCAAGCTCCATGTCGGTGATCTCGGTGGTCATGGTGGGGATCATCGCCCGCTCCACGGACAGGAAGGTGCAGCCTGCGGCTTCCAGACTGTCGCGCACCTGGGTAAGCTCGTTGGGGTCGGTGTAGAAGATGGCGCTGCCTTCGCCCGCTTCCACGTCGTCGGCGCCGGCGTCCATCGCCAGCATCATCAGTTCGTCCTCGTCCAGGCCCTTTTCGTTGTCGATCTCGATAACGCCCTTGCGCTCGAACTTATAGGAAACGCAGCCGGTGCTGCCAAGAGAACCGCCGCACTTATCGAAGATGTGGCGGATCTCGCTCGCTGTACGATTCAGGTTGTCGGTAACCACTTCCACGATGACCGCTACGCCGCCGGGCGCGTAACCCTCGTAGGTGACCTCTTTGTAGTTAGCGCCTTCGCCCTCGCCCGCAGCCTTGCGGATGGAGCGCATGATGTTTTCGTTGGGCATGTTGTTGGCCTTGGCTTTGGCCACGACATCCTTCAGCTTGTTGTTGACGTTGGGATCTGCGCTGCCGCCCTCGCGTACAGCAATGGCGATTTCACGACCGATTTTTGTAAATATCTTGCCGCGCGCCGCGTCGGTTTTTTCTTTTTTGTGTTTGATCGTAGACCATTTATTGTGTCCAGACATCAGGTAAGCCCCCTTCAAATTCGTATAATTAATAATACCACAC
>CADBNW010000096.1 GCA_902796025.1 uncultured Eubacteriales bacterium
ATTATACAGGTTTTGGAGCCGGGATGCAATCACTAAATCAAAAGACTTGCACAGCCCGCCTTCTAAACGGACGGAGCCGCAGCCCGTTACGGCTGCGGCCCCGCTTGGTAAGCCTTGAATTTTATTTGCTGTAGGCTCTGGTGTAGATCTCCTGATACTCAGTGCCCAGCTTCTGGATCTCGGCCAGGAAGGCATCGTAATCGGTCTCTACGCTCTTTTCGCCGGTGATGAACTGCGCGGTCCAGGTCTCAACGGTGTAATCCAGCTGGACCTTCAGGTCGGCGGCGCGGTTGGTATCCTCAGCGCTCATGTAGACGTCGGGATAGATGACTCTCCAATAGGGCACGTACTGGCGCTCGACCTCGGCGTTGATCCAGTCGTTCAGAGGGTAGATGACCTGGGGCATGGTGCCGCCGCCGATGCCGGGGGTGGTGGAGCCGGAGTTGGCGGTAAGGACCTTTGCGCGCTTGACCTCGAAGGAATCAAAGCCGGTGTACTCCAGAACCAGGAACTTGCGGTCGATCTTGGCCTGCTCGGTCTGCTCGCCGTTTTCGTCTACATAGTAGAAGTCCACGCCGGCTTCGCCGCGCATGTTGTAGATGCCGCCGCCGTACTCTTTCCACTCGTATACCCAGTCGGCCATGCGGCACACGACCTCGGGATACTCGCAGGTTTCGCCGATGGCCAGGGCGCCGCGGCTAAGGCCGGTCCTCTTGGCCCATACGGGCTTGTCGCCTTCGTTGGCTACCAGGCAGCCCACGATGCTGTAATCCTCGTTCTGCTCGGAGGGCACTACCAGGAACGCGCCCGCGTGCTGGAACATGCCGATGGTCTGGTCGCCAGCGGCCTGGCCCTTGGCCTTGAGCGCTGCGCCGTCCATTTCAAACAGCTGGGGATCTACCAGTCCGTCTTTCCAGGCGTTGGCCCAGAAGGTGACCATGCTCTTCCACTCCTCGGTGAGGGGGGCGTAGTAGACCTGGCCGTCCTCGGTGGTGCCAAGCAGGTTATCGTCGCTGATGGCCTTGCCCCACCAGGCTACGGTGCGGTAGAAGTCCTTGATGTTCTTCTGGCCGCTGTAGGGGATCTCGTCGTTGGCGTCGCCGTTGCCGTTAGCATCCTGCTCCTTGAAGGCCTTGAGCACAGCGTAAAGCTCGTCCACGGTGGTGGGCTCTGCAAGGCCAAGGTTCTTGAGCCAGGTGTTGTTGATCCAGTACTTGCCGTAGACCAGGTCGCGGGGCATGTCGTTGATCCAGGGCAGGCAGTAGATGTGGCCTTCGGGGGTGGTGATGGATTCGCGGATGACGGGGTTGGCGTCAAGCAGGGCGGAAAGGTTGGGCATATACTTGGCGATCAGATCCTCAAGGGGCAAAAGCGCGCCCTGATCGTCGCCCCAGTCCACTTCCTGCGCGGCGGTGATGTTGCCGGCGTAGATGATGTCGGGCAGCTTTTCCTCAGTCATGATGAGGTTGAGGTTTACGCTCCAGCCATCCTCGGGATAGGTGGTGATGTCCAGCGTGACGCCGGTGATCTCCTGCCACTTCTGGAAGAACTTAAGATCCTTCCAGTCGCCCTGGGACGCGTCGCGCGGGCCGACGAGCGTAAGGGTAATGGGGGTGTTCACGACCGGGTAGGCGCTTTCCGTGTTGAGCACGGACGTATCCGCCATCGCGGCCAGGCTTAGCATCAGGCAAAGCGCCAGTGCCAGGGACAATAGCTTTTTCATTCGGATTCCTCCTTTGAAATGTTATGAAAAGCGCAGACGCGCTTGTTCATCACTCCTTGAGCGAGCCGATCAGCACGCCCTGAACGAAGTACTTTTGCAGGAAGGGGTACAGGATCAGCAGCGGCACGCTGCCGACCACGATCAGGGTGTACTTGATGATCTCCTGAAGCTGCGCAAGCAGCTCCTGCTCCAGCACGTCGCCGGTCATCGCCGCGGACTGCTGGGACGAGATCAGGATCTCGCGCAAAAACAGCTGCAGGGGGTATTTTTCGCGGGTCTTCAAGTAGATCATCGCGTTAAAGTAATCGTTCCACAGGCCCACCGCGTAATACAGCGCGATGACCGCGATGATCGCCTTGCTCAGCGGCAGCGCGATGCGGAAAAAGAAGCTGA
>CADBNW010000097.1 GCA_902796025.1 uncultured Eubacteriales bacterium
GTCTTGCTGACGATGGTCAGCGCGTGGTCTTCCTTTACGTCGGCGGAGAGGTAATCGTACTTGGTCTGCACGTAGGTGAAGCCGTTGATGCGGCTGATGATCATGGCGGCGTCCTTGCCAAGGCCGTTCAGGATAACGCGCAGGGGCTTGGTGCGCACCTTGTTGGCGTTCAGAGCGATCTTGATCGCGCCCTCTGCGGCGGCAAAGGACTCGTGGCCGGCCAGGAAGGCAAAGCACTCGGTCTCCTCGTCCAGCAGCATCGCGCCAAGGTTGCCGTGGCCGATGCCCACCTGGCGCTGGTCGGCAACGGAGCCGGGGATGCAGAACGCCTGCAGGCCGACGCCGATCCACTTGGCGGCCTCGGCGGCGCTCCTGGCATTCTCCTTCATCGCGATGGCGGCGCCGAGCTCGTAAGCCCACTTGGCGCTTTCAAAGCAGATGGGCTGGGTGCTTTCCACGATCTTATAGGCGTCAACGCCCTTGGAATTGTTGTAAGCCTTTACGGCGTCGAAATCCTTGAAGCCGTACTTGTCGAGCACGGGTTGAAGCTGGGGCATGCGGCCTTCATAGTTCTCAAAAAGTGCCATTCTCCGTATACCTCCTTATTCCTTGCGCGGGTCGATCCACTTGACCGCGCCGTCCTCGGCCTTGAAGCGGCCATAGGTGCCGATGTTCTTCTCGTAGGCCTCGTTGGGGCTCATGCCCTTTTTGATGGCGTCCATCATCTTGCCAAGGGACAGATACTGGTAACCGCAGACTTGATCGTCCTTGTCCAGGGCGAGCTTCAGCACGTAGCCCTCGGTCATCTCGAGGTAGCGGGTGCCCTTGGCTCTGGTGCCGTACATGGTGCCCACCATGGAGCGCAGGCCCTTGCCCAGATCCTCCAGGCCGGCGCCGACCTTCAGGCCGTCGTCAGAGAAGGCGGACTGGGTCCTGCCGTAGACGATCTGCAAAAACAGCTCGCGCATGGCGGTGTTGATGGCGTCGCACACCAGGTCGGTGTTCAGGGCTTCCAGAATGGTCTTGCCGGGCAGGATCTCACTGGCCATGGCGGCAGAGTGGGTCATGCCGGAGCAGCCGATGGTCTCCACCAGCGCCTCTTCGATCACGCCGTTTTTCACATTCAGGCTCAGCTTGCAGGTGCCCTGCTGCGGCGCGCACCAGCCGATGCCGTGCGTGTAGCCGGAGATGTCCTTGATCTCTTTGGCCTGTATCCATTTGCCTTCCTCGGGGATGGGCGCGGGACCGTGGTTTGGGCCCTTTGCCACGCATACCATTTCTTCCACTTCGCGGGTATACTGCATGGTTTTCCTCCTTTAGTTGACACCTTGACGCCGCCAGGCGGCGCTGCATCAAATTCCATCCTTGATTATAGCACACGCTCGGCGGCGATGGGTAATGCGGAAGTTAAGATTGTCCGGCGTTCCGCGCGCTCGAGGGGGCGTTTAGATGCTGATCTCCAGACAGTTTGCCATTTCGCAGGGCAGGCGCTCGGGCAGGTAGACGCTAAGGGCACCGTCCTGCACATGGAAGGGCACGCTGCCATAGCCAAGCAGGCGCACGCCCTTTACCTGCGCGGCCTCCTTTAAGCGGGTAAGGCTCACCGCGCGGGTGTTTCCCATGACGAAGGCGTAGATCTTGCCCTCCTGGGCTTTTTGGGTGTAGCGGATGTCCCAGCCGGTCCAGCTCGCCTCCGCCTCGCGGTTGTAGATCGTGGCTCCGGGCATCAGGGTTTTTACCGCGCTTTGGATGGCCTTTTCGCTCTTTGAGGAATTGAGGCGGGTGGGGCCTTCGCCGTAGACGCTGTAGGGGCGCGTGCCGAAGATGCCTTCGCCGCATACGCTCGTCCATTTGGCCAGCTGCTCCAGGGTGTAGCGGCATTCATCGTCGATGGTGCCGTCCGGCCTTTGGGGCACGTTCAAAAGCAGGTTTCCGTTTTTGGAGACGATGTCCACCAGCAGCCCGATCACCTGGCGGTGATCCTTGTACTGCGCGCGCACGTCGTAGAACCAGTGGCCAAGGCAGGTGTCCGTCTGCCAGGGCAGGGGCTTGATGTCGTCCTCCAGCGAGCGCTCGATGTCAAGAAGGCCGATCCTGTAAAAGTCAGGGCGGGAATCCTTCTGGAAGTACACCCGCTGGTTCACGCCGCCGTTTTGCGCGGCGCTTTCGTTGTACAGGTGCGCGACCATTTTGAGGCCCGATTCGTAGGTGGGATCGTGGATCGTCGCGCCCTTTGCGTAGAAGGGCACCGCGCCGTCGGAGTAGAGCATGTCCGGCTGGAACAGGTCCACCATTTCCTTTACGCACGCGTACCAGCGCGGCGGCCAGCGCTTGTCGTGGGTGTAGTGCATGCGGGGCTTGGAAAGGTCGAGGTATTCGGCGTTGTCCAGGTATAACTGCTCGAAGGCCTTGTCGTTTCCGTCGTAGGGCACGCCCGCGTAGGGGCCGTGCTCGTCGTGGCCCTTGTTGGTGTTCAGCCATTCAAAGCTTGCGCCAAGGTGCTCGGTAAGGCCAAACTTCAGCCCGCGCTTTACCGCCGCGGCCTTCCATTCCGCAACGATGTCCCGGTGCGGGCCGTAGTTTACGCTGTTGAAGGGCTGCAGCCTGGAATCGTAATTAAAGAAATTGTCGTGGTGCGTGGTCTGGGCAAAAAAGTACTTTGCGCCCGCTTTTACATACAGATCCATCAGCGCCTCGGGATCGAAGTTTTCCGCCTTCCACAGCTTTACCAGATCCTTGTAGCCGAACTTCGAGGGATGGCCGTAGTGGCGCAGGTGGTACAGGTACTGGTCGCTGCCTTCGATGTACATGTTGCGGGCGTACCAGTCGCCGTACATGGGCACGGACTGCGCGCCCCAGTGGGACCACAGGCCAAACTTGGCGTCCCGGAACCAGTCGGGACAGGTGAAATTGTACAGGGACTCAAAGCTGGGCTCAAAGGGCCCTTTGGTGTAGGGATAGGTTTCGGGCATACTCCACCTCCATCGATTAACAGTGATCGATGAGCCACCTAAGGCACTCATCGTCGGGACAAAATTCGTGGCGGCCCTCAAAGGGGTCGAACAGATACCAGCTGTCGTCGTGCGTGAGGGCGCGGGCCATTTCCTCAAAGCGCCGGTATTCCCGCTCGGCCCCCGCAAAGGGCAGGATCTGATCGTGTCTTGCGACCTGGATGCGAAGGAAGCGGGGATAGGTCAACAGCGCGACCTCCGCGTCCAGAAAGTATTTGCCGCTGTCGCCCCAGACGTAATCCGTCGCGACCCTGCGCCCGCGCCCCCTTTCGTTAAAGGAGCAGCTGGTCAGGCACGCGCGGATGCGCTCGTCCAGGGCAGAGGCGTACATCGCGTAAAAGCCCCCGTAGGAAAGCCCCAGCATGCCGATGCGCCCGGGCTGTACAAAGGGCTCATCGCCAAGGTGATCCAGCGCGCAGAAAAGCGCGTGGAGCTCGATCGCGCTAAGGGACGAGCCCACCTGCTGCAGCATCGTATCCAGCGGCCTTCGCATCTCGTTTACGTCGCCCTGCGCGTCGATGTCGCGCGCCCTGAAGCGCTTGGGGTCCCAAATCAGCATCTGCGGGGCAAACACGTTTGCGCCAAGGCAGTTCAGGCGCTCCACCAAGTGGTGGTAGTTGTCCGTGCCGCTTTCAAGCAGGCCGCCCACCACCTCGGGGGTGCCAAGCCCGCCGTGCTGGGCGACGATCAGGGGACGCCGCGCGCCGTCCTTAAGCGCAAACAGCATGCCGTAAAAGCGGATGCCGAAGATAAGCTCCATTTGCAGGCGGTAAACGCTTATGCCCTCCCGCTTTTGCACAAATTCCTGACGGACGCTTTTGATCTTACGCTTTTCTCCATTTAGCGGCCAGCCAAGCTTCTGGCGCAGCTTTTCGCGGATCGGCCCGGCGTTATCAGGGAAGTGCTGCCTGAAATACGCTGTCCTTTCCGCCTCGGCCCTGTCCCTGAGCGCCTCAAGCGCGCCTTCAAGCGAATCGATATACTCCTGCCGGTAAACGTTTCCCTGATCGATGGGCTCAAACATGCTTGCATCCTTTCTTCAGGCGTCCTCGCGGAAGTAGTCGATCACCACGGGCGTTTCCCGCGCGCCGCTGGCCTCCACGATCGGCCAGGTGGCGCGGTCCACGCTCTCGTAGGGGCCCATTTCGTCGATGGGCAGGGGCAAAAAGCCCATTTTCAGCGCGGGGGAGTCCTCCCTCAGGCGATAGTCGTCGTGCTCGGGATCCACAAACAGGGGATCGGCAAACACGCTGTGCACGTCGTGCCCCTTTTTCTGCCAGGTGGAAAAGGGCTCGAACCAGCGGTCGTACACGTCGTAGCCCAGATCCTGGCACAGCCACAGGCGCGGCTCCTGCCCGTAGGTGCAGAAGAGGTTTTCGTCAAACTCGTTGTCCCGCATGTCGATCTCCCAGTCCTCGTCCATGCAGTTTTCAACGGCGTAGACGGCGCAGTCCTTTTCGTGGCTGGCGACGATGTTGTGCCTGTAGGTGTTTCGCGTCATGCTCATGCCGTGGGTGCCCAGGCGCTCGTACTCCAGCCCCTTGCCCCAGCGGCGCAAAAACAGCATGTCCTTTTTTGCCTCCAGGCACACGTTGTTCGTCACGCGCACGTCCTGATTGCCGTGGATGAAGATGCCGCCCCGGGGCGTGCGGTAGATGAGGTTGCCGGTGATGTCCACGCCGGAGGTAAAATCGTCAAGATAGATGCCGAAGGTAAAGCACTGGGGCTCCCACCTGCCCTTTACCAGGTGCAGGCCCATGATGTCGTGGATCTTGTTATAGCGGATGAAGTTATCGTGATTGGAAAGGTTGCGGTCGCACATGTTGATGGCCGCGGCGTCGCTGGTTTCGATGTTGACGTGGCGGATCTCGTTGTACTCCACATAATTTTTGTTGCCCCGGATGCGGATGCCCGTGCGCGAGCAGTCGTGGATCAGGTTGTGGCTGATGCATATGCCTACGCCGTAGCCCTCCACCGCCGTGACCGCGCGGTTTACCCTGCCCACGTGGTGGATGTAGCAGTTGTCCAAAACATTGTCCGCCTCGCAGTAAAAGCCGCCGAAGGAATCCCGGTAGCCGCCGGAGAGGTACACGCCGCCGGTGCCGGTATCGTAGATATCGCAGCCGCTGATGCGGTTGTGCTTTCCGCGCAGAAAGCGCACGCCCCAGGCCCCGGTGTTTCGCACCGTGCAACCCGCAAGCTCGATGGCGTGCCCGCGCTTGTTCAAAACGCCGTCCCCCCGGCAGCATTCGAGGGTCAGATGCTCAAAGCGGATGTAACCCTCGGGCTTTTGGTTCCAGCGCATGGAAACGGCGGGACTGGCCTCGCCGTCCAGATCGTCAAAGGTGCCGTTTTGAAAGTTCTCCGGCAGCGGCTCGCCCTCGATGCGGATGATGTTTTCCGCGATGGGGGTTAGCACGGTAAGCTTGCCCTCCATGTCTGAAAAGGGGATCAGGTACACCTTGTTTTCCCGCTTGTCGAAGTACCATTCGCCGGGATCGCTCAATTCCTCCTTTACGTTTTGAAAGTAAAAGCGGTCGGTAGGGTAGATCATCTGCGCGCAGGGGCGGGCAAGGGACACGCGGCGCGTGGCAGTGTCAAAGGCCTTCAGCGGCACGATGTCGCTTTGCCAGTTGAAGCGAGGAAAGATGAACAGTTCCACCTCGTCTATGTGCGCCCAGTTTGCTGGCCGGTCGGTAGGGGAGATAAAGCTGCTTTCGTCCCCCGCGCCGGGCTGGTAGATGTTCACCTGACGCCCCGGCACGAACAGCCAGCCGCCGCCGTAAGGATTGGAGGGATCGAATTTGGGGTAGCGCGCCTTGATCATGCGCCGCCCGTTCAGATAGATCTCCTTTATATCCAGGCCGCCTGCGTCGTAGACGAGGACGTCGCCCTTTCGTCCGATCTGCTTAAGCCTCCGCCCGCCGGTCAGGCGCACCCTACCGTTTTGAGGCACGACGCGGATCCTGAAATCGGGATTCCCAAAGGCTTCCCGCTCCACCGTAAGCCCCGCTTTTTCAAAATACAGCCCCGCCTCCACATAGATGGTGGCGCTTCCGCTGCTTTTGTCTATGCGCTTTAAAGCGTTGAACGCGCCCTGAAGGCTTGCAAAGGGGAAAAGCTGCGAGGTTCCGGGGGCGTCGTCGCAGCCATCAGGCGAAACGTAATATACATACTCCATGCGTATTTCTCCCGTCAGTTTGGCAGCGCGGCGCTGCTTAACCATTTGTCCGGAAAAAAGTAGCGGTCGAATTTGCCCTTTTGCAAAAGGCCCAGTTCCAAAAGCCACTGGGCCAGCGCCATGCCCTCGCGCTTTGAAAGGGACACGGCGTCCTGCACGTCCTCGCCCCGGAAGGGATAACCTTTGGTGTCCGTGTAATTGTTGCAGCCGTACTGCGCGTACAGCCAGGCTACGCGCTTTATGGTCTTTTCGTCCGTTTCCTCAGGAAGGCGCGCGCGCGTCTCGTCCAAAAGGCTTTTGTAAAACAGCCCCTCCTGCAGTCCTTCGATCTCCATTATGCTTCCTCCGCCTCGCGCGTGATGACGAGCTCGTCCCCGATCTGCGTGTCAATGCTTATGCGCTCTCCCGCATAGGCGCGCCCGTTTACAAACGCCCGTCCCGTCCAGGGATTTTCAAAGGTGAGCGTGCTGCCCGCGGTCGAGCGGATGCATACGCGCTCCACCTCGCCTCCCGCAAGGCTTGCGTCCACGATAAAGCCGCCGTAGGCGTACAGGCCAAAGAAGCGGGCGTTCGGCTGCGCCTTTTTGGGCCACACCCTGAAAAAGCGCAATACGCCCTCGTGGGACAAAAGCATCATCTCCTGTAGGGTGTTGGGCACGGTGGACAGGTTTTCGATGCCGTGGGGATTTTTGTCCAAAAAGCCGTTGGGCAGGCCCAAACGCTGGATCTTGTCCTTAAGCTCCTCAAGGATGATTTCGGGATCGTAGCCCACGCGCACCGCCGCAACAAAAAACAGACAGCCGAGGTTTGTCGCGTTCCACGCGCCGCGCACGAACACCTGCGCGCTGCCGTCCCAGCTGAGCCCCTTGCAGGCGTGCTCCATTTCGCTGAGGGCCTGGATGGTGTTTCTTGCTGCGCTCAAAAGCGCGGGATCAGAGTCCAGCCCGATCGCGCCGCCGGGATAAATGTGCATGATGTTGGCCGGGAAGTTCAAAGACCACGCGCTGCCCCTTCCTTCGTTAAAGAACACCGGCACGCTTTGGAGAGTTTTGGGCACCAGCTCCTTTACGCCGATCTTTCCCTCGTTCCAAAGGGTGGGATTGTCGCGTATGCTTTCGATGGTGCCAATCCTGTAGGGCGCAAGGCGCTTTAGGATGTCCCGCCAGACGGGTATTTTGTCCGTACTTAGCTTTAGAAAGCCTGCGGCCAGTATCATGTCCGCAAAGAAGGAACGAAGGTAGCCAAGGGTGTTCGTGGGGTCCTCCGGCGCGCCGTCCTCGCGGATGTTCCGGCAGGTGCGCTCATGCATGCCGTCGCCCCGCACGTGCAAAACGCCGTCTACATCGACAAGATCCGCTTCCCAGAACTCCGCGACGGACAGAAGATAGGGAAAGACCTTCCTTAAATATGCCCCGTCCATGCTAAGACGCCAGCGCATCAGCATGTTCAGCGCCCCGTGCACGCCCTGGGATTTCATGTTCAAAAGCAGCGCCTCGCTCACCATCCCCTTTGGGCCGAGCCCCAGTGGCAGATACGCGCCCCCGTGCCCAAGCAGACGCCAGCTCATTTCGCGGCTGATGTCCAGCATGTCCAGATAGGGCGCGTCGTGGGGATCGGCCTGCTCAAAGTGGCCGGAGGCCAAAAGCCCAAGGTATGGCGACTGGTGATTGTAGTTTATTTTGTAGTTTCCATTCCAGGCCATGCGGTCGAAGGTGCTGATGCCCAGGATGTTCGGGGGATAGTCGAGATCCCGCGAAAGGCTGCCCATCATGTACTGAGAGGTGCAGTAGGCGCGCATCAGCGTTTCGTCCTCGAGCTCTATGCCGGAAACCGACCAAAAGCGCTTCCACCAGTCCTCGTGCTGCGACCGCAAAATAGCGATGTCCGCTTCGCTTATCCAGCGCGCGCGGGATCTTGCGTACTCCACAGGGCGGGCGGTTTTGGCCCAGGAGCGAACGGCCGCGACGAAGGTATATTTTTTGCCCGGCTCCATTTGGATGGAAACGTCCTCCGCTCCCAAAAAGCGCGCGCCGAAGGCGCATTTTGTGGCGACGTCCACGTGGTCGCTGAACTCCCTGTAGCCCCATAGCAGCCCGCCCTTTTTGTTTTGCAGCTGCAGCGGGCGGCCGCCGATCAGGCCCTTGAAGGTGCCGGCGAGCTGCTTGTCGTCGTCGCAGTCGCCCATGCAGTCCACGCCCACGTCGCAGCCCTTGCCAAGCTCGTTTGGAAAGAAAAAAGAAAACGACAGGGGGCAGGCGACGGTGGATTCAAACTCGACGATCAGCTCGTTTTCGGTGGCGGCCACCCAGCTTTTGATCGTAAGACAGCCGCCGTCCGCCCGCGTGAAGCGGGCGCAGGTGTCTGCGCTAAGGTACTCCTGCCAGGCCTCGTAGCGGGCGTTTTCAAATGCTGGCGCGTCAAAGACGATGCGCCCAAGCGGCCTTGGGCTGCCCATGGCTACCGGCGGGTCGCGCTTTGCCACCGCGTTGTCGTGAAAAAACTCGTAGTTGGGGTTTGACTCCATCTGCCAAAAGTCGTTCGTGGTCAGCCAGAACTGGGGATAGCGCGTCGGCCCCGCAAAGGCGCTCAGCAAATCGCCGTTTCCCAGGATCGGCGCGTCGATTTTCGTGCCCGCAAACTCCCAGATCCGCCAGCGCCCGTTTCCGGAGACGTCCACGTCCCCCGCGGGCACCCTGCTGGGCGGCGCGTCAAAGCGGCCCTTGATACCAGAAGCATAAGCCCATCTTTCCATCGTCGTTTTCTCCTGTAATCATACTTTCCCAATTTAATTATAGCAAAGCCCGCCTTTTGCTTCAACATAAAAGCGCTTCTGACAGACGATTTAACAGCTCACGGCGCTTTTGCGTCAAAGTTTTCCTGTGCGACGATTGCATTTGCGCCGCGCGCTTGGTATAATCATACCATCGATACGGCAAAGCCGTGAAATAAGATGAAGCGAGGAATTGGCTATGAAAACTTGCCCGTGGCAGGACCCCGGCACTCTTCACATAAACCGCATGAAGCCCAGGGCTTCCTTTATTCCCTATCCCGACCGGGAGGGCGCCGAGGCCGGCGCGCGGGATTTCGATCCCTTTTATAAGAGCCTGAATGGCAGCTGGGACTTTGCCTACATCGAAGACGGCGACCTGCCTGAGGAGTGGTGCGCCTACGCTGGACGGGACGAAGACGAGGACGAGAGCCTGGAGCTGGACGATCTGGAGTGGGATCAGATCGACGTGCCCGGCAACTGGCAGATGTACGGCTACGACGTGCCGGAGTACACCAACGTCACCTATCCCATCCCGCTGGATCCCCCGCACGTTCCGGACGCAAACCCGATCGGCCTGTACCGCCGCTTCTTCGAGGTTTCCCAAAAGGATCTAAGCGGCAAACTGCACCTGAATTTTGACGGCGTGAACGGCGCTTTCTTCGTCTATGTGAACGGAAACCCTGTGGGCTTTTCCAAGGTCTCGCACATGCCGGCGGAGTTCGACATCACCCCCTACTGCGAGGAGGGGCTGAATGAACTGATGGTGAAGGTGCACAAGTGGAGCGACGCCACCTATCTTGAGGATCAGGATTTCTGGCGTCTAAGCGGCATTTTCCGCGACGTGTATCTGCTGAAGCGCCCTTCCAGCCACATCGTGAACCTGATCGCCCGCCCCGCGCTTGCAAACGGCTATCAGGACGGCGCGCTCGACGTCGAGGCGGAGGTCTGCGGAAGCGCCGAGTTGGAACTGAGCCTTGAATACGAGGGCGCGCAGATCTCCTGCGCGGTCCTAAAGGGCAGCAAGGCGCACTTCGACGTGCCTAACGTCCATAAGTGGAGCGCCGAGATCCCGGAGCGCTACGCCCTGTACGCCACGCTCAAGGCAAACGGGCAGGTGCTTGAGGTCGTCAGGCTGATGATCGGCTTCAAAAGCGTGGAGCTTCGCAAAAACGGCCTGTTCGTAAACGGCGTAAGCGTAAAGATCAAGGGCGTGAATCGCCACGACACCCATTACCGCCTCGGCCACGTGACGCCCATGAGCAGCCTGCTTAGGGACGTGACGCTTATGAAGCAGATGAACATCAACGCCGTGCGCACCTCGCACTATCCCAACGACCCGCGCTTTTTGGATCTGTGCGACGAGTACGGCCTGTACGTGATCGACGAAACGGATCTGGAGTGCCACGGCGCGTATCACGCCACCTGGGTCAGCAGCGACAAAAAGATGTTCTACGATTTTGCCGCCGAGCCGGAGTGGGAGAAGGCCTTCGTGGACCGCGCGGAGCGCATGGTGCAAAGGGACATAAACCACCCCTCCATCATCTTCTGGTCGCTGGGCAACGAAAGCTATTACGGGCGCAATCACGACGCGATGTACGCGCGGGTGCGTGAGCTCGATCCCTCCCGTCCCATCCACTACGAGGGCGACCGCGCCGGGCATAAGGCCACGGACGTGATCAGCGTGATGTATCCGCCGGTCGAGACCGTGATCGCGGAGGGACAGCGCACCGACGAGGAGCGCCCCTACTTCATGTGCGAATACGCGCACGCCATGGGCCTTGGCCCCGGCTCCCTGCCGGAGTACTGGGACGCCATCTATTCCTACGACCGCCTGATCGGCGGCTGCGTATGGGAGTGGGTGGATCATGGCATGGAGGTGCTGACGCAGGAGGGCGAGCCCTACTACGTCTACGGCGGCGACTTTGGCGACTGGCCGAACGATTCCAACTTCTGCGTGGACGCGCTCAACTATCCCGACCGCACGCCCCACACGGGCCTGTGGGCGCTCAAGCAGGCCATCGAGCCCGTAAAATTCCGCATGGAGGGGGACAAGCTGGTTTGCGAAAACCGCTTCTCCTTCCTTGGCACCGATCACCTGTCCGCAAGGATCAGCCTTCTGCGGGACGGCGTCGTTTTGCGCTCCTGCCCGTTGGATATTAGCGGCATCGCGCCCGGTGGCAAAAAGCAGATAAGCCTTCCCTTTGCGCTTTGCAAAGACGGCGAGGTCCTGCTTGACATCCGCGTCGTGCAGGCCACAGATACCCTCTACGCGGGCGCGGGCCACGAGGTGGCGCATGCGCAGCTGAAAACGGATGCGCAGCCCGCGCTGCGCGTGCTTGCCAGCGCAGGCATGCCCGAGATCAGCGTGGCGGAGCACGACGGCATCGTGCTGGGCGACGACTTCTGCGTGGAGTTCGACGTGCACACGGGCGTACTGAACGCCTGGGAGCAGGGCGGCAATAAGCTCATGGAACACCCCTTCCATCTGAACCTTTACCGCGCCCCCACGGACAACGATCACCGCGCGCGCCTCGAGTGGGAAAAGTTCAAGCTGCATAAGATATCCGCAAAGATGCGCTCCTTTACGCTGCAAAAGCTTTCGCCCTCCGTCGCCCGCGCGACCGCCGTGCACGTGCACGCGGGGCCCAACATCATGCCCCTGATCGAGACCACCACGGTGTGGACGGTCTACGGAAACGGCGACATCCGCACCGAGATCACTATCAAGCCCCTGCGCGACAGCCTGCCCTACCTTGCCCGCCTTGGCGTGCAGACCACTGTTTCCGGCGCGTACGAGCACCTGACCTGGTACGGCAGAGGCCCCATCGAGAGCTATCCGGACATGAAGCTGGCAGCGCGCGTTGGCACCTGGCGCATGGACGTGGAGGATACCCACGAGCCCTACGTGCGCCCGCAGGAAAACGGCGCGCACGCCGACACCCGCGCCCTGGCCCTCACCGACGAAACGGGCAGCGGCATGCTGTTCATCTGCGAGGAGGCGGCGGAGGATGGCTTCTCCTTTACCGCGCACAACTATACGGACGAGGCGCTGGCAAAAGCCCAGCACACGCCGGAATTGGAGTATTCCGACGACATCACCCTGTCCATCGACTGGCGGCAGGGCGCGCTGGGCTCCAATTCCTGCGGGCCCGAGCCGCAGGAAAAGTACCGCCTGTACCTGAAGGACGCGGTGCGCCTGGCCTTCGTCATGCGCCCCTACCGGGACGGCAACGCTCCCTTTGCCACCTCCATGCGCACGCTGCCCGAAAGGCTGTAAACGGATATGTATATTGCTGACAAATGGCGCGATTATGAGGTGCTGGACACCGGGGACGGGATGAAGCTGGAGAGATGGGGCAAGATCATCCTCTCCCGTCCCGATCCCCAGGTGATCTGGCCAAAGCAGGACGCGGCGCTTTGGACAAGGGCCGACGCCAGATACCACCGCTCCTCCAAAGGCGGCGGCGAGTGGGAGTTCATACGCCCCCTGCCCGATAAGTGGCAGGTGGGCTACGGCGATTTGCGCTTTATCGTGCATCCCACAAGCTTCAAGCACACGGGCCTTTTCCCGGAGCAGGCGGTCAACTGGGACTGGATGAGCGCGCTGATCCAAAAGCGCGGCGGCGGAAGGGTGCTGAACCTTTTCGGCTACACGGGCGGGGCGACCTGTGCCTGCGCCGCGGCGGGGGCGCTTGTGACCCACGTGGACGCGGCGAAGGGCATGGTGCAGTGGGCGGGGGAGAACCGCCTCGCCTGCGGCATCGGCGACAGCTCCGTGCGCTGGATCGTGGACGACGCGATCAAATTCGTGGAGCGGGAAAATCGGCGCGGCAGCCGCTACGACGCTGTGATCATGGATCCGCCCTCCTACGGCCGGGGCCCCAAGGGGGAGATCTGGCACATCGAGGACGAATTGTACCGCCTGGTTTCCGCCTGCGCGGGCCTGATCAGCGATAAGCCTCTGTTTATGCTGATCAACAGCTATACCACCGGCCTTCAGCCGGCGGTGCTCTCCAATTTGCTGGGCATGACGCTGGGCGCGACGCGCGGCGGCCATGTGGACGCGCAGGAGGTCGCGCTGCCCGTGCGAAGCGGCGGCGTGCTGCCCTGCGGCGCGTCCGGCAGGTGGACGGCGGAATAAACGCCGTCCACCTGCTTTTTCTGGAAAATGGTATGATAGAACGAGAATGAACGATTTAAACAAGAATTAACACAAAAGAATGTCACAAATGGGTGCGAAAACCGTTTTATATATAGACGCGCATATCATGACAATCAGAAAGGATGGAGGAAACACGCATGGAAAAAAGATGCCTGTCCCTGCTGCTTGCTGCCATTTTGCTGCTTGGGCTGAAGCCCGGTCTGGCCGTGCTGCAAAAGCCCTATGCCGAAGAGCCCAGCGCCGAGGTGTGGCACAGCTACGAGCCGGAAATGCACTACTATTATCAGCTTCTTACGCCCGCCGAGCGCAGGCTGTTTTCCGCGCGCTACGACGCCATCGCCCTTGGCGACTCCTCCCTGTGGAACTATCTTTTGAGCTCCTACAACTGGCAGAGCATCCAGAGGGTCAATTTCGTCCTGCTGTACGACTGTCCGGAGCTCATGTACATTCCGCCTGAAACGCACGACACGTATCTCAGCCTGCAAGTGCCCTCCAAAGCCTGGCTTGCTTCCCATCCCGAAAAAATGCGCCGGATGCTGGAGGAGTGCAATAAAGCGCTGGAAGCGATCAAACAGCGCCCGGAGTGGGGAGATAGCGAGTACGAAAAGCAGCTTGCGCTGGACGGGTACCTTTGCGAACACTGCGCGTACAGCGATCAGCCCGGCGCTTTCAGCCTGCTGCCGCTAAGCCTGGAAGAACGGACCCGCACTTCTTACGCCGCGCTTATAGAGGGCACGGCCAACTGCATGGGCTACGCAAACGCCGCGCTATATGCGCTAAGGTACTTTGGCATAAGCTGCCTTTCGAATCTTGGCACCATCAGCGACGAGACCGGCCACACTTATGGCCACATGTGGAACGTGGTGCAAATCGAAGGCCGCTGGTATCATTACGACCCCACCTGGAACGATGCGGACATATACACCCTGTACGACGATTACAAGCCCTACTTCAATGTGACCACCATCGAGATCAGGCGCACCCATGCCCCCGACCCCGTTCCCGCGCAGCTCGGCTTCACAAACCCCGTCTGCGATGCGACGGCGTGCAACTACTATGTTTACAATGGCAAAGTGCTGGGCGAGGACTGGCAGTACCGCCTGAACAGCATGGTCAGCTACGCTCGTGAAAACGGGCGGCGCTCTCTTGGCGTGCGCTTTGAAAGCGCAAAGCTTCTGAACGAGGCGCTTGAGTTTATTGTAAGCCCCCTCAACAAGCTGAACCCAAGGTGGCAGTTCACCTGGCTGCGCCGCTTTGAGGTGGAGGACGTTTATCTGCTCTGCTTTATCCTGTAAATAAAAAGCCTTTTGCCCAAACAAAAGCCGGGGTCCGCTTTTCCAAGTGGATCCCGGCTTCCCTTATGGCGGGCTTTGTTTGCCGCCAGGGCGCTCAAGGCTTATTTGTCCTGATTGTACCTGTTTGCGTAGATCTCGACATAGCGGTCCACGCCCAGCGCCTCGAGCTCGGAAAGGTAGGTGTCCCAATCCTCGTCGATGTCGCGCTTGCCTTCCGCCCAGTCGGCGATGCGGCGGTTGACCAGAGAGTTGATGTCGGTCTTCAGTACGCTCAGCTCATCGTTGGTCTCGTTGTCGAAGATGTAGCAGCTGGGCATGACCGCATGGCCCTGGTAGGGGGCGTAGAAGTCGTTGATCTCCGCCTTGGTGATCATGTCTCCGGAGGGACGGATCTTGGCGTAGTCTTCCTCGCACACATAGGAGGTGGCGCGGAAGGAGGTCTGAGAGATGTTCCAGATATCCCAGTTCATTCCCTCGGGCGGATCCACCACGGTGTAGGTGCCGTCGTCGTTTGCGATCAGGCCGCCCTTGCCCTCGGGAGGATTGATCTGGCCAAAGGCGAGCTGCAGGCCGTTGTCGGGCGCGTAGGCCGCTTCGATCACGCGCCACGCGGCGTCGATGTCCTTGCAGCTGGAGCTGATGGCGTAGCCGATGGGACGGGCGGGCTGGCCGGAGACGTTAAAGAACTGACGGCCCTCTTCGTCCTTCAGGGCGGGCATGAGCACGTACTGATCCTCGGTCTTGGGCATCAGAGCCTCGATGGTCCAGGCGATGCCGATGCCGCCGATGGCGGTCTCGCCGCCGCAGTAGGCATAGTAATCCTGCCAAGGCTGGGTGAAGGCCTCGGGATCGGCCAGGCCGGCCTCGAAGCACTTGCGCATGAACTTCATGGTCTCCTTGAAGGCCTCGGTGGTGGGGGCAAAGTACAGTTCGCCGTCGTCGTCAATGGCGAACCAGTCCACGCTGGTGTTCTGTACGATGCCGTAGGCGTTGGCGAAGATGCCCGCGGCCTCCTGGAAGTCCACAAAGGGGATCTCGTCCGCTTCGCCGTTGCCGTTGGGATCGTTCTCCTTGAAGGCCACAAGCACCTCGTACAGGTCGTCCAGGGTGTCGGGCACGTCGTAGCCCAGCTGGTCCAGCCAGGTCTTATTGATGAACCAGCAGTCGGAGATCTCGCGCACGCCGCCGGCAGTGAACATGGGGATGGAGTAGATGGAGCCGTCCGGGAAGGTGATGGGGGTGTACAGCTCCGGATGCTCGTCGAACATCTTCTTGACGTTGGTGGAGCCCTCGATGTAATCGTTGAGCTTTACGAACAACTCCTGGTTGCTCTGGATGTCGGAGACGTTCAGGTTGTACTCGCCGATCCACAGATCGGGCATCTGATTGGTGCCGATGAGCACGCTCTTGCGGGTGGCCCAGTCGCTTCTTACGGTCTCCCAAACCAGCTCGACGCCGGCTTCCTCGGCGATCTTCAGCCACATGGGACTGTCGTCGAAGTCCGGGCAGGCAGAGTGCTGCACGATGACCGCAGTGAGCTTTACCTTCTCGTCCTCTGCGGAAACGAGGCTAAGGCAGCCAAACGCCATGATCAGCGCAAGCAGCACAGTCAACAGTTTCTTCATGGTCTTGCCTCCTTTAATATTTACCGACCGTAGTCGGTTTTAATCGCTCTCAGCCCTTGATGGAGCCCAGCATGACGCCCTTTGCAAAGAACTTTTGCAGGAAGGGATATACCAGCATGATGGGCAGAGTGGATACCACGATCAGGGCGTACTTGATCTGCTCCGCGGTCATCAGGCGGCTGGAATAGTCCATGCCGCTTTGGTCGGCGGATTCCTGGGTGGACAAAAGGATGTTTCTTAGCACCATCTGCAGGGTGGTCTTTTCGCTGTCGCTGATGTAGATCAGGGCCTTGTAATATTCGTTCCAGTAGCCCACCGCGTAATACAGGGATATGACCGCGACGATGGCCTTGCACAGCGGAAGGCCGATATAAAAGAAAAAGCGGGTGTAGGAGCAGCCGTCCAGGCGGGCGCTTTCAAACAGCTCTTCCGGGATGTTGGTGGAAAAGAACGTGCGCATGATGATGATATTGTATACGCTGACCGCGCCCGGCAGCACCATGACCCAGTAGCGGTTCAAAAGCCCAAGCCCGCTTATGACAAGGTAAGTGGGGATCAGGCCGCCGCTGAAAAACATGGTCACGGTGAAAAACAGCATGATCACGCCCCGAAACGGCAGCTCCTTTCGGGAAAGCGCGTAGGCGGCAAGCATCGTAACCGTAAGGGAGATCGCCGTGCCGCCAAGGGTATAGCCAAGCGTGTTCCTAAGGCCCGTCCATACCCTTGGGTCGTCGAAGACCAGCTTGTAGCCCTCCAGCGTGATCCCGCGGGGAAGGACGAAGGTCTTACCCGCAAGCACCAGGCGCGGATCGGAAAAGGACGCCACCACCACGAAGTACATGGGGTAGAAGGTGATAAACAGCGCCAGAAAGCCCAGGATGTTGAACAGGGCGTCGAAGGCGATGTCTTCATTTGTGCGCTGCATGCGTTTGAACAAGGCTGCTCCCCTCCCTTACCAAAGGCTGTACTCGCTGGTTTTGCGGGCGATGAAGTTGACCAGAAACAGCATTACAAAGTTGACCAGCGTGTTCATCAGGTTGACCGCGGTGGAGAAGCTGTACTGCATGGACTGAAGGCCCATTTTGTAGGTGTAGGTGCTGATGACCTCGGACACGGACTCGTTTGAGGGGTTCTGCATAAGGAAGATCTTTTCAAAGCCCACCGACAAAACGCTTCCGGAATCCAGTATGATCAAAATGATCATCGTTGGAACGATGGAGGGGATATCGATATGCACCATGCGCTGCCAGCGGTTGGCGCCATCGATGGTGGCGGCCTCGTACAGCCCAACGTCTATGCTGCTTAGCGCCGCAAGGTAAATGATGGTGTTCCAGCCGGTGTGCTGCCAGATGCCGGAAAACACGTACAGCCAGCGAAACAGCTTGGTGGAGCCCATCAGGTTTACCGGCTGCGCGCCCATCAGATCGCAAAAGTAGCGGTAGATGCCGTACTTGGTGCTCAAAAACACGCTTAGCATGCTGACGATCACCACAGTGGAAATGAAGTGCGGCATGTAGGTCACGGTCTGGATCAGGCGCTTATAGCGCTCTGAGCGCAGCTGGTTCAGTATAAGCGACAGCATCACCGGGAAGGGAAAGCCCAGCACGATGCTCATGAAGCTGATGATGAAGGTGTTGCCCACGATCACCTTGAACTTTGGCAGGGTGAACAGGCGGATAAAGTGCTGCAGGCCCACCCATTCGCTGCCCAGAAAGCCGTTGGAGGGCTTGTAGTTTTTGAACGCTATGGTGATGCCGTACATCGGCACATAGCTGAAAACGAAGACGAGCGCGATCGCAGGCAGCAAAAACAGGTACAGCTCCCTGCATTGCCAGGCCCTTAGCCATATACTGCGCCTGTGATGCCGCCTTGCCATGCCGGTAACTTGAGCCATATCCCTGCGCACCTCCTGTGTGGAAACGACGCGTTAAGGCTTTATGTTAATTATGACGTGTATTATATGCCGTTTAACATTATTATGCAATAGCAAATTGTGCATTTTTTCTGAAAATGTTGTATAAATTTTCAGGGTTGTTCCGGATGTTCAAAAGCAGCTTGTCCATGGGGGAGGGCAAACCCAAAAACAGCCCCGATCCGGCACAATTGCCGGATCGGGGCTTACGCTTACCACTTATTCAATCAATATCGTCTGCTTTTCGGGCAGCTTCTTTTCGTCCTTCCTAGGCAGGCAGATCATCAGCACGCCGTGCTCCAGCTTTGCGCTGATCTCCTCGCGGGTGATCTGATCGCCCACGTAGAAGCTGCGCTGCAGGGTGCCGGTGTAGCGCTCCTGGCGGATCAATTTGCCCTTGTCGCCGGTTTCGTCCTTGTCGAGGCCCTTGGCCGCCGTCACGGTCAGGTAGCCGTTTTCAAGCTCCAGGGTGATCTCGTCCTTCGTGAAGCCGGGCAGGTCGATGTCCACCTCGTAATGATCCTCGTGCTCGTGCACGTCGGTCTTCATTTCGCGGGCGGCGTTTTTGCCGTAGAGTCTGCGGTCCATCCGCCGCATCTGGCGATCCATGTCACCGAAGAATTCATCGAACAGGTTTTCAGCAAAGATACTAGGCATCAACATAACTCTTACCTCCTTTGACTGCTGCGCTTTGAAAACGCACCTGCTGTGATTGCCTCCCGTGGGAAGCGCCCGTCGCAGGGGGTGTGTCTGCGTAGGTCGTCGCATGTTGAAGCGTGAACTCGGGGCCCGTCCCTTCGGACTTCCTTTCCCTTCGTTCGCGTATAATTATACTCGTTTTGTTAGCACTGTCAATAGGTGAGTGCTAATTTTTGCCGTTAACATTTTGCTAACAAAATGCATCGAGGGCTGCAGAAAAAGTGAATCAAAAAATGCACTGTGAAGGCTACTGATCGTAAGAAAGCCTGCCTTGCCCGCGTCAGGGCTCTATCGCGCTGCGACCGTCATAGTATAAGAAGTAAGTTGCGTCCTCCTGCTCCTCGGCGCTCACGGTGACCCGGACGCCGTCCGCCTCCCAGCTGACGGCAAAATTGTCCGCGTCCGGCTGCTTACCGTCGTTATAGAGGACAAAGTCAAGGGCGGCCAGAACGCTTCCGTCCCTTTCAAGGACGAAGCGCCCGTTTTCAGGGCCAAAGGGAAAGGCCGGTTCGCCTACGCTGTATACTGTAAGCTGACTGCCCAGCTCGCCCTGCTCATAGACGGCGATCTCCGTTAGGCTCCCTTCCGGCTGATGTTCAAAAGAGCCAAACAGCATCAGCAAAAGAAGTATCGGGCCCCATATGTACACAGGCAAAGCGCTTGATTTCATGTCGTTTCCTCCAAGCTTGCAGGTAATGCTGAAATTATACCACGCTTCACCGGCTCCCGGCAAGCCCGGCGGCTGATCTCGTGGACGATGCATCTAAACGATATTGTACAAGGCGGGATCAAAATCCGATTGCATCTTTCCCGGCGCGGCGGTATAATTGCAGACGCAAGGGAAAGGGGGCTTAGCGCAATGACACCAAGACAGCGTCTTTTGACCGTGCTGCGCGGGGAGATCCCGGATCGTGTGCCGGTGAGCCCGGACACGTCCAACATGATCCCCGCAAGGCTCACGGGCCTGCCTTTTTGGGACATCTATCTATATGAAAAGATCCCGCAGTGGAAGGCGTACATCGATTGCGCAAAGAGATTCGGCTTTGACGCGTTCATGGACGGCTTTGCGCACATTCGCTTTGAGGAGCTGGGCGAGATCGACCGTGACGAGCGCGAGGCCATCGTCAGGCGCGACGAAGACTGCATCGTGACGCGAAAGTATAAAAGCGCAAACGGCAGGATCTTCTGGTACGACAGGGCCAACATCTATTTCCGGGCAAATCCGCCGATGCGGGGCGTGCCCCTTGGAAAGGCGGGCGTCGATTTTGAACCGAACCATTTTGAAACCGTCGAAAAGCAAAACCCCTACGCAGGCCTCGAGGGAGAGGCGCTGCTGCGCGCCGCAAAGCAGGAAATGGGCGAACAGGGGCTGGTGGGCGTATGGTGCGGGCGAACGACCTTTGTGACGAACGCGGAGCAGATCTACAAATACTACGACGATCCGGAGCCGTTTTACGAGGCCGCAGATGAGTACCTGAAAAAATCCGTCAAACGCTTCCACAAGCTCATGAGCCTTGAGACAAAGCCGGATTTCATCTGCTGCGGCGGCTCCGGCACATTGGTGTATCAGACGGTCGACATGTTCAGACGGCTTGGCCTTCCGATTGTTAAGACCATTTCGTCCCTATGCAAGCAGTACGGCATCCCCTCCCACGTCCATTCCTGCGGCCCCGAAAAGGAGCTGATCAGGATCTGCCACGACGAAACGGATCTAAGCGTGATCGACCCGCTGGAGATCCCGCCGATGGGAAACTGCGATCTTAAGCGGATAAAGCAGCTCTACGGGGACACGCTGGTGCTAAAGGGCAATCTGCACACCACGAACGTGATGCTGCGCGCAAGCGCGGAGGAGGTAAGGCGGGCCTCCCGCAAGGCTATCGACGACGCGGCGGAGGGCGGGCGCTTCATCCTTTCCACGGGCGACCAGTGCGGCCGCGACACGCCGGATGAAAACATCCGGGCGATGATCGAGACGGCGAGGAGCTACGGCGTATATTATTAGAAGCAAAGCTTCTCGATTGAAATGAATCGGAGATTCATTTCAATCGGATGGTTGGGCTATCCTGTTATTGTTGTTTGGTCGAAACGCCATGGCTTGATCGCGTGGGCGATAGGATAGCAGTCTTTGCTGAAACTTCTGCGGAAGTTTCCGGGCGCAAGGCGTGTTGCCTCAAATTTTCAATTTGAGCCAACACGTTCCGCAGAGCGGAA